>JAAUZB010000028.1 GCA_014804775.1 Roseburia sp. | reverse complement strand
TGTATTGAAAAGAATATTTGCCCTGAAAATTGACGCCTTTGAATGTCAGGTTTTCTGAACGCATCATAAAATACTCACTGACTGCTGTCGTATCTTCCATGCAGATTCCCCGTACAGACCAGCCAAATTCCGGCGAAATAATGTCACAGTTCTTTATGGAGACGTCACTGCACTCGCGCAGTGCTTTGATTCCGTATAGCTTACTATCCGTGATCTCTATATTGTCGGAATACCACAATGCTGCCCGGCAGAGCTCCGTCATTTCTGAATCTGTGATTTTGAGTCCACGGTCATGCCAGAACGGATAACGCAGATTGAAAAAACAATGCTCCGTCACAATGTCCGTCCCCTCTTTAAATGCACTTTCACCGTCGGCCGGTCCGTCAAAAGAACAGTTTGTTACCAATACACCTTTGCTTCCGTAAAGTGCGCGTTCCATGTCAAAAGTCTGATTTTCGATTATTTCCATGATATTTCCCTCCATAATTTAGCAGCGCGTGATCTGATAAACCAGATAATCAAGACAGTCTATACACTTTTCTTCTTGACAAAACTCGTCTTCAGATAAGAGCTTTGCCTTATGCACCTTGTTCAAAAGACCCGTTCTGTGCTCTTCCAGCCGTTTCAGCAGCTCTTTCTTTTTTCCCTGTTCTATGCAAGTGATGCAGCACTCAATGATGTCCGGGGCACACCCCGCATCCTGCAGGTTTTGAACAATCGCTTCCTTCGAGCCATATTCGATCAGTTTCTCCAGCATAATTCCTCTATCATCCATCTTTTCTCACCGTCGCCAATCTGAATATTCATAAATCTTATTTCCGATGTTCATTATACCTGTCTCTCCATATAATAACAATTACTTATTTTTAATCCATTTGTATAGTTGAAACCTATTGAAAAATATGCTATATTGCATGAAGTGAAATATAAGAAGGAAGGATGCCAGAATATGGAATTGCGTGTACTTCAATATTTTCTTGCAGTGGCAAGAGAACAAAGCATTGTGAGAGCAGCAGAATCACTGCACCTTTCGCAACCCACTCTTTCCACCCAGATAAAAGCTATGGAAGAAGAATTAGGGAAACAGCTTTTGATCCGCGGAACGAAGGGTTCCAGAAAAGTCACCCTTACAGAGGAAGGAATGATCCTGAGAAGAAGGGCGGAAGAGATTTTGAATTTAGTACAAAAAACCGAGCGGGAAATCTCTCTATCCGATCAAGTCACTGTCGGCGATGTCCACATCGGCGCAGGAGAAACCGATGCGGTCCGTTTTATCGTAAAAGCGGCAAGAGAGCTTTATAAAACCTGTCCCGGCATTCAATACCATATTTCCAGTGGAAATTCTGAATTTGTGCTTGAACAACTAGATAAGGGATTAATTGATTTTGGAATTGTGTTTGGCTCTATCGACCACGCAAAATACAATTCGATCCCGTTACCCCATAAAGATATCTGGGGCGTACTGATGCGCAAGGATTCACCACTGTCCGCAAAGGAAGCTATTTCCCCTGAGGATTTGTGGGATAAGCCTCTGATCGTATCGAGACAAGATGATAATAATGGAATTCTGACTGCATGGATAGAACGCGAGATTTCTGAACTTAAAATTGTTGCCACCTATAATTTGCTTTTTAATGCCTCCCTAATGGTGGAGGAAGGCTTGGGATATGCAATCGGATTTGATAAAATAATCAACACTTCCGGTAACAGCAATTTATGCTTCCGCCCGCTCTCCCCCCAAATAGAAGAAGGCATGTGCATTATATGGAAGAAATATCAAATATTCTCTAAGGCTTCGGAGAAATTTATGCAACAAATAAAAGAGTCCTCTTATCTTATTTCTTTAGCATCGCTTTGATTCCACGAATATAATGACCGTTTGCCATATCCAAAAGCCCCTGTGCCACAGAGTCGGACATAGAACCGCCAGCACTGATCACGGAAGCCCGCAGGGGGCAGTCGGTGGCACAGACCATCATCATCTTAAATGCCGGATCGGAGTAATCCTTTTTTCCGCCAAAGCTCTTGGCAATGATATTTTCTGTGACCTTGTACTGTATTTTCATAATCAGGGAACTGCTTTTCATCTCCCAACAGGAATTGTCCATCGTAAACTGTCCTTTTTTCGCTTCGGGAACAATTGCAACAGCATGCCCCATCGCCATCTCCCATTCCTCGCGGGACGGCTTGCCGGAAAGCGTCCTATACCAACTGCCTGTCTGCCATCTTGAAGGCTTTACCGTCTCTCCCTCAATCTCGACAAAACCGCGCAGACGGATATCCCGGGAAGAAGCGGCGAGCAGCACCTCATATTTGCCGCCGGGCACCTTCCAACCGTCTGCCCAGATGGCAAAACTTCGGTCATCAAGGGTAAATGTAACCTGCCTGCTTTCGTTAGGCAAAAGCTCCACACGGACAAAGCCTTTTAATTCGCTGACCGGGCGGTGGATTCCGTCCTGCGGCGGTGCGATGTATAACTGCACCACCTCGGCACCGGCAATGCTGCCTGTATTCGTGACAGTCGCCGTTACCGTACGGTCATGTATCTGCAAATTCCTGTAAATAAATTCTGTGTAGCTCAGTCCATGTCCAAAAGGAAAACGAACAGCAACACCGGCTTTATCATAATAGCGATAACCCACATAAATACTTTCCCGATATTCCACGTTGCGTTTTCCGAAAGTATCCTTGGATATCACATCGTCATATTGCAACGGCCATGTTTCGGTCAGTCTGCCGCTGGGATTTGCCTTTCCTGTCAACAAATTGGCACATGCCTGCCCGCCTGCCTGACCGGATAAGCCCATGTATAAAATAGCTTTTACCTTATCGAGCCACGGAAGTTCCATAGCACTTCCGCCCAGCAATACCACCACCGTATTGGGATTGGCAGCAGCAACCGCCTCGATCATCTGGTTATGTCCCTCCGGCAGTTTCATGTTCTCACGGTCAAATCCTTCCGATTCATAACTGTCCGGCAAACCTGCCACGATCACGGCGATCCTGGCCTTTTTCGCCATTGCAGCCGCTTGCTGCAGATCTGACTCCGTCACATTGCCATCTGCATCACAGCAGGGAAGATATGGAACCTTTGGCAGAGCATCTGTAAGGCTTGTGAGACTAATGGGATTGATATGGCTCGATCCGGCGCCCTGATAGCGGAAGTTCTTTGCCATATCTCCGATCAGTACGATATCTTCTGCCTTGACCGGAAGAATGTTCGAATCATTTTTCAGCAGCACTGCACCCTGCTCTGCGACTGTACAGGCAAGCTGATTATGAGCATCGGCATCAAAGCTGCTTTCTTTTTGTATTTCTGCAAAATAAAGTGCCAGACGGATAATTCTTTCTACCACTGCATCAATGTCCGACTCAAAAAGCGTTCCGTTTCTGACCGCTTCCAGCACTTCCTTCTCCATATATTTTGAGCCTCCGGGCATATTCAGATCGCATCCTGCCAGATAGGCTTTGACCCGGTCGCACATTGCGCCCCAGTCGGTGACCACCATGCCGTCAAATCCCCATTCCTCACGCAGCACGTCAGTGAGCAGCCACTTATTATCGCTGGCATGGACACCGTTGATTTTGTTGTAAGAGCACATCACGGTTCCGGGACTGCCCTCCTTCACGGCGGTTTCAAAAGGCGCCAGATAAATTTCGCGAAGTGCACGGTCATCCACCTGACTGTCTCCATTTTGCCGCTTGTATTCCTGGTTGTTGACAGCAAAATGTTTCACGCAGGATGATACGCCCGCGCTCTGCTGCCCGCAGACAAATGCCGCAGCCATTTTCCCGGCAATATATGGGTCTTCCGAGATATACTCAAAATTTCGTCCACACAAAGGATTACGCTTGATATTGCATCCGGGACCTAAAACGACATCGACACCGTATTTCACGGCTTCCTCTCCGATCGCTTTGCCCTCAGCCGCATAAAGCACCGGATTCCATGTAGCTCCTGCTGTTACTGCCGTGGGAAAGCAGGTAGCGGGACTCGATTGATTCACCCCGATCATATCTGTCTCACCGCTCTGGTAACGCAATCCGTGCGGACCGTCTGACATCATAAAGGCAGGAATTCCATATTTCTCCATTTTCTTGGAGTGCCAGAAGTCAGCCCCTGTGCAGAGGCTGATTTTGTCCTCTAATGTCATTTTTGACAGGATTGCTTTTATATCCATTACGCTTCTCCCTCCAGTGCAAAATTCCTGCTACTCCCCAAATGATATATCGGACTATGCAGTATAGTCCCGGCACAGTTCTTTGACCATTTCCTGAAGTTCCGCCGTACTTTCCTCATTCAGCGCAGAATGAATGTGTACGGTGGTTTCTGTGAAAGTCAAATTCTTGCAGCCTTCCAGCATCTTGTTCATCACCTTGGCCGCAACAGGTGCCCATGAGCCGTTCTCGATAAGTCCGACAGTGCGGTTCTTGTATCCGCGCTCTGTCAAATGATTGATAAATTCCCGCATGAAGGGAAAGATCTCTGCATTATAGGTAGTGGTCGCAAGCACCATCTTACCGTATCGGAAAGCATCCTCTACTGCCTCTGCCATATCACAGCGTGCAAGATCATTTACAGCAACTTTGGGGCAACCCTGCTCTTTCAACATTTCTGCCAGCTTCTCCACGGCTTTTTTCGTATTTCCGTATACCGAAGTGTAAGCAATTACTACGCCCTCTGTCTCAACGCCGTAAGATGACCATGTATTGTAAAGGTCAAGATAGTAACTCAGATTCTCCGTAAGAACAGGTCCGTGCAGCGGGCATATTTTTTCGATCTCAAGCCCCGCCGCTTTTTTCAGGAGTGCCTGCACCTGTGCACCGTATTTGCCCACAATGCCGAAATAATAACGGCGAGCCTCGCACGCCCAGTCCTCGTCAACATCCAGGGCACCGAATTTTCCGAAACCGTCTGCCGAAAACAGTACCTTGTCCAGACTGTCATATGTCACGATGACCTCAGGCCAGTGTACCATTGGCGCGGTAACGAAAGTCAGAGTATGAGCTCCCAGAGACAGGGTATCGCCTTCTCCCACAGTGACCTGCCTGTCCGCAAAATCCGTACCGAAGTAGTCTTTCATCATAGAAAATGCCTTGGCGCTCGCAACTATTGTTGCCTTCGTATACTTTTCCATAAAATTGACAATATTTCCGCTGTGATCAGGTTCCATATGCTGGACGATCAAATAATCCGGCTCCCTGTCCCCTAAAACATTGTGAATATTCCCCAGCCATTCCTGTCCAAAATGAGCATCCACCGAATCCATTACGGCTACCTTTTCATCCACGATCACATAGGAATTATATGCCATACCGTTTTCTACAACATACATCCCCTCAAACAAATCCACTTCATGATCGTTTACTCCTACATACCAAATACTTTTCGTAATTTCCATATTCATCGTCTTTTACTCCTATCTTATATAAAATTCAATCTTATCCTATCGTAAAATCATTGCTTTTTCAAGCCTTGTAATATAATTTGAGTTTATCCGCTCATAATTTGTTTAAATTAATAATATCAATATAATCATTCATACTTTTAAATTTTTGATAGTATAGATTATTCACACTTAGCTCTATTTCTATTTCATTATTGTTAAGTTGACTGACAGCATCCTCTAAAATTCTGGCAGACTGCAAATCAAATCCGTTAATATTATAATATGCCAACGTAATATGCGGTGTAAAAGGATAGCTTAATCTCTTTACATTATCAAAAATGGAATATAACTCCATTAATCTGCAATATCCATCCTCATCCGAAGGATACAATCCCAAAACCAAACTGGTATCCACCATATTAAATATATATTTACTCTTCATTTTTATTTTTGTATTTTCGTGTTTTTGTATTTCTTCTCTTTTTTCTATTACCTTGAGTTCATTCTCAAACAACTCCTCTGCCACGTCCCGTAAAGTCGGGGAATTACTGAGATCGTGCAAAGTTACATGAAACGTATTTGGAACTAATCTTTCACAAAAGCATTGCGGAGCAGACCGATATAGCAAGTCCACATATTCAGCCAATCTTTCTTTTATGATATCATCCAGTGCAAAAACTATAGTATCTCCGTAAAAATTTCTAAACATATTATCTTTATCAATTTTTTGTGAAAGTGACGGATTTCCCTTAAACTGCTTGTCTCCATAATCTATTTCCTTTTTTTCAAATGAGTTAATTCTGTCCAAGAATTCCTGATATGTTTCCATAAAAGCATCATCCTTCTTTCCGTTCTAATAATATTACTTACAATCATACATCAGATTCATAAATATGGCTATCATAATTATATTATTTGTGACCGGTTCTGTACATGGAATACAGGCTGATCCTAATTTTGAATAAGAAAAAAGGACCTTCGCGGTCCTTTTTCCATCAAACTAAATCAACCCAAAAAATTATATTTACTTGCCAATGCAGAATAAAACGTTCCCGTGGAAGTATACTGGCTGGTCAGACTCTGCACATTCGCCTGCGCATTGTCGGAAATACGGTTTGCCAGAAATGCTACTTTACTTGAAAAGCCGTTCGCCGGACCAAGCACCTGTTCCAATGCGTCGATATCCGATGACTTTAGCTTTTCCTCATCAATGCTCAGCGTCCCGTCTTTTGCGAGAGTGATTCCGATATTATTCAGAGCTTCGCTGTTTTCCGAAGCTGCCTCCCTCATCATCTGCCCATAAAAATTATTTAAAGCACTGGGCGCCTTTTTCAATGATGATGCCACAGAGTTATACTGCTGCACAAGCCTCTTTGCCGCATCATAAATCTCCTGACTGCTTCCGCTTTGCCTTGCCCTTGCAAAAACAGAATCTTTGCTCTCGTCTGTAAAGACCTCTGTTTTCTGCAGCAATTGGTCTGCTTCCTTTTCCAGCTTTTCATAACTGCTTTTTTTCACTGTGTCTACTGCACCGCTGCCATTTTTATCCAAAGCACTAAGCAGCGTATTTTCTGAACTGTCGTTGTTGATATAATTCAAAAGTGATGTGTTGTTGACCGGCAGCCCTGCCCTTCTTGCTGATTCATTTAACATATGAGTTGTGATTCTCATGCTCTTCCTCCTTCCCGTTCATTTATTTTATCGGCAATTTTTTCAGAAAAGACTCTAAAATGTAGCGACTGGACGGTTACGTGTTGTGACTGGATTCAGTCAGACCTACATAGAACTTTACGATTACGTCCGTGACTATCATGCACACGGCAGTAATAATCCAGCATTGCAACGGTGAAAATCCTTCGTATTTATGAAAGCCGTATATAACAAAATAGACACCTATATGTATTGCATAATATTTTGATATATGTCTGTTGTAATAAAGTATCTGTCTTCCGATCACTCCGCTTTTTTTCATTGCCCCGTCAGCTAAGTACAGCACACCCGCAAAGAAAAGAACGTGCGCAATGCTTGCGGCAACATGAAACAGATCGGGCTGGGTATACCCTACACACAGGTAACTGTATAGTTCATCTCCAATCCCGTACTTCATTACAGTAAATATCCACCACGCCAAAGCGATAACTGCGCATGCCGGCATTACTATACCGTAAAACGCTTTTTTATCCTTTACTCTTTGCAGCAAATATCCGAACGCTACACCCAAAAATGCGTAGGACAAAAAGTAAACTGCGGCAAAGGTAACAAAATAATCCTCACCTATAATGATCTTTACGATGTAGCCAAGCACAGGAACATCCACGGGTCTTCCGTATATAAACGGAGCAGCTATGGCGAGCAGCAAACCGACAACAGCATATCCGATAGGTGAAAGCTTCAATTTTTTAGCCAGTGCAAGCGCCAGATATATGATACCCGTTATAAAAAACACATTTATAAACTGCAAATATTCCACCAAAAGATCATAATATACCTGCTTGTCGTCAAGTCTATTCCTTACGAACAGATAAGGCAAAGTAAATGCGGCGAGATAAGCTATATTGCTCAAGTACTGGTATGCGATCATGACAATACCGCTTTTTGCAAGCGACTTTGGTTCTGACCGCTTGCTGTATACTGTTCCCATACCCATTACAAATATAAATATGGCCACACCCGATAAGGTAGCAAATCCGTATATTATTCTTATAACGATATCTTCATTGCTCAATGTAGCCTGATAGGCGTGTACCAAAAAGATAAACACCATAAAAAATCCCTTTAAATAATCGAATTCACTTTGCCTTGATGTATTTACTGGCTTATTATCGAATATACGGTTCATATCAAAGCACTCCTTCCATGTCAGCACATACCTTGTATTATAACAGACTGAATTTCAAGAAACAATGAAACAGCATGAAAATACATGAAAACGACACGAAAGTCAAATGCAAAACCGTGGAGGGAATCAGGGCGTTAGAAATTCTGATGAAATTGTTGCTTTGCTAAAAACGGGACTGCCGCTTAGTGCGGCAGCCCCTTAATACTTCGACAGGCTATGCAGTTCCTATTATTGTTGTGTGTTATCCTCGCCGTTATCTGGGACCGGATTTGGCTAGGGAGCGGCAGGAGTTCCGTCCGTTGTGTGGCTATATGCGCCAGCTATTAGACTACTCCCGATTGAAAGATAGCCGCATGTGCTTTCGATATTACTGTGAGCTGTCACTTGGGCTTCGGAAGCGATCCATACCCAGCCGCCACCACCTGACGCTCTGCCCGCAATCGTTCCGGACATATCTTCCTCAAGGTTAGGCAGCCGGGCGTATATATCAAAATCACCACTCTCAAACATCGTCCCAGCGCCATAACCTTTTCCAGCAACACCGCCAAAGTAATCAAGATATACAGAAAAATCCTCAGTGACCGATATAGTAACACAAATCTGGCGGCGGTCGGAACTCAAGCTGTCATTATATGTGAGGCATGGGGCATTAGCGTCCGCTCCGGTCATTGTTGTGTTGTATGTTCCTAATGTTCCTATGACTCCACCGATGTCCATATATTTACCTTCATTCCCTGTAACAGTGATATTCAACGGTTTTCGCAGATCGCCAACGGTGCAGTTAATTATTGTTTGCTCTTTGGCATTGACGGCAATCCCTATAATGCCGCCGATGCTTAGTCTTTTATACTTATCGCTGGTGTTGTCGACTTGGATTGTACCCCCGCCTACATGAACATTCTCGATTCGGCAGAACCCGTTCATACTCCGCGTCACCAAACCAAATCCCACCTCACCTCTCTCCTCACCCAACGTATTCGCATCTATAACAATGTCCTGTGCGATTTGAATATCCAGGTTCTGTACCACGGCACCCTTGAGCTCACTGAAAAGCGATGCGTTGGCGCCGTTATAAGTGATGGTATGTCCGTCACCGTCAAGAGTTCCACAAAAATTGTCGATCGACTCCCAATCCGTACCCAGTGCGAAGTCGCCGGTCAGCTTAAACTTTTTGTCGCTCAAGTCTTCCCCGAGCAGATCGCAACAGGCGCCAAGGAGCTTCATATCAGCCTCGGACGCGATGTTCTTCGGCACATATACCATGTAGACCTGATAGGGGTCTGTCTGGTTCGACGGAAGGTTCGTCACCTTGCTGTTGGCGGGGTCTTCCTTGTCGGTACACCAATACAGGAACTCCCCGTTTGCCAGCTCCGGTGTGGGCAGCGCACCACCGGGGATCACCCCTTCGAGCGGAGTCGCATCCTCAGCCAAAAGGGTGCTGACTGAGGTATTGGTCCCGCTGTCCAGAGCCGGCAGAACCGTGTAGACCACCGGAGTCTTTGACCGCTCCCACTTGGCATAATAACTCGCACCGCCGGTGGCAGTCACGGGGATTACGGTCACTGGGTCGCCGGAGAAGTCTTTGTTCTCATACCAACCAAGGAAATCATATTCTGCCCTGTTGATCGCGGGCAGTGGGATGGGACCTGCCTTGATGTCCTCGATGGTGTAGTCGTACCGATAGTATTCACCGCTGAGACTCCCGTTCCCGATCGTGCCGCCGTTGTGGTAAAAGTCAAAGTAATACTTCACGGGCGTCCACAGGGCATAGAGGGTCACGGTGGCTCCATTCTCCGCCGTCAGGCTGCTCAGCGTCTCTGCGAGTTCAAACTCTGCCTCTGTGCTGTTCTTGTCCGTTGACCAACCATTGGTTTCGTAATGTTCCCGTGTTATATCGCCAGATGCAGGAAGCGTAAAGGTCTCGTCATAAGCAACCGTTACATCCTCCAGGGGTTCCACTCCCTCCGCCATACTGCCGCCGTTTAAGTCAAGCTTCACCGTATAGGTGATGGGGGTCCAGCTGGCGGTAAGGGTCAGATCTTCGTCTGGCATGGTAACCGGCGGCGTGCTGTCCCACTCATAGGTATAGCCGGTCTTTGTCACCGCGGGAGCCGTAACCGGCGCACCGAAGTAGACATCACCCTGCGTGTAGCCGTCCGAAGCCGTGCCGCCGCCCAGATCCCATGTCAGGGTATGCTTGTTGCGGCTGTAGTAGAGTTTGACCACGGTGGAGCCGTCTCCCGCAATGGTGTAAGACTCCTGACCGACCTTGTCGAAGGTAAAGCCGGTATCGTCGCGTTTTAAGGCATCCAGATCGATCGCAGTGTCCGCGGTGCCGCTCTTGGTGTCAGTATAGCTGGGGGTGGCGGGATAGGCGCCGTCCGTGTCCTGCTGATAGTACTCCACCTTGTAGCTGGTCGCTCCGGCGGTCCACCGGGCAGTGACGGTCACATCGGCAGTGATTGTCTTTGTGCTGTCGTACATGGTCCCGGTCCCGTCAAACCAGCCGTCCAGACCGTACCCGGCACGGGTCACGGCCGGGGCTGAAAACGCTGCCTCATAGCGGAAGATCCGGGTACTTTCGTTCCCCTCAAGAGTTCCGCCGTCAGGATCGTAGGTCACTGTAAAAGTTTCCCTGTCGTAATAGAGCTTGAGCACCAGGGAGCCGTCCGCCGCTATTTCGCCGGTAGGAACCGCGCCGACGGCGGAGTCGTTCAGACTGAAATGCTCGTAGCTCTTGGCTGTAGCTGTGACTGATGCGCCGGTGGTTCCGGTCTTGTCTTCGGTCTCGAACAGGGTATAGCCGTCCCCGGTGGCATCCTGCCGGTAATGCTCTACCTTGTAGGCGGTGCCGCTCTTGGGTGTCCACTTAGCGTAAAGGGTCAGATCCCGGTCGGGCATGGCAGGGGCAGTCTCCGTGGAAAAAAGGTTCTCCTCCGCGCATGCCGCGTCTGTGTACCACCCGGCGAAGTCATAGCCGATGCGCTCCGGCGCAGTGACGCCGGGCCGCTGGGCAAATGCCACCGAAAGGACGCTTGCCTCCGTCTTGCCCCCGAGGGTGCCCCCATTAGGGTCCAGCGTCAGGGTGTGGACGCTCCAGCCGTAGTAAAGTCTGATAACAGTGGAGCCGTCGCCAGCGATCACTGCCTGCGTGACCTCCTCGCCGTTTACGATTGCCTGTTGGAAGGTCAGTCCCTCTATCGTCTGGATCAGGTCCGCAACCTGTACGGTACTTCCGGAGAGGGCGGTATTCTTTTGGACAGTATTCTCACCAGAGAGGATATACCCGTCACCGCTCATCCGGGGCGAGTAATGCTCCACCCGGTAGTCCGCCTGTCCGGCGATCCACTGGGCGTCATAGCTGGCATCGCCTGTCACCACAACCTCTCCGCTTTCAGGCACGTCGACAAAGCCTGCCATTTCATAGCCTCTCAGACCCAGCAGGGGAGCGTAGACCGTCGCGCCGTACCTGGCAGTGTAGGTCTTTGCCGCAGGTATGGCATCGGCATCGACGCCGGACGGCGTCCCGTAGGTAAATTCTATTGTGTAGTTCTTCCGGTCATAGTATACCCGTACCACAGTGGTGCCGTTGCCGGCGATCTGGGCGGTGGGCATATTTTTCACCTCGAAATGCTCCCATTCGCCGCCGGTTTTACACGTCACGGCAGCGTCGCTGTCGGTGGTGCCGTTCAGCCTGTCGGTGTCAGCCAGGGTGTAGCTGCCGTTCAGCTCCTGTTGGTAGTGCTCCACGGTATACGGAGTGTCGTCCCGGGGAATCCACTTGGCGTACACGGTGATACCTTTCTCCCCGCTGAAGTCCTCGGGCATCTCTGTGAGAGCAAAGGGGGTGCTGCAGGCGCTGTCAGTGTACCAGCCACCGAAGTCGTAGCCCTTTTTGCTTGGATCTTTGGGCAGGGTGATCGCCATACCAGGATCTCCGAGGATCTGGCGCACCGGACTTCCGCCCCGGCTGTCGAAGGCGATGTACCGGACATTTTCGGGGTCGCTCCAGCCGATAATGACCTTACGCTCAATGGGCTCGGAGGAGAATGCCAAGGTGCCGCTCTTCCAGCGGATGGTCATCTCACAGTCAGGCAGGAAGCTGAGATCTCCCGGGTTGACGGTCACGGTGTTGTCTGCAGGGTTGTAGGTGTAGCGGGAGTCAGACATCTCAATAGTGAAGTGGCTCTCGGTCTCATCGTCCCAGTTCTTGCCTGCCTTCATCTCTGTGACCTTGGTGGTCTCGTTCTCGTCCTCATCGCCGCCAATCTCGCCGGTTATCATGTTCAGATACCGCATGGAGAACAGGGAGGAGGGCAGCGTAAGGGTCCGAACAGTAAACATGTCATACTCCGTCTGGATCTCGTTCCCGTCATCATCTTTCTCCGCAAAACCCAGCACATTCTCCCGTTCGCCTATGGTGAAGAAGGGCCAATAGTTCTCATACAGCGTGGGCTGATAGGTCAGCTTTTTGCTGCTGAACAGCTGCGCTTTAAAGGTAATTTTCAGGTAGACGCCGATCTCGATCAGCATTGCCCCGGAGTATTGGCTGGTCTTTTCATATTTGCCCGTATTGCTGTCTTTCACACCCTTCAGATCGTAGAAGAAGTAGCCCCACAGCTGGACATATACCCCCGCTCCGGCGGTGATGCCGATGCTGTCCAGCTTCAGTGAGAACAGTCCCACGCCGACTTCAAATTCTACGCCTGCCCGGATGCCCATAGTTCCCATCACGTAGAAGGTAAACTCATACTCGGGTGCTTTCAGGTCGATGGTATCGTTGGTGCACTCCCGCGCAAACAGGAGGATAGAGAAGTTGTACCTCTTTGCCACCTCGTAGGTAAAGGTCATACCCATGGTCACATAGAAGCTGGCTCCCACCACGAAGTCTGCCTTGATGCCGTAGCAAAGGATGTAGTAGGGATCCACGTGCCCCTCTTGGGAGAATATCTCCGTCCTGAAGATGTCGATCCAGCTTTCGTCCGCCTCCTTGATCATGGCAGCATACTTCTCCTCCAGACCGCCGGAGATGGGGATGCCGTCGTCGTCATCGTCGTCATCGTCATCCTTTCCGCCCACCAGGTCGTAGTTCAGGAATTTATCTTTCTTGTCCATCAGCTCCTTGATCTGCTTGCCGATATCGATGATCTTGTCCCCTGCCGAATTTCCGGTGGACATGCCCCAGTCGAACTTCTCGTCATCCTTGCCCTTGGTCTGGGCAGTGGCGGTGATGCCGATGCCGGTGTAGGTGCCCATGTCGAGGTTGGCGTTGAGCCGATAGTCGGCGATGTATGGGAAGATCCATTTCTTCTTCCAGATGGCGCCGCCGCTGGTGTTCACGCTCAGCATGACCTCCTGCTCGAACACGGCAAGAAGATCNATCACGATACTNCTGTCTTTCCCCAGATCCACNGTGATCTCCAGCTCCATGTTCAGCTCCACCCGGATGCCCCTATTGTTCTCAAAATGATCCAGCTTGCCTANATGGACGGTGGGCTTGATNTCCTTTTTGGTGATNTGGGCNCNGCCGCTGTCCGCCATCAGGGACAGNCCGTACTCGCCGACNGGNGTACCNTCGTCAAACGTGANGGCATAGTTTTGGATGTCAAAGTCCTCCGCCAGCTCCTGGAAGCCGTCGGTCTCGAGAGCCAGGGCGGTCAGATACTCCGCCGCCTCGTCCACGAAGCCGCTCTCTACCGCCTGAGTCAGGATGTCCTGCTCAATCTCCCTGATCTGCTCATCCGTCAGCTCGATCTCCCTGTTCTCCTCGGTGTAGATGTCCATGGACGCATAGACTTCGCTCTCGCTGACATCGGCGTATGTTATGGTATATGTATCGTCTTCGTTGTTTTCCTGTACGCNNNTNATCNTNCCATAGGTAAGATTGCTGCCGTCCTCCAGACTNCCATCATAAAAGGCAAGGAAATCCCCTTCGTCTATGGTGGTGTCGGAATTCAGACCCATGTCTGCNAAATCAGGGCCGGAGAAGTCCAGATCACTCNCTGGCAGCGTAAGCGTATTGCTCCCGCCCGTCATTTTATCTCTATTCACCGGCAGCACATCNGGGGTGAACAGCACGTCCTCTGCGTNCGCGGTCATGTAGCTGTAAGTTGTCCCGCTTANNTNNGTNATNTCNACGTATATGATGGACGCCTCGCGNTCCTCATCGGTCTCNCGCTNNTNGGGANGCTTGCCNTCGTAGACGGCNACAACATCNCCCACGCTTAAGGNCTCGCTTCCNGAATAAGTAAACGTACCNGTNTGNTCCACCTTATCTATCGTTGTNTCNCCNACATTNCCCGCCTTCAGAGAAGCGGTGAACAGNCCCTGCATACTATNGCTCATANNNGNGATGTCNGTCTTTGGTATGTACTTCATCCCGCCNTCAGCGTCGTTTAGTGACAGGTTCTGTACCGGNGCTTTCTTGANGATGATGTTGAATACCCGNATGGATGTCTGCTGAGGCTGTCCCTCATGCACGAACACGGCGGAGCTGTCATCCTTCAGCACTGCCTTATANGTGTGGCCGTNCTCCCAGCCGCCGGTAATTGTCACGTTCCCATTGGANTCCACGGTGAACGGGACTTCTGCGTTGTTGGCGGACACCTGNATGANGGTCAGGTCAGCGGGATCGATATCCGTACCGCTCAGCTGCAGCTGGAACGTGGGCTCCACGTCCGTTACCGTGATGTAATTGGGCGTCTCCTGGATATCAAGACCGTCCAGACTGTCCGTCTTGGCGTACAAGGTCATATTCCGGTCCACGGTGTCCGAATTCCCCACCGGTTCAGCCAGAGCCGCGTCGTAGTACCAGCCCAGGAACGCCACATCCTGCCGCACTGGCGTGGGCAGCGTGTCGATCTGGGTGCCTTCGGCATAGGTCTTCGCTTCGGGAAGGTCAATGCTGTCCTGCCCGTTTCCCAGCGCAAATGTCACCTGATAATAGGTGGTTGTCGTAGTAGTGTCGTCGGAGCCCCCGCTTTCGGTATCCNCGATTTCGGTATCCTCGATTTCNGTGNTCCCGATNACGGGGTTCTTTGTTATGTAGTTCCCGATTACGGAATTCTGTGATGACTGCGANGNCNGCTGACCTTGATTCGCAGCATAGGACNCNCNGGCAGCAGAGCCGTTCGGGGTCTTNTCCGCTGTATTTCCCGTGGANGGTNTGCCTNCAGTCGGAGCTTTCTTGCGCGTACTNCCATTGTCCGCATATTCCNACTCCGNCATGCGCTTTCTNATCGCCAGCAAATCCTTCAGNTCCACAGTGCCNTCTTCTGTAACGTCNGCATTTGTATNNTGNAATCCNGANGGATTNTCCTCGACTATGTATCGCAGTATCATTGCAATGTCTTTTGCATNCAGTTCACCGTTTCCGTCCGCATCGCCGAACACACGGGTNCCTGTCTCAGTATTNGCAGTGTCCGACGCAGCCATTGCACTCACTGGCAATTCTGTAAAAATCGTNGCTGCNATAAGGATGCTGCAAATAATTCTCTTCCACATCTTCCTCATTTCGTTCTCTCCCTTTCTCAACGGTCTCCGTGTCTTCTACGCATATACAGTACGCAGCAGGTTCCGCCGCCGNCCAATACNACCACAACCAACACAATCCACAAGAGCGGATTACTGTCATCTCCGGCCCCGTTGTCTGTTGTCATTACCTCGGTTTCCGGCTGATCTGATTCCCCGTCATCCGTTTCATCTGCTTTGACCGTGACACTGCCTTCAATGACGTTTATCTTAACANCCTCACCTGCCACATTAATTGCCTGTGTNAATTCTANTGTNATGGGATAGGATCCGGCNGCCGCATTTTCGTCCACCGAAAAGCTCAGTATGACCATATCTCCATCGGCAGCAATATCTTCCAGCTCGTTTGATGCCGCAACGAAAACGTATTGTTCCCTGTCAAGACTGTCTGGCAAAACAATATCATTTGCCTCAAAGATATTGCCGTTTTCCACTGTTTGAAGGGTCAGGGCAGAATGGTCATAACCAACATTAAACTTCANCCCCCAGATTCCGGGNTTCCCTTCCAATGTGACAGTGACCNCCGCCGTGCTTTTTCTCTCTGCTGTAACTGCAGATGCTGCAAGCTTTGCATCACCTTGTTCTTGTGCTTTTACTGTCAATGTCGCAGGAAATGACAGGAACAATATGCCAATCATGCATAGTACGGCTGTCATCCTGTTAACACCGTTTGCGATTTTCCATCTCATGGTGATACCTCCCTATGTTAAACATACTTTTCGACAGTATACAACAAAATCTATTATAATTTATGTCATCTGCATGAATCGTCAGTCAAAAGTCATGAACGGTATGTGCCTGTTTTCCTGTTACTTTTTCAGAAGTCCTGGCGTGAGATTGATGTCGTTGGCGCCAACCTCATGCATACGGGTTTTTTCCGTTCAGTTTCTTTCCCCGCCGGCTGTTCTGTTCTCACATGAAAACAGGAGGAACATCTCTGCTCCTCCTGCATTTGTATCGTCACTTTCACTGCTGCAATTTATTCTGTTTATATTCATCTTTCCCCTTAAGNCGGGAATCTCGGATTACATTTCACGACCTGTCCTATTTTTCTTCTATAATCTTAACGCCCCAGACCGGGATGCGGATATCCTCCTGGCTTTGAACCTCTGTATTTGACAAAAGTTCTGTGCCAGCCGGAAATCTGTATTTCACGNTCTGGTCTGATGCAGAATAATTGAGGTAATACCTTACCGTCTTCCCGAANTCATTTTTCCCTTTTCTCACNATAATGGGGAATCTTTCTTCNGGCACCTCTNCCATTGCATCGTGCAAAATATCATCCAGAACTTTTTCCANNGTGTTTTTATCTGTCATGCATCCNAAATAGACGGCNTTNCCTCTGCCNTAGCTGTTTTTGGTTACAGCNGCATATCCGTTCCAGTTATAATGGTCGTAAGCCGCCAAAACCTCTGCTCCGCCCGNCACCAGAAGCTCCATGAAAACTTCCGCTTTTCCTTGTTCAGAATCTCCGATTATCTTTCCGGACNGNCCCACATTTTTCGGAAATGTGAACTGGTGATATGTCACTCCAAGNCANCGNTTCAAAATATGCGGCTGTATCTCATGGTTGACTTTTACATTCTCATTCGCAAATGCAGTCTTAAAAGTCGCAACCAGATGCCCTCCGTCCTGAACATACTGCTCCAGCCTCTTTAACAGAGAATCCGGTGCCGCATAGAGAGCCGGCACAACGATCACTTTATATTCATTCAGGTTTTCGGACTCCGGCCAGACAAAATCGCATTCCACATTCATTTTATACAGTGTATCATAGATCCAGCGGACGACATCATTATAGCCGATTCCTTCATTTCCTGCTGCCGTCGCCTCGATCCCGAACCATTTCAACGCAGTCAGCGCCTCATTGCTGACCAGAATTGCAACATCATTTTTCTTCTTAAGGTTCACGAGATGGCTGCCAATCTCTGAAAATTCCCGTCCGATCANACACGCTTCCCGATATGTGTCGTTTTCCTGAAAATCGTGGCTGAGAATCCCTTTCCAATACGTTTCCAATGAATTATGGATGGAATGCCAATGCCAGTACATTACGCTGTTCGACCCGGAAGCGATGTGGCTGAATGCCTGCAGGCGCAGCTGTCCCTTATAAGGTGTCCATCCCGGGAATCCCTGTGCCTGAGTTTCCAGAATCAGATAATTGTCACCCTTTACCGACCTGATCAGGTCCCCTCCAAATGCAATCTCCGCTCCGGTCAGTGCATCCTGCGTGGCATGGTAAATATCCGCTCCTGCAACTGTGAGGCATTTTGCTACATGGAAATGATCCACATCGGGCTGCACGCCAAATGAATACCCGCGCCATTCAAAATCTAAATTATGGGTGATGAACTGGTCTTCCCTGCGGTATTCATTTACGATATCCGCCTGCCAGCTTAAAAATTCATCTACCAGAGTTCTCTGGAATTTCTCAAATTCCGCACCCAGACTGCCGTTAATAGTGCCTCTTACATCCGGGAAATCCTCCCACGCATTGACGCGGTTGCTCCAATAGTCCAGGCCGAATTCCCGGTTCATTGCATCCAGATCATTATCAAATTTTTTNCGCAGGTATTTCACGAANCGCTCCTGAACATTTTTCCCCGCAGTNCCATAATANTTTGTCTCATTATCCANCTGNAATCCGATCACACATTTTCTGTGGGCAGTNCATTCCATCAGTTTACGGATGANCCGCTCTCCGTAATAGCGGTATACNGGATGGGTGATGTCCATGATCTGGCGCGGNCCGTAAATCCCCCTGCCTTTCACCGTCTCNGCCAGAACATCCGGATGGGATTTTACCATCCATGTAGGGACGGCATANGTAGGCGTNCCNATNATCACGTTGATTCCNGCATTCTCCATCGCATCCATCACGCGTTCTACGTGAGAAAAATCAAAGACACCCTCCTGCGGCTCGCAGGTGCTCCATGTGGATTCCGCAATCCGCACAGTGTTAATACCCGCCTTTTTCATCATGGCAACATCTTTGTCCAGACGTTCACATGGCATATATTCATCATAGTAGGCTGCACCAAAAAGTAATTGTTTCATATNTATCGACCTTCCTTCNCCNNAAAATGTCCTCTATTCCAAATTCAGTTCNTGACTTAAGCTGTTCGGCACCCCTCTCGGTCCACGCACGGCGTAAATCCCATACTCTTCCCTCAGTCTGCCAAAGGTAAACTGTTCCGCATCATACCTCCGCAGGAGTTTAATCTTCATCAATGTGGTAATTGTCAGATTCTTGTCCTGATAATCGTACGGAATATCCACCTCCACGACCTTACATTTATATTGAATTGCCGATACCGGAGCCGCTACGTACATAAAAACTGTATCGCCAACTTTCACACTGCTGCTCTGTTTCCATTCAATCGTCTTTGCATTGTCAAAGGCGTGTTCCATGTCATAAAACTTCGGATTCGCCGGAATAATCCATTCTTTGGGCGGACGGATTTTCTCTTTCTTTTTCTTCGATGCGGTCGCTGCAAAGCTCGCATCGATGAGGTCATAAATCTTATCCTCCTTCACTGTGCCGTCCAGAAGTACCGTGATCCAATGATTTTTATTCATATGATAAGCAGGGAGTATGCCCTCCTCCTGCACCAGTATGTCCCGAAACATTACATCGCTGATCTTAAGATTGATGACATCGACATATCGCGTATCTGAAAATCCCAGCTTATCTTTCCCCACATTCATCACCAAAGCAAACCACTTTTTATTGTCACTGTGGCGAAAGACAGCACTGCTGTTATCCTTTGCCCAAGGATATTCGGGGGAAGTTTTATATTTCTTTTTGATATATGCAAAAACCGTTTCACGCATCTTTTATCTCTCCATAATGTACCAAAAGCTTTTACAGTTCAAATTCAACGATCTCACCGTTCCGAGGATGATGTTTTTCTGTAACCGCCTGCATCAGCGTTCCGTGGCAGGCGACAATTACCTTTTCATAATGCTTGTACTTCTTTAAAACAGCTGATACACGTTCTTTGATGATCTGTGCATCTTCCCAGTCTCTTTCTCTTTCGTCAGGATATCTCCCCTGATTATCCTGATATTCCCGGTAGTTCTTTTCAGCTGCTTCATCCTCCTCGTAAATATAATTCTTGTTGGCTAACCACTCATGCAGATCCGTTTCAACAATGATTTCTATTCCTAATTCTTTTGACAGGATTGCCGCTGTCTGCAAAGCTCTTGTGTACGGAGAGCTTAATATTATATCTGCATCTTTCAGCCTCAGATCTTTTGCTGTCTCTTTAATCTGTTGAACCCCAGCTTCTGATAGCGGAGAAAGATTCACGCCCATCCCTTGATAAATTTTGGTGTTTCTCTCTGAGTAATCAGTTTCTCCGTGTCGGACCAAATAAAACATGTGATTTCCCTCCTATTTTTCTTCTCTTGTATTAAAATAAACTCATCTGTTCAAAGTCAGCCTTTCTCTCCAATACACACGGCACTTTATGAAGAAACTCTTTGGTCTTATCCCTGTCGAATATCCAGGGAATGATCTCACTTTTTTCCAATATGAGCGGCATACGGTCATGTACAGGTTTCATAGAAGCGTTAGCCTCCGTAGTGAGGATTACGAAACGGTCCTCATTCTGATAACGGCTGTATATCCCTGCCATGAACAGCACCGGCTGCTCTTTTCGGTAAAAGGTATTCTTCTCTTTATTCCGGTTCCACTCATAGAACCATGTGGCAGGTATCACAGCGCGTCTGCATTCGACGCTCTCCCTAAATGTCTTTTTCTCCAGTACAGATTCGCTTCTGGCATTAAAAATAACCTGCTTCCCCTGAAATCCGGGAAATCCCCACCGTTGCAGACTGCAGCACAGCTTTTGATTCGATGCCATCAATACCGGAGCCGTTTCCGTTGGGTGTATGTCCCTTGCCTGAAACTGCAGCATTGCCGAAGTTTCTTTATTTGCTTTCTCATCCGCAATGCGAACAATATTATTAATCTCTCTGGCTGTTTCATCGTCCACATAATATCTGCCGCACATAGGACTTCCCTCCTTTCTGCAAAATCTCATCTTAAAAGAAATTTGCTAATCAATATTTTCTTCCCACTCAACTTCTTTAAATCCGACAAGAACTTTCTCCCCATCCACAAGCAACGGACGTTTTACAAGCATCCCGTTGGTAGCCAAAAGCTTCAACTGCTCCTCTTCACTCATGGTCGGAAGCTTATCTTTTAACTTCATTTCCTTGTATAATAATCCACTTGTATTGAAGAATTTCTTAAGTGGCAGTCCACTCTTTTCAAACCATTCCTTTAATTCGTCATAGGACGGATTATCCTCCACAATGTGGCGGTCTGTATATTCTATATTGTGACTATCCAGCCATTTCTTAGCTTTCTGACATGTGGAACATTTTGGATATTCTAAAAATAACATTGCATCTACCTCCGATTTTTGTGTCCAAGCTCTGACTTGCTTTTCTATAAAATATATTGNATNAGACTNTCCACATCCTNTTTTTTCGTTGCCCAACTGGTACAGAACCGTACCGCACTGTGTTCCGCATCCACTCTCTGCTGATAAGCAAACTCAAATTTCTCCCTCAATCTCTCCAGTTCGGAATCCAGAAAAATAGGAAACAGCTGATTCGTAGTATTCTCCACCAAAAAAGGATATCCCGCCTTCTGAAATGCCTCCCGCATCAGATCTGCCATCCTGTCGGCGTGTCCGCACAGCTCCATATACAGATCATTCTCAAACAGCCCTAGAAATTGAATTCCGAGCAGTCTCCCTTTTGCCAGCATTCCGCCTTTTTGTTTTATGATGTATCTGAACCCCTCTTTCAGGCGGGGATTTACGATAACAACTGCCTCTCCAAACAATGCACCTATTTTTGTTCCGCCTATATAAAACACATCACAAAGTTCAGCAANATCNGGCAATGAGACTGTATTGNCTNTTGCTGCCAGTCCATANCCCANNCTTGCACCGTCCACGTATAACAGCAATCCGTTGCGATGGCAGACATCTGATATTTCNGCCAGTTCCTCACGGCTGTACAGCGTCCCCAATTCCGTAGGCTGCGAAATATATACCATTTTAGGTTGTACNGTATGTTCAAANTTTTCATCATTGACATGCGCTTTATANCATGCATCAATCTGCGNAGCNCTGATCTTTCCGTCTTTTGAATGCAATGNCAGCACTTTATGTCCGCANGCTTCTATNGCTCCNGTCTCATGCACATTGATATGCGCTGTTTCCGCACACAGTACGCCCTGGTAAGGNCGCAGNGCACTTGCNATCACTGTCAAGTTNGTCTGCGTCCCTCCNACCAGNAAATGNACATCNGCATCCTGTCTTTGGCAGGCTGNTTTAATCAACTCCTTTGCCTGTTTGCAGTAGCAGTCTTCTCCGTATCCTTCTGTCTGAACCAGATTCGTNCTCACCANNTTTTCCANTATTCTTGCNTCTGCGCCTTCGCTATAATCGCAGTTAAATCTTATCATCTCTAAATCACCTATCCGCTTTTTGATCATATTTTTTTAATCAGATAAAATGTGTCCATACATGTTCTTCTGTTTTNGGAAGACCGAACTGNTCCTTGCCAAGNGCGATACTNTTTATCANGAAAGACATATTTCTTGCCAGAACACGCATTGTCTGNTTCCCTTCCTCATCCATNTCAGCTTCTCCCTGNCTNCGNCCGTGAATAGAATTCCAATACTGNCTCGACGCAAGCGGCATATTTGCNATCGTAAANTATTTATTCAGNTCATCAAATGTTGAAGAACATCCTCCTCTTCTGGCNCATACGACGCTCGCTCCCACCTTCATGGTTTTNTCAAAATGCGTGCTGTAGAACAGTCTGTCAAGAAATGCGATCAGNGTTGCATTTGCCGACGCATAATAAACCGGNCTGGCAACCACAAGACCGTCTGCCTCNTCGAATTTCCCCGCGGCTTCATTTACNGCATCGTCAAATACACACTTACCNTTTTCGGCACATGTATTGCAGGCGATACAGCCTCTGATGTCCTTGTTTCCAATNTGTAANATTTCCACTTCNATGCCTTCTTCTATAAAAACTTTCTCCATTTCTCTTACTGCNATAGAAGTGTTTCCTTCTTTTCTCGGACTGCCGTTAATGATCANCACNTTCATTTTCCCCATTCCTCCCTGACTACATTTTTTTCTTTATTCTATGATTTTCCATATTATAACGCAAGCATTTTAGGGAATATTTTTTACTGTGCGATTAAATCTTCCCAGTCCGCATTTCCTCTCATATATTCGAATGCTTCCTGATCTCTGATCGCCTCCAGCATCTTTTCTTTCCATCTCTTTCCAAATGAACTATCCCGCTTACTAAAAGTCATATGCTGATATAGCTTTGAATTTGGAAAATCACAAATGCTGTCTGCACTTTTTAACAGCTGTTCCACCACCCTATATGTCTCCGNAACATTCTTCTCCGCGCAGACCACGTCAATCATCGATGAACACTCATGAAATTTACCCATTTCGAAAATACCTGCTATTGCACTTATCTTTTCTGCCAGGAAGCGCGCCCTCTGCACATCTCNCTCCTCAATCGCAGTAGCAATCATCAATGAAAATGCAAAGTTCAGTGTCTGGTATCCCGAAAATATCACGCCCTCAAGCATTTTNTATGCATTTTCANTTTCCCCCNGTTCCTTATATATTCTTNCCTGATATATTTTCTTCATAGGATCNTTGTCAGAAAAATATTGCAGATATNCTTCCGCTTTTGCNTATTCNCCTTTTCTTAAATAAAATCCAAACAGAGAGTCNGCNGCNTGTCTTTTTATTTCCTCGTTNTCATCGCNTAATGCGATCTCATACCATGCATTAATCTGTTCATCATATTTTTCAGGNTCTATGGCATCNCCGGTCAGTCTTCTGGCATCCAGCATAACCGCAATCTGCCATATGAGCATATTGCAGTTCGGATATTCCCTTACCTTTTCTGTCGCCCACACATATGCCTTTTCAAAACCGTCTGAATCCAACATGCGGTCAAGTTCCCGGATCACCTCCTCAATTTCTGACTGTGTAAGCTCTTCGTGAAAGGACATCAGCGTATCAAGAGAAATGTGCAGCAGCCTTGCAATAGGTGCCAGCAATTCGATATCAGGGTTTGAATTTCCGTTTTCCCACTTATTGACTGCCGGAGTTGTCACACCAAGTCTATTAGCCATTTCCTCCTGCGTGAATCCGATCTCTTTTCTGTATTTTCTGATTACTTCTCCAATTTTCATTCGATAAACCTCCTGTTGATATTACAAAAGCTTTTGTACTTCAATCATAGCAGGAACGGATATCCCGGGCAATTGAAGAGTTGTTAAATATTATTTAATTTTTTTAACTGTTAATCATCCCCGCCCGTCTAACGGGCAGTTTGTTCTGAGGCTATAAGCCTCTGTTACCGGCCAGCGCCTAAAGACGCTGGCTTTCACTTTATCCATGGCTATATCGTGACTTTCTTGTTCCTGAATGTACTTCCTTATGGTTGCCTCATTCAGTCCGACTGTACTCACATAATATCCCTCTGCCCAGAAATGTCTGTTTCCAAACTTATACTTCAGGTTTGCGTGCTTATCGTATATCATAAGTGCACTTTTCCCTTTCAGATATCCCATGAATTGTGATACACTTATTTTCGGTGGTATGCTTACAAGCATATGGATGTGATCTGGCATGAGATGACCTTCCAGTATCTCTACTCCCTTATACGCACATAGCTGCTTTAATATATCCCTGATACATTCTTTGTATTGATTATATATTATTTTTCTCCTATACTTAGGAGTGAACACTATGTGGTATTTACACATCCACTTAGTATGTGCTAAGCTATTTGCCTTATTGGCCATTAAAATCACCTTTCCTTTCGCTATATATTGGCTTGAACAACCTTATTATAGCGGAAAGGTGATTTTTTTGTATAACTCACACCCCGCACCCGCATAGCGGGTGGTTTATATTTCGCACACTTTGCGTGCTCATCTGGGTCACGATCCATAATAAAAACACCCAGAGCAATTTCTGCCCTGGGTGGTGTGTTTCTTCTGTCTTTTTTGCAAACTGAATTTTCAAAAAAATTGAGTCTTTTTTCAAATTTTAAATTGAATATTTAAAAATTCTTTTTAGGTTTATGCTTTCAAAGAACATATCCATTTCACAGTTCAATGCCCGTTTTAAATTCGAAATAGCGTTTACAAGCCAGTCTTTGCTTCCAGATTCAATTGCACTTTCTGCATTATCTGCTGACAAAACAAATTGAGGCATGTCTTTATGTTTTTAACATTTTTCATGGACTTATCCATATAGTCCTCTGGTGTTGCCTTTCAAATGTATATCACTGACCTGTTTTATATATATTTGTATTCTATCTTGCCGCACTCTGAAACGATTTTTATCAGCTATATGATGCTGCCCATTGAAAGCAGGTCCAGCGCGTTCTCACGGACAGCCCAGAAGCATCTAACGAAAAGATTGACAAACTGGAGCGATACATTTATGGATACAGTTCTCACAGTTCTACATTCGCGGTTACAGATGTTCCAAGCATGACTCTCCTGCAATTAAATAGTTGCTAGATATTGAATTTTCATAGTATATAGCTAAAATATATATGAAGCATAGTTACTTTACATATTTTTTGAAGACATCCACAAATAAGACCGCTTTCTCAATCATCTCACTCATTAATTCATCGTAATTAGAATGGTCATCAAAATTCAAGCCAGAAATTCGATACATTATACGCGATGCCTTTTTATCGTCAAGTCTCTGCCAATCAAGAGCTAATCCAAGTTCATTTTCAATTTCATGTTTTGACAATTTAAGCTGATCAAATAACTTCTTATCATCATTTATATATAGTTCAACAACAACGCATCCATCTTTATTCACAAGATTAAGCGCCACATGCGCTACACTTAATCCAATTGCAATATCGTACCAATTATTTGTTGCAGGTTTTCTAACATTAAATGGCTTACCCTTTTCAATAAGCATCTCATTGAATTTTGTCCAAAATTCTAATATCTCCGCTTGAGATTTATTATATTCTCCTGAGCCAGACTGATTTTTTACATTTTTCTTAAATCCATTAGGCTTTTCAACGATCTCGAACATAGGCGCTGCAAGTGAATCACCTATTTTATATGCATGAATCTCGATTAGAAAAAAGTTAATCTTAGTATCTGTATTATTATTTAGCCACTCTATAGCACTTCTATGTTCCTCACGTGCATCCTTAACAATCCATACAATGACACTTGCGTCTAACCCAGACGCATATGTTATAATCTTTCCTAAATGCTCATGATTTGACTGCTCTAATTGATTTTCAATAATAATTTTTTCGTTAGTCACCTCATCAACACTCACAAGATCGCATCTATAGGAGCCTACATATACTTCCTTTTCAACTTTAGTAAGAGTCAAACCCAGAACTTCATTTAAAAGCTCCAGATTTGGCTTTTGCGAAAGCCAATTTGAAAAATCATATTGTTCATGACTCCATAATGTACGTATATCGACTTCTTGTATTTTACCTAATTTTGCAGTTTTCATAGCATTCTCCCTATCAATTCAAATTTTGACTGTGCAAGGCTTAGCCTCACCTACTCATGTTATTTATTATAACACAGAAGTTTTGCTTTTTAACTACAAGCATAGCATCGTCTTCGTAATCCGCAGGAATCAGTTTCATTTGATACTCGGTTACTGAAGAACCTTTCTTTAATCCAATGCTCCTTTGCCGTTTCACACAAGGACGTTTCCCTTTTCGTTCCAACAACTCTCAGCTTTGCATCCCGCCAGATTTGAATTATTTTGTCGAATTCAAGTTCAATGATTGAAATTCATTTGTGAGTGACATTCCTTTTTTCAAACCTGTTATTTGTTACTTAACAGGAATGATTCTTGTTGCGTGTGTATACTTTCATTTATTCCTTTAAAATCCTCCACTTTCAGCGATACATGCTGGTTTTATCATCTTACATGTAATAATTCTTTTGCCTTTTCTCCTATGGCAAAATAATACCCTCATCTTACTCCCCCTTGCAAATAGCACTTCTTGTTCCTTTCTTCTATTACTAATCAAATCAATATATAATCCCTTTGTTCCCTTTGGAATCATAATCTCTAGTAAAGTATTATATCCACCAAACTCCTCTTGTAATTCTGGTTTTACAAGTCCTACTCCCATATAGCCTTTATCTTCTATTAGCATGCCGCAGTTAATAAAATGCCTGTTCACACTCCTGCATAAATCCTTATATTTCAAAAATCTATATCCCCAAATATTTTCTGGAATCAATGTTCTTTCTAGACAGTTATCCATAACTTGCTGCATTTCAATAAGTCCTTTTTCTGAAAAAGGATATTGTGTATTACCATATCTAAGTTTTTCATTAATTGCCAATCCCCAGTTTCCGCCACAATAAAATGAAAACCATTTATTTTCAATTGCTTCATTTTTAAGTTCTTCTATCTCTTTTTGCGTGAACTCACCCACTAAAAGCTTTACTGGATTTTCTGTTTCATAATGGCCCCTTAACTTCCCACCAAGTTGATACTCTGGGAGCCAATACGCATAATGTTTTTCTCCCCACCAGATAGCTTCATCAATGCTTCTGAATTTTCGATATTTCTGATGCATATTTTTTCACCTAAGTACAAAATATCATAATTTATAGTTTTCAATATTTTATTCCATGTTTAGTATAGTTAATAACCGCATTAAATTTCCTGTTTGCTACATAATACAATCAAACACATTTCTAGACACCTTATCACGATGCTTTTCATTATTTAATACCATTCGTATATGCCCCAACAGTTTTTCAAAATTATTTCTGAACATTGCCAGAACATCTTTAGATGTCATATATACACCATATTCTGCTTTTGAGCTTTCTAATTATCTTTTGTCAATCAAATTTCTTGAAAAAACTTTCAAGCACTTTTCTAATTATCTGCTGTTTCACTCACAGTTAATCCCTCTTTTATATCCTCTATCATCTGAGGAAACTTAATCCTGCCCTCAATGAATTTGCCAACTTTCCGACATCCTCATATCTTTAACATTTTCATCATTGTAATCAGTAAATGCCATCATTCTGGCTTTTTGTGCATCCAAGAATAGCCGTCACCTCGTTTGTGCAACGACCGTTGCACAATTTTAATTCCTATCCCTTCTTATCCATCTTATGTTCTAACATTTTTATCGCATCCAAATAATCCTGTTCCACATCGCTTAAAGTCCGCTCTTTATATTTCTTATATTCCCCGGTAGCTTTTTCCACCGCCTGTTTATGTGTCACACTTCCATTTCCGGATAACAGCTGTTCACCGCTCATGGTCAGAATACGGTCTAAATGCTCTGTCCAATCCTTCATGGTCATAGCTTGCTCCCTTTCTGCCTGACGTTCCGCAAAATCCAGATACCCCGACACAAGCTGTCCCATTGCACGAAGTTCTTTTTCATTCAGATAGTTCTTGGCAGTGACAGCTTCACGCAAAGTCGGCTGCGTTCCTGCAAATGTTGTAAGTCCCATAAATTCCTTCTCTGCATCCGCCCTTGTGTAAATAACTTCCGCCGCCGTCTGCCCATGAATAGCATAATGAATTTTGTTCTGAACCTTCTGAAAAAACTGAATGGATATTTCAGCTTTCGGATCATAGTCAATACTGGTGGCATAGATTTCTAAAATCTGCCTGTAAAATACCTTTTCAGACGCACGAATATCTCTAATTCGTTCAAGCAGTTCCTTAAAGTATCCACCTCCCCCCAAGTTTTTCAGACGTTCATCATCCAACACAAAGCCTTTGCGCATATACTCTTTCAATATTCCAGTTGCCCATATCCTAAACTGTGTGCCGCGCTTGGATTTTACACGGTAGCCGACAGAAATGATTACATCGAGATTATAATAATCAACCTGATATGTTTTACCATCAGAAGCAGTTGTTGCAAAATTTGCAACAACTGTTTCTCTTAATAGCTCCCCTTCTAAAAAAATGTTTTTTATATGTCTTGAAATTGTTGATTTATCTCTCTGAAACAGCTTCGCCATCTGATCAATGGACAGCCAAACAGTATCCCCGTCAAAAGTTGTCTCAATCTTTGCCAATCCATCCTTTGTTGTATAAATAATAATATTTGAATTTACATTCATATCATCTCTACGGTTCATTCTGCCTACCTCACTACTTCATGCGTTTCCATCAATAGAACATAAATACACTTCCCCTAATAAAGTTTAGACACTTTTATCATACTGTATGATAATGCTGCTTTCAAGGCAGAATCTCTATTCTTCTATTTTATCCGTTTTATTTTCCGTGCCAATTTTGACTGCCATACCTTTTATATCCTCAATATCTAAATCAGATATATATTTTTCAATCAAGTTTGAAAGTAGATCTGCCAGTCCGCTCCATTTATCAGGCATAGGCATCTTCCCTTTCTTTTTGNGCATTTTCGCATACACTCTGTCCATTCAACTCCCTCTCTCTTATTATCTACGAATCTTTTTAAAATTCGAAAAAGCCATTATCAACACATAAATTCCGGTAAATATTTTTCACATATGTCNCCTCGTACAATTGCTTGTCCTCCATAAATCAAAAAAACCATTNCATCCATCTGACTATTAATGACCATTGGTTTTCCATTAACTTGTCTGCACATTTCTATTGCTTCCTTCGGTTTCACAGGACACAATCTTCTCCTTTCCAGCGTATGCTCTTCGTCCAACCAGCCTACCCACTCAGTCTGTCCTCCAATGTAATCATCATATAATTCTATCCAGTAATATATTGCTCCCTCCACAACTTCAAAATTATTTATGCAATTAATATAATTGCTATATAGTTCACTATATCCTTCTTCACCTTTCAGTTTTTGTTTTCGCTCCTTACTTAATTCTTTATAGCTTTTCAATCCTAATAAATAATCAGTTGATACATTGAAGTATTCAGCAAGTTTAACTAAAGTATCTGTGTCTGGTCTATGTCCTCCTTCATATCTCTGTATTGACTTTGCTGTACTTTGCAATTGATTTGCTAATTTTTCTTGGCTCAATCCAGCTGCCAATCTCAATTCCTTTAACCTTTCTCCAAAACCATTCATTTCGTGTATCCTCCTTTGTCCTGATTATATCATTCTGTAAAAATGATTTATAGCGACAATTTTGTCCTATTTCCCGTTTGCATCCACTGTCATGCTTTTTCTCTGGTTCATCTCACATGCAAGACCNCACTAACTTTCTTCTAATCATTCTCCAAATGCCACAAATGAGATAAGTACAACTTCTTAACTATCAATTTACAACTTTGTCGTCATTTCCTCCCCTGGCACTTCGCAAAATTTTCATACAAATTACTATCTCCGCAACAGTTCTCATTTCATCTGTAATAAACTGTATTTAAAGCATTAAAAAGCATTACATCATTCATCATCATAATTGTACTCCAATGTCTTCCTCTTTTTGATATACCCATACGAGGAAACATACCCATAAATATTGAAATCGCTTTATTTTGCTACATAATTGTTGCTTTTTGCCAAAAGGTATATACTAAAAATAGATGTATGAAACTCCCCCATCCACAACGACACCATAATTAACCATCTCCTAAAAGCACTTTTTCTAAACTAGTAATTTCCCTTAATGCAATTGCATTTAATATCAATAGAAAAGCAAATACTAGTAAACTGAATAGGCAGCGTTCCAAATACTTTAGAACACTGCCTTCCCTTTTTACACAATTTATTTTATACCCACCCCCACGCACTGTCTAGATATATTCCAGCCTGCTTAGGATCATCTCTTTAGACATTATACCCCGATGGCGTGCTAACACACACAGAATACGGAATTCAAGTATGATAAGTAGTTGACTACTTTGCATCATGTTCTATTCTTCTAATCTTTATTGACACTNAATTTCTCCCNTTTCTGCGCCGTTGATGTTAATTAGGAAAATTTCGCAGGATAATAACTTCATTTTTTCAGTGGATAAGNNATTTNCNAGTTCAGTAGCTTTATCCATAAGTTTCGTTCTGATATTTCCGTCNGTNATTTCAGNTTCACTTAAACCATTCAAGTAGTTTTGCATTTCTTCTTTAAATGTNAGTAAAGTATTATCCCTTTCTGCTACCGTTAAAAGTTCCGGAGAGTTGATAGAATAAGGNACTTGCAAATCAACAAAACAGNTAAACTCATATACGGTTTCCCCATCTTCGTCCAAATAGTTGCAAGGTCTACTCATTTTTGATATTCCTGCNAAAAATGCAACTTCTTCTCCCATATGCTCGCANTATAATTCATNAGCCGAAAAANNNANNGTTGTTGTGAAAAAGTCATAGTTTTNNTCATCGGAAGATATTGTACCTATTACATCAGCTTGNGCGGCAAGAANCTCTGTTAATTCATCGGNTGTCGGCGCAAGNGCAGNGTTGAAGTCNGCCACACTTTGCCCAGAATAGTTCTCGGTTTTGTATGCTATCAGCTTTTCATACGCAGCAGAGGTATTAGAGGATGCACACCCTGTTAGTGCACTTANNGTTAAGANGNNCGCAAAAATNATTGATAAATATTTCTTCATANTAGAAGCTCCTTTCTNTNAACAACNGTTTTTGTTNTTTNCCCTTTTTGGGNTACAGATTCAGAATACCGCTCCTATTTGAATTGATGTTGAATTNAATATGTTTTTTATNTGGAGAATTTGCCTAAAATTGTACAGAAACAATAACGCCTTGAAGGCTATTTGCAATTTNAACCTTTGCTCCATGCAGATCAAGAATTGTTTTCACAATATACAAGCCTAAACCAGTGCCGCCTGTCTGTCTGTTTCTTGACTGGTCTGCCCGATAAAATGCTTCAAACAATTTGGGAATACTCTCGTCCGGNATATGTACACCAGTATTCTCNATCGTGAGGTTGGTTTTCTCTGTNTCTTTCCACANCTTNACGATTATCNGATTTCCGGCNCCCGAATATGNAGCCGCATTTCCCAAAAGATTATCCAATACTTTTNGAAGCAGCTGCAAATCTCCTAAAATAAATGTTTNCGGAGATATNGAGTGTTCAACTGNTAAATCTTTTTGCATAAATAAGTCTTCGTATGCTGCAAGCCGGTCACTTATGAGCTTGCTAAGATTAAGGTTACATTTTTTGCATGTATAACCGGGAGTATCCAACCGGGATATCACCAAAAGCTCCTGTACCATTTTTTCTAAGGTGTCTGTAACTTCTAAAGACTCGGCAAGGTATGTTTCCCTGTCTTTATAACGTCCCACTTGATAGAGCATGCCTTGAAGCTGTCCCTTGATAATAGTAATAGGCGTTTTCAATTCATGGGAAGCNGCNGAAAAAAACTCTACCCGCTGTCTTTCAAGCTGCCTTTCCATATCAATATCCGCCTGCAGCNTNTGATTAGCTTCCTGCANTTCCAAAAGAGCTGTCGCCAATTTCCGGGAGAGTGTATTTAAGCTATCCGATAACACGCCTATTTCATCAGTACGTCCGATAGAGCAAAAGCCACTAAAATCCATATCTGCCATTTGCTTTGAAATCTTACTTACTTTTTTAATTGGTGCAGTCATATACCACGAATAGAAAAAAGCCGAAATGATTGAGCTAACTAAAATGACAATGCAGAGCGGCGAAAGTGTTCTTTGCAGAGCTTCCTCCATTTGTGTTCGTTTCGTAGTATTCCTTGTCAATAACAAAATATAAGACGAGTCGCTGTCGGTAAAGGTAACCGTATAGGCTTTGGATTTTTCAATTTTATCATAGTCGGTAATATGCCCGCCTGTAAGCTTGTCAATATCGTATAAGTTCACTTCCTGTCCGTCAGACTGAAAAAAATGCACTTCAAACTCTGTTTCACAGCGTTCCCGTATATCTTCATCAAAACCCCCAGGTATAAAATAACCGCTTTCTTTACATTCTTCTGACATCAAATCAACCATAAAAGGAAGCTCCATTTCAATATCTTCCAAATCATATTTATAGAAATTGGGAAGAGCCAATGAAAGAAAACTATACGTAACGAAGCAGCATATCATTGTCAATAATAATGTCAGCAAAAAGACCTTAATGGATAACCGGCTTTTCATCTTCTTTATCAATCCTATACCCCACCCCTCTGATCGTTTCTATGTAGTCAGCAGCACCAAGTTTTTTCCGCAGGTTCTTTATATGCGTATCAATAATTCTTTCTTCCCCGAAAAACTCATACTTCCAAAGTGTTTGTAACAGATTCTGCCGCGTTAAAATCCTGCCCTTGTGAATCAGCAGTTCCCGAAGTATTTCAAACTCTCGGGGAGTAAGATCAATACTTTCTTCTCCTATGTAAACCTTGTACCCGTCTAAATCCAGTGTCAAATTTTTATAGCTCATGGTCTGCGGCATATCATTTTGTCTTGATGATCGACGCAGGACAGCAGCGATTTTCCGCAGTAGGACAGGCATAGAAAAGGGTTTTGTGATATAGTCATCTGCCTGCAAATCCAAACCTTTGATTTGATTTTCTTCCCCGTCTAAAGCGGTAACCATGATAATAGGAACATCTGATTTTTGCCGGATCACCTCGCAAACACCATAGCCGTCAATTTTGGGAATCATAATATCAAGCAGTATCAGATCAAAATCCCGTTCGGAATACTTTGCAAGAGCTTCTACCCCGTCAGCAGCCAATACAACACTATACCCGGCTTCCTGTATGAAATCATGCAGCAACGCCTGTATAGATAAATCATCTTCTACAATTAGAATCTTTTGCATAGAGTCACCTCCCTGATATGAAATAATAGCATACTTTCTTGAATCTATTATGGAGATTTGCAAATTTTGCAATTTTTCACCCGCTGATTGTCGGGCGTTCTGAATGTACATTGTCAGCGGTAGATCAAACGTAAACGCCTCATAGTGGGTGTCTCCACTATGAGGCGTTTATAAAAATTACCTTATTACCTATTTACCATACAAAAGTTCTTGAATATCTAATTCTTATCAAGAAAGTCTAACTTTCATAGACGCAAAATTTTTTACCACCTTTGTTCATACTACCATGAATAAATCAATATCAATTATTTTTCTTCTTTTTAGTAAGAATATAATAATGTACAGATAAAATTCCAAAAAATATGATTAGAATAGCAACCACTTTTTTTGCTGTTTTTACAAAGTTATCAATTTTCACTAGATTTTTCTCTGATGCACTTTGATAACTTGATATGCCAGTCATCCAAGATATACTTGACGCATACCCTGATGCTCTTGCAGAACTGATATCACTTGCATTACATTGCTGCCATAAATACATTCCCGTCCAACATACAATACATATTACAGTTAAACTCAAAAGTATTTTAAATATCTTTTTTTGTTTCCATTGTCTCTTTATTTCATTCCCCATTTGATCATTATTCGATATTGGATATCCACAGCTAGGGCAACTACTTGCTTTATCCGATATTTCTTTACCACACTCCGAACATCTTATAAGCGCCACTTTTTATTTCTCCCATTCTTTATCCTTTTTTGATAACATCCATAGCTTTACTTTTTTCATTCTCCACATGGATAATTTCAGATGTCTCATAGTTTAATACAAATTCATATACTTCATGAAAATCATTATAAGGACTATATATATCAATATAATACCTTTTGCAGATATACTAAACTTCCCTCCTGCCGTTTGTTCCTCCAATTATCGCAATGCATTGTTTATGTACTTTTGAAAAAATATTCCCCATAAAGCAACACTCCAACACGAATACATAACTTACATAGGGGTGATAATCATAAGATATCCTGCATCTTTTGTATTAAACACCATAAATTGTGCTACAACTTCAGAGTCATCATAGATATAACACATTTTATCATCATTTAGCTCATATGTTAATCCAAGTGCCTTTAAATGCGCCGCATACGCCAAGACACCACTTAAATAGACTTCTACATCCTTTGCATCTTCCCCCTCGCCAAAGCAATACATGTAATTTCCATCACTTGTATTTTCTTCGTCAAGGACAATCCCTGTCACACAACTATCAAGAGTAGGTACTTTTGAATCTGTAAAAAACTCTGGATCTGTTTTCATTCTGTTATTGGCCCGTTCAATAATCTCTTCCGAATCAAACTGACTATCTGACTCTGCAACCGCAAGAATATTCTCATTAATCTCCGGCTCTTCCTCCACATTACTTTCCACGCCATTTACTACTTCATTCTCTTCTCTTTCAGTTCCACACGCCGTCAATGAACTTATAATTGTTACACACAGAACTAAACATATTAACTTTTTTTTCATTATACTCTCCATTCCGCCGCCATATCTGTGACACATATAGTAATAAAAATCTTCCAACTCTCCACCATGTTGATAAAATAGTTTGTAAGGAATCCATACTGCAAAACACGGGAGGTATCGTAAAGATTTTCTTGGTTTTAGGCAACATTATCATCAGTACAAGTCCAGGTGTTGAACCGTATCATCATCGATAATATGAATTTATTACCGTCCTATACACCCCATCGTCTATTGGCACTATCCCAACTTCTACCCTTCTCTCCTGACTTATAGTCCAATCATACACTTCAAAGTCACCATTTTCACTAAAGTCGCTTTTTTCATAATAATATTCATCCCCATACTGAGCAATAAGATCCTTCACAACAATATCCTTCACTTCTTTTTCTGATTCTGCCACCATAATATACACTCGCTCATAATTTCCTGTCTTATCATAAAATAATTCAACATACTTACACTCCAAATCACCAACATGAATATCTGTATATCTATCCGAAGTAGAATCCTTCCCACTTTTATGTTCATAATTATCGCCTAACATATCTTTTACCGTTGATGATTGAGAGCACTCGATCAAAGTTATTAAAGCAGTATTTTGAATCGTATGGTTTTTTTCTTTTTTTGACAAACACATAAAAACCAAAAATACAAGGATTATTATCAATACTACCGCTACTATTAAAACTGCACGCTTATTAATTTTCCTCACATTTTTTGTTTTCAGCGGATATCCACAATGTATGCACTCTTTACTAGTATCAGAAACATTTTCCCCACATTTAGGACACTGAATTAAAGCCATATCTCCTCCTTAATTATTGTTCTCAACAAATGTTGCTTCACGTGCAACATCTATATATCATAAGTTATTTTTATTACGCCACATGACATTGTTCTAATATATTTCCCAAAACTGCGTAAAAATCGTCGACATTCACGCATGAATATTTAGGAACTTGTTCTGATATTCGTTTATATTATATATAACAATTTATCTATCTGTCAACATTTCTGTCTTGCCAAATTAAACACCTCCCTGATATAAAATAATAGCATACTTTCTTGATTCCATTATGAAGATTTGCAAGTTTTACAATTTCATGCCATTTAACTTACATTCGAAATGCTGTGATCCAAAAACATATTGCCGACAATAGTGAAAGTGGTGTCATAATATATTTTTCTTTTTTGCTTTTTGAAATAAAGTTCATAACAGCATTTAATGAAAGATATGCTGCCATTACAATACATATCGTTCTAGTGACTTTATCAGAAAACCATAATGTTATTAATCCTCCGGCTTGCAAAATAATTATCACAAATAATATTTGAAATATAAGTTGAACTACCAACACAACTCTCAGCTTTTTAGGAAAAGTTTTAAATCGTCCTCCCATTGTCAGTTCTCCTAACGGTAATCCACATATTAGGAGGATGCTTAACAGAATTACAAACGAAAATAAAATTGCGCCAACTATAGCTATCATTATTCATCCTCCACATGCTGATACATTTTTTTAACACTAGCAGCGTACCACTTCATATTATTTTTAAAATTTAGTAACGCCCCCATTTTGTTCAAATCTTTATTGATGATTCGTAACACAATGCCAGTGATTTTATCTCGTCTGCTCATGTTCACACTATCCTTTTTATTGTTTCTTTTCATTCCTTAATATGGCTAAAAACCATTCCTTTTCTGGTAATTTCAGATCATTTCTTGCAACCAATGTTTCTGCGAAACCCTGAATACTACTATAAAATAATACCGAAAGTGTCAATGGATCTCCTTCTCTGATTACACCTAATTCCTGTCCTTTTTCTATATATGGAACACTCAATGCCTCAACATCGTGGTTTTTCATCATTTGAACCGCTCGCTCTGAAACATCTTTTGCATTTATCGCTACCAATCCCATAAAAACAAACATTCTTGATGCAAAATTATTTTGTGTTGCGACCGATAGAAACCATTCAATCTGTCTTTCAAAGAACACCAGCGGGGACTCACCTTCTCCGCTATCAATTGTCAGTTTCTCGCATCCAATTTCTACTAACGCTTCATAAAGCGCCAGCTTATTTGGGAAATAATGAAACATAAGACCTGAGCTTATGCCTGCTTCTTCCGCAATTTTTCTAGTAGATGTCCCATAAAATCCATACTGAATAAAGTGATTTAATGCAATATCCAAAATCTGCCATTTTCGCATTTCATATTGTTCTTCTTTTTTATTCATTATTCCTCCATACCTGAATATAAATTTTTCTATTTCTAACCAAAACTATAATCTATGCTATAGATTAAGCAAGTGCTTAACATTTGTCAAGTGCTTATCAATAGATTCTCTTCACCCAATTTTCATCTTTTCGAAAAACAGTACAGATAGGACAAAAAAAGGACTGCTTTCGCAATCCTTTTCCTCGTGGGTCATCATAAAATACTTGAGTGCTGCTTTTTCTGCTCTATCTCCATATCCTTCAATTCTTCCACTCTGCAAGTTACAGCATTCGCCAGCGTCTCTATGCGCTCCTCATCAATAAACTCCGTCGGCACAAAAATTTCTCTTATATCATCCTTTAAATGTCTTAGCTCTTCAAACGGAATCCAGCTAAAATCTGAAACCAATTTCATTTGTCTTGAAACATTGGAATAGAACGGCTTTATTTCTACTTCCCCCAACGGGTTGATTGCTCTTGTAAGTTTATCATGCCAAAGACTTGTTCCGCTGTCAAAAATCGGAGCCGGACCTATCCATTCCAAAGTTTCTACATTTCGGATTGCTCCAAAATTCCCAAAATGTCGATCCGTATTCACCATTAAATAATCAAATACCAGCATGTAATCAATATATTCCTTCATCCCCGGAATGCCGAGCCTGTCACAGGCATTCATAAAATGCTCATAAGTAGAAAACTGACTTCTCTTTTTCATACTGCGATTGATACTTACTGCACTTACCAATTCCGTACTGGTATCGATAAAGTTTTCGCATACACTATAAGGAATGCCCTTCTCCGACAACATTTTGTAAGGCACATAATTTTTACAGCCAAGTCTTTGGTGCAATCTCGTTCCAAACACTTCATTAATCGGCTCCTGCATATAGGGATTACTTCCGGCCTTTAATAAACATCTTTTCGTATCTATGATTTTCCATTTCTTTTTCAACCATCCGTCCAAGGTGTTACATGGAGACATTAAATCAATATTCTGTGCTGCCGGCTGTCCAAACAAAATATTACCTACATCATCTGAAAAATCATTTTGAAAAAAATTATTGTTTTCCCACTTCAATTCCCTATCTACAGGATTCATCCAATACTGGTCAGACAGACTCAGTCCATAACATCTTAACAATAACTGCTCCGAATACCGGACACCTAATTGCTCCAATGCAGATGCGAGTCCTGATCTGCTTGCAGGAATGCTTCTTCCAACCCACCACTCATTTAGTTCTTTTTTATTTGGAATACCTGCTTTTACATCTACTCCAATCGGCAGGAAATCCAATTCGTAACTCTTTATTACCTTTATTATTGTCGCAGTATCATCATCTAATTCTAGCTCTACTACGGGCACATTTTTATTCATCAATATACATCTCATTGAATTTCCGCCTCTTACACTTTATGTATTATGATGCATTTTTACATTTCATATAATTCTTTATATGAAACATATTCATTATTAGGATCACTTGATAAATTTAATTCTTCAAATTGTCCATATTTGAAATACGCATAATCATTTGAGCAAAACCCAAAATTCCAATTAAGTTGTATATCATCTTCAATCGGAATACCCCTTATTTTCAATTTACTCATTCGTTCCTTGAGTTCATCTCCCCCTACACAAGAAGATAGCGGGCTATCCGGCTCATTAAACAAAAACCAATTCCCCTGTAAAGCACCGCAGCAATCACAGTGGTTTGCAAAACATTTTCCTCCAATTGTTTTTGAATATCCTGTTTTAACAGAATATTTTTCTTTTAAATAATCGAGTAATTTTTTAGGAATGTCCTCCTCTTTTTCTACCCATGCTAAATGCAATTCTTCTCCCAGCTCCTCATCGTCCTCGACAATTTCATATTCCGGTTCATTCGCCTCACCAAATATATGAACATATTCTCCTATTCCCAGTCCAATCACCTTTGTGCATTGACCACATTTCCAACATTTTTGTTCACCTTCAATAATATATACGTATTCTGTAGCAATAACTGCATCATCCGTATCTTTTAATATCCACTTCGAAAATTTCACATACTTATCACGTGCCATATCAATATACCACTTTTTAACTTCTGCATCCCACTTGGCGCCTAAAAATTTGGCCTCGTCTTTTTCACCATAGGGCACATTTATATAGAATACCATCCGTTCCCTCCTTATAAAAAATCACTTATCCATAAATATTTAGTTCCTCTATCGATTTCTCGTAAATCCTCCAAATCCTGTTTGAGTTAGAGGCTCCTGTTCATTTACCGTTTCGTTATATACTTCTGCAACCTGCTTTGCGGTTTCTCTGGTATTGTATATGCCAGCTTACCACTTTCCAATAATGGCTTAAGGAAAGTTCTTGTCATATATGTTAAATTCTTATACCCTATATATTCTGAAATCTCTTTTTTGGTTCTTTCTGTTTTGCAAAATTCAAGAATCTTTTCCGTAACCGCTTCGCTTCCGACTTGGTCACTGACTTGCTCACTAACTTGGTCACTGACTTGGTCACTAGCCTTTGGTCCCGATTTCATTGTTGCAGTCTCATTCAGTGGAATCACTGTTTTGAAAACATCACCTTCTACAAACTGCGGAATACCTCCAGAATACAACTTGGTAAATTTATAAGTGTTTCGCATACCGGAACCCAATTCGTCTGCAAGACCAATTTCTCTAAACACCTTAGAAATTGCAGGATTCTTAGGAAATGGCTCAAATGTGTTCAAATTGAGCTTTCCATACCCATGCGTTCTGTTACTGTTCTCTGCAAATATCCGGTCTTTCTCAATTACCATTTTTGCCACATAACTGCTTGAATAATCTCTATGCGCCAAGCTGTTCGATATAATTTCTCTTAAAATTGCATCCCTTGCACTAACGGACTGCATTCCATCTAAAACAAATGGATCACTTAAATGCTTTTTAGCAAACTCACTCATTCTATCATAACTATTCAAAAGATTGGTAACTATCACATCTCGGTCATCGTATCTGTCCAAATTCTGTACCCGGAAGATCATATCCGTTTTATGCTGTGGAAGCGCTGACATAATAGTTGTATCTTTTCCAAACAGAAGAATTGCGGCCAGAGTAATTCCTTCTCTTCTGCTTTCATGATCCAGCAAAATAAGGCCCGCACTTCTTAACAATTCTTCATCATCCATTGACAACCAAGGATGATTGCTACTTCTTGCGCGAGTCATTTTTCTGGCTCTCTCTATCAAGTCAGAACGAAGTACATCCATTCCCCATTCTGGAAATACCTTATTTACAAAATAGGTTCCCTGCTTTCTTGCATATAATTTGTATACAAGTTCTTCATTATCTGTAATATCAATATCTGACTCGTTATTTCTATCATATATTCGTCCGGAGCATCTGCTTACCTGCGTACCAACAGGCACATAAATATGCAGTATTCTTCTTCCTTGAAGTTCATATTCTACTGGTGTTAAAAATAGTGGTGGATACATTTTGTTTGCATTATTAATTGCAGTCACAAAATCTTTTTTCATTTTTTCAATGCAGTAGGGCTCTATACCAAGTACCTCCCCATTATCTTTGACACCTAAGAAAACATGACCGCCATCTCTATTAGAAAATGCACAGATACTTTCATAAACATCCTTAGTAATATCTGTTGTGGCTTTCTTGAACTCAGTCGTATGACACTCGCCTTTTCCGATAATTTCCAGTAATTCTTTTTCGTTCAATTCTTTCACTTCCTCCTGCATTTTCTGCCATAATCAACAAATTAGTTTTAGCATATTATCTGATAAAATACTACTTCCACGTTATCTCTATTCTTATTCTACTGCATTTATTTCATTTTTCATGCTACTTTTTACTGCTATGTAAAAAGTATTTTTCAATATCCAAATCCGATATACACTTTTCAACCAAGTTAACAAGCAGATCTGCCAGTCCGCTTCATTCATCAATCATAAACGTTTCCCTTTTCGGACATTTCCATATATATTTTTTCACTCACCTTCCTCCCTAAGTCTTATCAAAGAGCTCATATATCCCTTGCATAATGTTAACAACATATTTTATTTTTAATAAAAATAAGATAAACGATAATTTAGCGGCTTAGTCAGAAACGGTTGCTTGTCCACTCATCAGCATAGGTAATAGCCAGTCACGGAGAGCAATCAAGCTTTGGATTTCCTGCGCATTTTTTGTGATGATGTCCATTAGAGGAATGGCAGACAGCTTATGTACTACACTTTCATTGTACGGCACCATATAATTGAGAATAGAGTCGCTGCTCACAACTGGCATTTTTGTTCCTGATGACACATTTACTGCATAATCAAAAAAAGGCTTTCTTGCGATTGTCAGTAGCGCGAAGTTGTAATCGTTGTCATTGAACACACGGTACGAGTGGACTGTGCCAGCAACCACGCCATCACAAGGTGCAATCCCAGCTTTGTGAAGATACGGACGAATTGAGCCAAAGAGAATGTCTCCTTTCATCATCTCGAAAAGATTGGTCGTGAAATTATCACTGCTATTCAGCTCAGTTATTCCAATAGAGTCGGAAGGCATTTTACTAAGATCAACAGCAGGTTTAGTGCCTGAGTAGTCAAACGAAACCACGTTCTTCTTCATTATATCTGAAAGCCTTTTTACCGTCCATCCTGCGGGAATTTCACGCTTCAACTGCTCATTCCACACCATTTGACCGCCAGCGGAACGATAAGGTTTGCCGTTTTCATCGGGAAAGTCAAATTGCGTGAACCAATAGTCATAGATGGTCTTTGCCATCTGCTGTAAATTATCGTT
>JAAUZB010000027.1:18417-26397 GCA_014804775.1 Roseburia sp. | reverse complement strand
TGACATGTGCTCCTGTTTCTGTTAAAAGTATAAGCAAGGGACAAACGGCTGATAATATCGTTCATCCCTATCAATTATCATAGAAGATCAAAATTTACAGACTTTTCTTCATAGGCTCCATTACACATTTCTGCTAGCTGAGACTGAGTGAGTCCTTTCTCTTCACGGATAGCTACCATTGTACGGATCAGGTCTTTTTCCAGTTCAATTGCATTCATGTCTTCTGGACTTATGGACAAATCAGTTTTTAACTTTTTCCATGTGGTCATATTATTTATTCCTTTCTAGGTAATCCTGTAAATTTCTTTTGGCTTGCTCGATTTCCCGCTTGGGTGTTTTCTGTGTCTTTTTGATAAAATGATGAAGTATAATGAATATGTTGTCTTTATAATATGCATATAGCAGCCTGTTCTTTAATGGTCGTAGTTCCCAGATTTCGCCTTCCAGATGTTTGGTCACAGGTTCGCCGACTCTTGTACCCAATTCTTCAAGCATATCCATATATGCAACTATTTTATTGAAATTGATTCGACTTTCTTTGCTTGATGTCGCCTTAGCATTTAATTCTCTGATAAAGTCTACTATTTCAGACTTTCCGTTTTTATCTTCATAAAATTCAATTTCGTACATAGAATACCCTTTCTTAAAATTATTATAGCAAATATGTTATAAAATTTCAATGGTAATTTAATACTCTGTTGTCTCGTATCCGGTCTGAGTTGCGGTAATTGTAATGAAGAGTTGGTACTGTTTGGCAGTACTTAGGCTTATAGTCGCTGCCTGTGCGAAAATAATATGGATTACTCTCGCTTTTGGAATGGATATTATTCGATAAGAAAACAGTAGGAGTACTCTGTAAGATCAGATATTCGAGATGGGCCAGAAAGTATAGATGTATTGTCAAAAGAAGTTTGAATGAAAAATGTAGATGACATTTTGAAACATGTGTGGTACAATATGTAAAAAGATAGGTTTTTGTTGGTCGCTAGAAACTGAGTTGTCCGTCTGAAGGCGGTAAAGGACAGGGTCAAGCCGGCAGCAGTGTTACAGATTTAATAGTCAGAATTGGGGAAATGCTTCTAAATTCGGACGTGGAAGAGTGTGCTGTTGGTTATGCAATCATGTTATCTCCAAGAATATTCTTGAAAAGTCGGGGAAGGTAACAGAAGTGCAACCATTAATTTTCAGGCTCGGCGGTATGATGGGGAGTAGGCGGCATTGATTTTGATGTAACAGCATGGAAGCTAACAATGCAGTATAAGAAGATGGGGAAGTTGACAAATAAGAGATGGATAATCAAATATTATCAGTCACTTTTTGTAGGAATAATACCATATTATTTTGTGCTGAAATATGAAGGAAAAAGCTATGAGTCGATTACAATGCTGGAAAGATATAATTGGAGATGGTTTTGCATTTGAGGATATCATTGGAGAGTTATTAAAAGTAATGTTTCCTACAGAAAAATATACACATACGATAAAAACAAGGGATGGCGGGAAGGATTTTGTCTGTATCACTCAAAATCAGGAAAAATATTGGGCAGAATGTAAAAACTATACTTCCCCTCTTGCCACTAGCGATGTTGCAAAAACATTTGTAATGGCAATTGCTGAAGATGTAAAAAAGGTCATGCTGTTCTCTATTTCTCCATTTACCGAAATAGCAATTCAGGAAATAAGTAGCTACACTGAAAAAATTAATTATGAAGTAAAGCTTTATGATGGAGATGCATTAAATGCATTGATGTTTCAGTACATAAATGAAATAAATTTATCGAATGATTTTAGAAAGAAATTTCTGCTTTCCTATCATGCTGCAAATCAGCTTACTGTTTTTTCAAGCATAATAAAAAACAATTATCAAAATGAATCTGCAGAAAACTTTTTTTGTATAGGTGATTTATTTACCTATCAATTCTATTTCAAAAACAATACCGATCACACGATTGATGTTACATTTTGTATAAATGATAGTCAAATTCCGGAAGAATTATTATTGATAACAGAATCAACGGAATCTCAAGGTGATATACTAACAATAGAGATTGGAAGCTATGCCAAATGCTCTTATACTTTTCGAATCATTAACTTCCGTCAGAACCTTTGCTTATTTGGATTATCTTATTCAATTAATGGCAAATCTTACTTTCTACAGGGAAAAAATATAAAATGTGAATGGATTGCAGAGGTTCCGCTTCTAGGGGAAGGACGGCAATATTTACAAAAACTCAGACAACAATTTATAGAATCAAATGAACTTACATTGATAAATGTTTATGGGAATAGCGGTGTAGGAAAAAGTAGATTAATAAGGGAGATCAGAAACACATATGAAAATCTTAATAAAAAAATTATATTCATTCCTGTACAAAATACATCAGATAATGGAAAGGTGTTTATCAGAAAAATAGTATCTATGATTAAAAATCTGCCCTATTTGCCTGGCGAAAGTATTCAGGTAAACAGCAAAGAATTGGTATATCAGATATTGTATAACAGCCAATTTGAAATGGAGCAGAATTTTGAAGAAATTTTCTTCTTTATATATAAATCGTTAGCGGGAAAACAAAAGATAATAGTTGCAATAGATGATTTACAGTTTGGAGACTCTCTATTAATAAAATCAGTAAAAAACATTTTGAGAACGGCAAATAGTAATATTGTTTTGATTACAGGTTTCAATAAAGATTATTTATTTAGTGGAACAAACGCAGATATGTTATTTAAAATCTTAAAAGCACACGCAGGTACAGAATATAATCAAAACATTGAATTGAGTAATTTTGATTCTCCTATTGCCAAGGAATATGTTTATAATTGTTTGGATAGAAATCTGCTGTATGATAACCGCTTAGAAAAAACAATTGATTTATTTGTCCAATTTTGTGGAACGAATCCTTTGGTATTACATCAGACTATTCTATACCTTGAACAAAAAAGAATATTAGAAAAAGCAGGTGACAGTTTTTTCGTTTCAGATGTTGAAGCATTTCATCAAATTGTTCAGACATTGACACCAGAATTGCGTGATGTATTAAGAGAACGACATAAATTAATAAAAGAAAACTTTTCAAGCGATGCATATATTCACTATCTTACTTTTATGATAATTTTATCGGTATTCAGAAAAGTCACGCTTAAAATGTATTACTTATTATTTTCGGGTGAACCAGAAGAATATTTGCATCAATTACTTGTTTTAGGACTCATAAAATATAATGACGATGGAGACTTGACTTTTTACCATCAAAAGTTAGAAAGTTTTTATTATGGGTTTCCAACAAGCGAGTTAAACAGTACAAATATAAAAGAAGTTGTTGAACGCATTCCTAACAATTTTTTTAAGGAGAAATTTGTTATCTGTGAAAAGATTAATGAAATCTCACAACATGAATTTGAACATGCCCTTTTCAGCATTGATACAGTTGAGCATGGTCTTGAGTATCGATTTGTTACTGCCATATTTTTAAAGGTAAATCATTTTAACATCAGCAAAGAAGATTTCCTAAAAGTTATGGAATGTTATTATAGAGTTGTACAACGCCACAAGGGAATCCGTTATAAGATATCAGAATATGAAGATGAAGTACACAATTTAATTAACGATACTAAAAAATATAGCGACTATGCCGAATTAAGCTGGCGGATTACTTTAACTTGTGTAAATGCGCTGATTCAGTTACATTTGAATAAAAACGCATTGGAAATATTAAAAATATTCGAATCACATATTACTGAATTCAATTGCAGTGAAAACAGACGAAAAAATATACAATCTGCTTTGTATAATAGGCTTGGTGTAATCTATACTACTTACAATAACATCGCTAAGGCTGACAATTATTTGCGTTTGGCTTTAAAATTAGGACAAGAAACAGGTGACAAATATAAAATAATTGAAGCTTATTCTGATTATGGCTCTCTCTATTATGATAAGAAAGGGAAGATTAGAAAAACATATAAATATTGGAATAAATTATTTTCGCTGTATGAAAAAACAAACGGTGTAAGTTACGAATATTTAATACCCAAATGCTACTATCATAAAATATATGTGTTTTTACTTCAACATAAATATAAAAAAGCAGAATGTTTGCTAAAAGAATACAGATCATTATATTGGGGTGAGACAGAAGGACACTATAAAATAAAAATAATATTTATGAATATCGTTTTGGAAATGGTTAAAAATCATAACCCCGGTAAAGCAGATCTTGATGAACTAATTATGCTTATTAACAGGGTAGAGGATGAGTGTGTTTTTAACGGTACAGTTAGAGAATATTATAAGGTTTTTTACTTAAAAGCAATTTATTTCATGATTTTTACGAAAGAATATGGGAAAGCATATGAAAACTTTCAGATTGCTTTTAAGGAAATTATGGACTTTGATATGGACTCTGAGCTTATGATTCAAAAATATCTTCTTACATTACAAGAAATAGACAAATGGATTCTATATCTGGAAGGAGAGTACGGAAATACAAGTTCACGGTTGCTATCAGAACAATATTTAAGCAGGGCAAGAAAAAAAATACAATATGTTCATAAAAATAATTCCATACAATTTTCCATGCCCTTAAAAAGCCGTGGACAAAAGATAAAATTTCCCAAACTGTAATTCAGGAATTTTCTTCAAGAAGCCTTGACAAACTGCATATGGTACCATGACGGTCTACCACTAGATCTTTATTGATATTAAGACCACGTAGCTTTTTCCATAACTGGTTTTCTTTTAATGCAATGAACCAATCTACAAAATATATAAATGGATAATGATTTCGATAAATATCCGTATGAATTGTTGAAACCAAATTAATTGCCTCTTCATCCCGGTTCAAAGATGGATATTCATAAATTTCAACAATACGAATATTCATGATAGCTTCTAACTGTTCCATATACCATTTGTAGTTAATAATGGACGAAAAGTTAAGTAGGATATATTGTGGGGCAATCATACATTTATTCTTATATTCCTTATAGCTGGCTTCCATGTAAATATTGATATCTAACTGCATTTTATCATAGGATTTTGCCATAAACATTGCAAAACAATCTTTTTTCAGTAATGGGACAATACGCTGTGATGCATTTCCTTTATGATAGGCTTTGGCTTCAGCGCATCCCAGAACTTTATAACCTTTGTCTGCCAGACGAAGGCATAGGTCAATATCCGAATAAGAAATATTACAGTATTCAGAAAACCCATTAATCTCTTGGAATGCCGTTTTGTTAATTAAACAGCTAGCAGTACAAATAGCCTGAAAAGATCGTGTTTTTATTAATGATGAAGAAGTTTTCTGTCCTTTGTAAATCTGCACCCAATTATAACCGGTAAAACTCAGTCCAAAATCCTTTATTGCATTAGAGGTCATTTCAATCAAAACAGAACCGATAATCCCTATATTATTATCACTTTCATATAAATCAACAATATTTTCAAACCAGCCTGATAAGTGATATGTATCTGCATCAATTACAAACACATTTGGGCTTTTGATGAATTGCATTCCATAATTGATACATAACGGATAATATAAACTGTGTCTTACTTTGATAATTTGTATTCTGCTACTTGAAAAATATAACGATATTTCATCTTTGTCCTCATTATTGGCAATAATTGTAATTGGCACATTGTCCGGTGTTGTAGTCAGCAGGCTTTCAATACAATTATTCAGAAAAAATTTATTACTGTGAAATGGAATTAAAATTTCATACGAGTTCATAAAAAACCTTTCTTTTATTCTCATAGGGAGAGTCTGGTAAACCAGTTGTTATCTGATAGTAATCGCCACTATCAGTGAAGATAAAATCAGATAATTTCACGGGATATGTTTCAAATCTCAATGTATGTGTACGGCATTTCCTTTCCGCGTCTTTTCCCCATTTGACCGCAGGAATAAGATTAATTTTGGGGACAAGTACAGTTTGTGCAATCCGACATGCTTCTTGCAATATCATTGCAAGAAGAGGTGCCGGGTAATTTAAAAGATAAATCGATAAATAGCAGGAATGAAATTGCTTATTGGGGAAAGGAATGCATGTTCCTAAATGATGAAAATGAAATTTCTTCCCCTCCTCATTAAAGGCAGTTATATCTCCATTAGGAAACAAATCCGAAAGAGCATTGATGTATACAGTCCGACACTTATTGATAAATTCCAATTGATAATCAAGTCCTCTATGATGGTGTCTAATCAAATTAATTATGCTCATCATATTATATAAATCAGAGAATTTGTAGTTTATTTCCCATTCCAGGTTGCCGGCATATTTTTTTACACATTCCATGTTATTATATGCATTCTCACAATAGTTCTTGTATCGATTGCGGATATGTGGGATATGTAATAATTGCGCTTCCGGAACAAATAAGAGCCTTCCATATTTTTTTAACCGAAAAAGAAGATCAATATCTTCTATTCCCCATCCAGTGAGCCTTTCATCAAACTTTCCAGCTGCCAAATATGCATCCCTTTTTATTGCCAGACATACTCCAAAGAAATGAGGCCAATTATATTCTCCTTGTAATACAGACATCGGTAAATCTCTTCGATAATCCCTTACGAAATATTTTTGCCCAAATGTCTGTATAGAATCATTTTTAATATGCAACAATAAGTTTTCCTTATAGACAAGTTCTAACTGCAATGGTGCAATGTGCATGCCATCTGCAAAAGAGGTTGTACATACAATTCCTGGATAATTTAGTTTTCTTCGTAATTGTTCAATACTATCATCATAAAAATATACATCTCCATCAAGAAAAAGAAGATAATCATTCTTGGCATTCTTCACTCCCAAATTGCGATTATGTGAAAGATTGTGTGGTTTTCCTGTATTTTGGATTATTGTACAATCGACGTTTGAATGCTTTAATAAGGCGGTATAATTCTCTGTGCTGGAATGATCATCTACAATGATAATTTCGTCAAAATCTTTTTTATGTTTTTTTATACTTTCTATACAATAATCAATATATAGATTATTGTGATTTAATACAATAATTGAAAATGGTTTATTGCCCATTCGCCATTTCTCCTTTACTTTTTATATTTCAGCACAAAATAATATGGTATTATTCCTACAAAAAGTGACTGATAATATTTGATTATTCTTCAAAAAATAACCCCAAAACCAAGAACGGCAATTCCCGATTCCATTCATCGTGAATTGCCGCTCTTTCTTCCTATATATGAAAATCCTTCCGCGGATGTTTTGCAGTAAGAATATCTCGTTGCTTTGCCATCGCAACATGTGTATATATTTCTGTAATATTAATAGAGCTGTGTCCCAGCATTTCCTGAATATAGCGGATATCGACGTCCGCTTCTAAAAGGCTCGTAGCGAAAGTATGCCGGAACATATGCGGTGTAATATGCAGTTCAATCGCAGCGAGTGAAGTATATTTGTTGATCATCCGGCGTACCGACTGGTCCGATAGTACAGTTCCGTTTTGGTTTACAAAAAAGTGATTGCAGTTTTGAATTTCAGACAAAAAACTGCTTTTGTATTCCTCTAGAATATGGGTAACATCATCATTTCCTATTTGTACTTTTCTTTCTTTGGAGCCTTTTCCGTATATCAAGATCGTTCTGTCATATAAATTGATATCATTCATTTTTAAGGAGCATAGTTCTGAGATTCTGATTCCGGTAGCAAACAGCAATTCAATAACGGCAGCATCTCTTAAAGCATTTTTCCTTTGATAAGCAGTTTTTGCATGGGTACGCTGTTTGTAGATGGCAGATAAAAAAGTTTCAACTGTATGTAAAGGGATTGTTTTAGGTAAAATGACGGGTTCGCGGAAGCGCACCTGTATTTTGTTAAAGGGGTTGATATTGATAACTTCTTTATATTCAAAATAATGGAAGAGTGCTTTTATAGAGGCAATTTTTCTTTTCACTGTCTTTGGTTTGTATTGCTGATGCAGTTTGGCAATATAATTTTCCAANATANAAGGTGTAATGTC
>JAAUZB010000027.1:0-18412 GCA_014804775.1 Roseburia sp. | reverse complement strand
CATNCGTANATGNAANCTGTTCTGAAAATTGCCGGAGGTCNATTCGGTATGCTTTTAAGGTCTTGTGATCCAGCCTTTTTTGNTGCTTGCAATATTCCAAATAGCTTTCCATCNGTGTCTGTAACTCATTCATAGTTAAATCTCCTTTGTTTTTATTATCACAGATATTATAAGACGCTGTTTGTGGAAAAGTACCAAAAACAATTTGGATTGATTGATATTTTGTGATATGGATGATATGATTACAAACATGGCGATAAGCCAGCGGAAAGGGAAACTTTTCCGAGGAGAGCACCCATGACAGGCGGTAGCCTCCCGAGCCAATGCCCTGGCTTGCCAGGAGTACATAGGAAGGGAGGTGCGTGATATGACAGCATTTGAGATTATCTCAATTTTCATTGGAATACTAACACTGTTAGTGACCTTTGGCAGCTTGATTGTTGCGTTTCTTGCCTTTCTCACAAGAGATAAGGAGAACAAGAAGNAATAAAAATGCCTATCCTGTCTGCACACAGGATAGGCGGTGTCCGTAAGGACAAAATGTCTTGACTCGGGGCATCCACTTTGGAGTGGGTGCTTTCCTACAATTAATGTATCATAAGGATCGGGGGATTTCAATAGTTATTTTTAGAAACAACACTAAATGGAATTATCTACATACCTATGATAAAATAATGACATTGAACAACCCAATAAATTTAGAAAGGCACAAAGAAAAAATATGAGTTTATTGCAGGAGATAAAGAACTATAAACCTTTGAATCAACAGGAAGAATGTGACAAAGAGCAAATGATTTCGTATATCATGCATAATGCAAATTATTTGGAGAGGGAAAATCAGATTGCCCATTTTACGGCTTCCATGTGGACGGTAAATAAAGAGCGTACGAAAACATTAATGGTATATCATAACATCTATAATTCCTGGTCGTGGATAGGAGGTCATGCAGACGGAGTGGAAGATCTTTGTTCGGTGGCGATGCGTGAGCTTCAGGAAGAAACAGGCGTAGGAAATGCAGTTTTAGTGAGCCCGGAAATATTCAGCCTGGAGGTGCTAACCGTCAATGGACATGTAAGAAAAGGAATTTATGTGCCCAGTCATTTGCATATGAATGTTACATATCTGGCGGAGGCAGATGAAAACGAGACGTTGGTTGTCAACAAAGAAGAAAATCAGGGAGTAAAATGGTGGTCGTTTGAAGATGCCCTGAAAGTGCCGGATGAACCGTGGTTTGTAGAGTGGATTTATAAGAAACTGATTGAAAGGTGCAGGTAATTTGGAATGTAAAGTTTACTTTTTACTCCGATTCGGATATAATAGCAGTGCCGGTAAAGGTATTATTATTTTTCAGAAAAGAGGCGAACGGATTCATGAGATACAGAGAACTTGGAAAGACAGGACTAACGGTCAGCGAGATTGGACTTGGCGGGGAATGGCTGGAACGCCACAACACAGAAGAGGTAAAAGAAGTCATTGATGTCTGTGAGAAGGAAGGGATCAATATTCTTGACTGCTGGATGTCTGAGCCGAATGTCCGCTCCAATATCGGTCTTGCACTAAAGGGAAGACGTGACAAATGGATGATCCAGGGACATATCGGTTCTATCTGGGAAAACGGACAGTATGTCAGGTCAAGAGATCTCGCAAAGGTAAAACCGGCGTTTGAAGATCTTCTGACGCGTTTGCAGACAGATTACATAGATCTTGGGATGATCCATTTCATTGATACTGAGGAAGAATTTGACAGGGTACTGAACGGAGAGTTCATGGAATATGTGAGGCAGNTGAAAGCGGAAGGAAAGATCCGCCATATTGGAATGAGTTCTCACAATCCTGAGATTGCCAANNTGGCGGCNTGNCANGGCGAGATNGAAATGATTTTATTCAGCATCAATCCGGCGTTTGATATGCTNCCGCCNATAACGGANCTTGAAGAATACTTTTCGGGTCAATATGAGGAAGGTCTNGGAGGGATCGCGCNGGAGCGAGAGGAATTATATAAGCTCTGTGAACAGAACGGTGTGGGAATCACTGTCATGAAGGGATATGCCGGAGGACGGCTTTTTGANGCGAAGACNTCNCCCTTTGGAGTTGCACTGACACCGGTGCAGTGCATCCACTATGCACTGACCAGACCGGCGGTGGCTGCTATTATGGTGGGATTTGACAATCCGCAGCATGTATATGATGCNGTGGCATACGAGACGNCATCGGATGAGCAAAAAGATTATGCCAGTGTTTTGGCGGCAGCGCCGCAGCATGCCTTTTCAACGGGGCAGTGTACGTATTGCGGGCACTGTGCGCCGTGTCCNTCNAAAATAGANATTGCNATGGTAAATAAATTATATGACCTTGCCATGATGCAGAGTGAGATTCCGGGTACNGTCCGGGCACATTATCTCCAGTTNAATGCAAACGCCGCAGACTGTATCGCTTGCAGAAGCTGNGAGAGCAGATGCCCNTTCCATGTGCCGATTGCAGAGAGAATGCAGAAAACAAAAGAGCTGTTTTCGAGATAGACGGCAACCAAAATTTTTTTAGATAAGACAGATTTTTAGAAAAGATGGAGGAAGTTATGCAAGAAGGAAATTTATCCGCATCGGAAGCGCTTAAGCNACTAAAGGAAGGAAATCAGCGTTATCTGAATGCAGAGACAAATGCNGGAGANATCTCNTTNAAGTTAAGACAGANNACNAGCAGNGAAGGNCAGAGNCCTTATGCGGTCATTGTGACCTGCTCAGATTCGAGGGTGATTCCGGAGAGTATTTTTACTGCGGGAATAGGAGAACTGTTCGTGATCCGTGTTGCAGGCAACGTCATGGACCGNCATCAGCTTGGAAGCGTCGAGTATGCGGTAAATCATCTGGGANGCAGGNTGGTGGTGGTACTCGGTCACGAATATTGTGGCGCGGTGAATGCGGCAATTCATCATGAACCGGAAGGATACATAAAATTTATTACCGATGANATCCGTCAGGCGATTGGTGATGAGAAGGACGAATTCCGTGCGTGCTGCTTAAATGTGNCAAGGAGTGTGGCTGCGATCCGGGACAGCTTAGGAACCGGGGATGCAGAAGAAAATGACGGTCTGCAGGTTTGCGGTGCCGTTTACCGNCTNGACAGCGGTCTTGTGGAATTTCTGGANTGAACGNCNGAAGNCCAAATCAAANATNAGTCAAAATNNAAGGAAGNNGCAAGAATTAAGATGAAAAAGAATTTGTTAAAACGNTGGGGNNTAATAGGNGCTGCATTGNTGATTCTTGCNGCATCTGCGGCAGGCTGCGGAAAGCAGACTCAGNANGGAAATGAAGAGAGCGAAGCGCAAGAGNNGCCGNTGTATCCTGTTTCCNTAAACGGGACAGAGATCCGTGTGGGTGAGACNACAATGCAGACNCTGNTGGATGCAGGATTTAAAGTAACAGTATCTGAAATGACGCCGGACAATCAGATCAATGAGTATGANGTCGATCCGACGATCGAGCTGGANNCNAATATGTATTATACCGGTGGAAGTATCTGGATCACGGAGCATACATTTGCGCATATTTCGTTTGTGACGGGAGAAACGNCGGGAACGCTNGGGGATGCGACTGTCGCGCGTCTTGAGGTTAATCTGAGTTCACAGGAAGACGCGGCGAANCTTGAAAAGATAGAGTTTAACGGAACTCCTGTNACTGANCTGAGCAGNGANAAAGCNGGAGAGGATTATCCGGACTTTACAGGGGACGAAGGGATGTGGTTTAGCACCGGAGGAAGCGATTATAAGTACGGTCTGTATTTTGACAGGTCNAGCGGCACTCTCAACAGCTTTTCCGTAGAGTGTAAGTATGATGTTGATTGGAGCAATTAACGGACGTAACNGGCATAATAAGATGTGGGGGTCAAAAGCCTTGCTTTAAAGTGATTGATGGCGAATTGCACAAAAAGAGTTGTGCGCNCTCCGTTGCACCGAACATTCCAATGAGCCTCTTAGAGCGAAAATCGTGTTCAGCAAAGGCTTCCACGATTTTTGAGTCTCATTTCCATGGTGCAAAAGTCGTTTGTCCAATCTCTTTTTATGNAATTTGCCNCCCAATATTTTTCTGCAAGGCTTTTGNCCTCACATCATAATAAAATAGTAACACATATATCGCACCGGNCAGGGCATTTGTCCGGTGCGAATTTTACATGGAGGTAAAAATGAGATACGACTGTCTTGTAATNGACGATGAGAAAATGCTTGCAGATAATACGGCGGAATATTTCAATCTGTTCGGGGTGAAAACNGCNGTGGCATACAGTACATCTGAATGCCGNNCTTTTTTTGACACNAATACAGCGGAACTGATNCTGNTGGACATNAANCTCGGGGACGGCAGNGGATTCGATCTCTGCAGAGAGCTTAGGGAGACGACGGACATTCCGATTCTTTTTATNTCCGCGCGGACCAGCGATGACGATAAGATCNTTGCGCTGAATATCGGAGGGGANGACTATGTACANAAGCCGTACTCTCTCGGNGTCCTGCTNGCAAAGGTGAAGGCNGTGNTAAAGCGCTACGGNAAGAAAGANGAAGTCGCTTATTCAGACNGCAGNCTGAAGATNGACGANGCGGCNAGGCAGGTGACNGTGGACGGAAATGTTGTGAAGCTGACATCTCTGGANTTCCGTCTTCTCTCGTATTTGGCAAAAAAANGCGGCANAGTCGTCTCAAAACAGGAGCTGTTNGAACAAGTGTGGCAGGATAAGNTGACCGGGGACGGAACGTTAAANGTGCATATCCGCAGGCTGCGTCAGGCAATTGAGGTAAATCCNGATNAACCCCGTTATATNGTTACAGTGTGGGGAGACGGNTACAAATTTGAGGGAGGNAAAGATTGAAAAANCGTACANTTCTTTTNGGCATCATTTTTATTNTTCTTNTAACGCTTGCNGAACTCGCTGTNTTGACTGCATTCGCNTTTCAGNGGGCGGATNTTGCACAGGATACNGTCGCCGTAAACGAAATCGTGCAGTCCGTGAAAAATGACTGGGAAAATATGGAGTACCATGTGAATAAAACCGGNCTGGACTATGTGGTGCTTGACGGGGAAGGGAATGTGCGTTACCGGACGAAAGACGGNTTNAGTGAGAGTGTGAACGCTGCAANNTCACACCGTGATACGGTANTGACAGTCCANCCGGACAATGACGCTGCGNGTGAAGTCATCATTTATAATGACGCGGAAGCANCNTTCGGGANGCAGAAAAAGACAGTTATGCTTTTTCTTGCCGCNGTAGNNCTTGTCCAATGCGGTGTCTGTATCGGNTACACTTTCTANCTGAATNNCACNCTTGTCANNCCNTTTCACAAGCTCGAAGGGTTTGCNGAGCGCGTTGCGGGTGGAAATCTTGATNTCCCGCTTGANATGGACAGGCATAACATCTTTGGCGCGTTCACGGAAAGTTTTGATATCATGCGCTCNGAGCTGAAAAAGGCGAGAATCGCCGAGGCAAAAGCCAATGAAGACAAAAAGGAACTGATNGCCAAACTTTCGCATGATATNAAGACTCCNGTTGCCTCGATCAAAGCNGCNTCGGAGCTTGGATNTGCGATCGCGGANAGTGAGAAAATAAAAGAGAATTATACGCAGATCATTCAGAAAGCGGATCAGATCAACACGCTTATCACAAATCTGTTTACGGCGACACTTGAGGAGCTTGANCANCTTTCCGTGAANCCGGTCGATATGGNGAGCNGNNAGATCGGANCGNTGNTTGAAAGTGCTGATTATCTGCACCGNGCAGNTATCCCGGATATTCCGGANTGCCTGATTCTNGCAGACCGGNTGCGGCTTTTGCAGGTGTTTGACAATATTTTTGCCAACTCNTACAAATATGCGGACACAAAGATTGNAGTGACGGCAGAAAAAGAAAANGANNGTCTTTTGATCTGCATGGAAGATTTCGGCGGTGGAGTGACGGCGGAGGAATTGCCGCTTTTAAAAGAAAAATNTAAGCGTGGGGGTAACGCGGACAGTATTGAGGGCGCCGGGCTGGGNCTTTTTATTTCTGACCGGTTTATGAAAGAAATGCACGGAGANCTCCGACTNGAAAACGGAAANCGCGGGTTAANGGTGACGGTCGNGCTTGCATTAAGCGGGACGATTTAGGAAATATTTAAGGAATGTGTAAAGACAGTTAAGANGNAGGANNNCTTAAAATGATTTTGTGAAAAGGAGGTAAGGAGGATTNTATGAAACCGATACTGATAAAAACCGAAAACTTAAGCAAATCATTTTCAAGTGGAGGAACACTGCAGCATGTCCTNAANAATATTGATCTAAAGCTGTATCAGGGCGACTTTACNGTCATTATGGGCGCGAGCGGCGCGGGAAAATCTACGCTTCTCTANGCNCTTTCNGGAATGGACACGCCGTCTCTCGGAAAGATCACATTTGGAGAGAGTGTGATCTCCGATCTGAATTCNGACAGNCTTGCCGTATTCCGCCGCNANCACTGCGGGTTTGTGTTNCAGCAGATTTACCTGATTGACGGCATGAGCGTNATGGACAATGTTCTTGCGTCAGGTCTTCTCGTAAACAAGGACAAAAAGGCGCTNGTGCAGCGGGCNAGGGAGCTGTTTGANGCCGTNGGCATTGACGAAGCCACNCAGAAAAAATTTCCGTCGCAGATTTCCGGCGGTGAGGCGCAGCGGGTCGGNATTGTGAGGGCGCTGATCAATTCACCGGAAATCCTGTTTGCCGATGAGCCGACCGGNGCNCTGAATTCCCAGACGGGACTGGATGTCTTAAATACATTTACACGGTTTCACGAGGCGGGNCAGAGNATNGTCATGGTGACNCACGATATGCGTTCTGCAAGACGNGGAAACCGCATTTTGTANCTGAAGGACGGAGTGATCNTGGGCGAGTGNGATCTTGGNAANTATCAGCCGAATGACAGNGCGNGGCACGAAAAGCTCTCCNGATTTTTGCAGGAAATGGGGTGGTAGGNGATGANAAAAANTATNCTTCTTGCATGCTCCAATATCCGAAGGGCAAAGGGACAGACGGTATCAATGGTCGTGCTCGTNCTGCTTGCNTCNATGCTGCTCAACATCTGGCTGATGCTGGCATTTGATTATAAAAAGAATTTTGAACGTTATCATGACAGACTCAACGCCGAACATGTCNCTGTTNTGNTNGANNNTGANGNNNAAANNCTTCGAACNNTNCTTNNTGANACNNTGGANANGGACGAACNNACCGANCANTACTGNATGTCNGANGCNNTATGGCTGGACGGNANTATGGAATACAGCGGCGGTACAATTTCACAGAACTTTGCGNTGCTCGAAAAAGATCCGGCGNTTGACAGGGCNGTAGGCAGGTATGAGATNGTGGAGGAGGGCAGNTGTCAGAGNGGTATCTATCTGCCGATGCTNTATGGGGAAGGCGATAATTATGCCNTAGGAGATACCATNGAAATTGAATGTGGAAATCGCACGAAAAGCTACACNGTGTGCGGATTTTTCAACAATGTAATGACCGGCTCNCACAACTGCGCCATATGTGCGCTGCTCCTGACGANAGACGCTTACACGGAACTTTGGGAGGANGGACTTGCATCGCATGGCACACTGNTGTCTGTGCGGATACAGGACAGATCACAGGATGAAGANNTTGAGGCGATGGTCAAAAATGCNGTTTCAAAGGATTTTTCGTCTGTGCGTGCATTNNGCAATTCCTATACGACCATTTCTACATCGCGNTTCATNTCACAGATGATCTGTTCCGGAATTGTGTGCGCCATGGCTTTTTTCGTCACACTGATCGCNCTTGTCGTGATCGCATCGAACACAGCGAATTATATTCAGGAAAATATGAAAAATCTCGGTGCACTCAAAGCGGTCGGATATACGGGCAGGCAGCTGATGGGCACACTGTTGCTGCAGTTTTTNGGCATCACACTGACNGCTGCGGTTTTTGGAACGGCATTCTCGTATGGACTTTTTCCGGGACTAAATGAGATGATGATCTCGCAGACGGGAATTCCGTATCAGGTTCANTTTCTGCCGGCTCCGCTTTTCCTTANTTTTGCTGTGGTCTGTGGAACCGTTGTGCTCGTTGTGTGGATTTCTGCGCGAAAAATCCAAAAGATAGAGCCGATCACTGCACTGCGCGAGGGCGTNGAGACGCACAGCTTTAAACGCAACCATGTTCCGCTTGAGNGCACAAGACTGCCGCTCAACGCCGCGCTNGCCTGNAAGACAACACTGTCATGGAAAAAACATAATCTGATCATAGNGATCACAATGCTGGTGCTTTCCCTCGTCGTCGTATTTTCGGGAGTNATGATCAGAAATGTGATCGTAGATATGCAGCCNATGGTGGATCTGATCATGGGGGAAGTGGCAGATTCGGGCATATCTATTGCGGCGGAACGGGAGNAAGAATTTGTNGCTNCAATGCAGGAAGATGACAGGGTCGATAAGGTTTACCTGTATGACACCGGCGAGGTGCGTCATGTGGGACATCTCATGTTAAACGNNATCGTGACAGATGACTGTGCAGATCTGAATAATCAGAATCTGTGTGTGGAGGGAAGATTNCCGAAATATGACAATGAAATGACGATCGCGGCGAAATACGCGAAGGAGCAGGGGATTAAGGTCGGAGANGAGATCACGCTGACGGCGGACGGAAACGAAGCGGATTATATCATATGCGGATTGACACAGATGTCCAATTTTCTGGGGAGGGAGTGTCTGATGCTGCGCAGCGCGTATGAGCGCATGGGAANGATTCCCTATCCGTTCTATTACATAGATGTGGCGGACGGAGTGGATGTCGATGCGTTCAATGAGAGTGTGGGCAGGGAGTTTGCAGATGCAGTGACGTTCACAGCNAATGTACAGGAGGTGCTTGTCGGAACGTCAGCGGTTTATGTCTCTGTGATNAAGGTCATTGTCCTTGCAGTTCTGTTTCTCNGCGTGACCGTTATCGCATTTGTGCTGTATCTGCTCGTGAGGACGNTTCTGTCACACAAAAAGAAGGAATACGGAATTTTAAAAGCGCTGGGATTTACGACTGGGCAGTTGATCCGTCAGACTGCAATGTGCTTCATGCCGTCNCTCATCCTTTCTACGGCAGTGGGACTNTTTNTCAGCACNTTGATCATCAATCCGCTTANNGCACTGTTCTTAAGCGGGATAGGAATGGTCAAGGGTACATTTGAAATTTCGTACGGATTTGTTGCGGGAGCAGGAGTCGGGATGGTGTTTGCGGCGTTCGGGATCGCATGTCTGATGTCGCTTCGGATACGGAAGATCGCACCGAGAGAATTGCTCTCCAATGAGTAGGAAAACGTTTTTTAAAGTATTAAAAAAAGCAGCAAGCTTTAAGGGNCAGTGTAAATTTTCTGTTTGGATGTGCCAGATTGCAAANAATACATATTTCACATATTTAAAAAAGAATAAGCACTTTGCTGAGGCNTCAATTGAGACTCTGCCATTAGAAAAAGAGGATAATTTCGAGAAAANNATNGTAGATAAGGACATGGCNTTGAAAATTCATGNAATATTACATGGGATAGAGGAGCCNTACCGTGAGGTNTTCTGGATGCGGACCTTTGGCGAATTGTCTTTCAGAGAAATTGCCGNNATTCACANGAAAAGTGAAAGCTGGGCAAGGGTAACTTATCACCGNGCAAAGATGAGAATTAAGGAGGANTTGAAATGAAATATCCNTGTAATATGATAAGAGATCTTCTGCCGCTTTATCATGATCAGGTGGTAAGTGAAGAAAGTATAAGTGCAGTGAATCAACATTTGAAGGAGTGTGAGGAGTGTAAGGAATATTACAGTCAAATGTGTGGTTCCGATGCGATTGAGTCAGCGGCTTATGACGAGCAGATGGAATTAAAGGCTGCTGATTCGTATAAAAAAGTGTATAGGAAAGTAATAAAAAAAATATGTAAAATGGTTGGTGTGGCGATTTTGGGTATCGTGNTTTTGNTNCTTCTGATTTATGCTGTCATAGTNGGNTACCTCACGATTTCTGNAGCTGCNTCNAAGGANATATATAGAGATATCAGCGANTATTCTTTNTATAGAAANGGAGAAAATGCCTTAAGTAATTTTAAAGTCAGNGGTATGGAAATCTGGCCGGAAGAAATCACGGACAGTATGGAGGTACAGGATTATTTGATGATTTACTATAATCCGTGGGATGCCAATTATTTAGGATATCTTGTGNTTGAGTATGACAAAGCAGATTATGAAGCAGAGGTTTCACGTTTGGGTGGATATTCTTCCACAGAGTATATTGGAAACTATGGAGTGGAAGGCTTTGAATCTTATGATGTTCTTGTCATGAATGCCGGATATGACGGATTTGTCTATGCCATTACAGACGGTAAAAGTATCATAATCTATGTTGAAATGGTTTTTCCGGGTTACGGCATGGATATACAGTATGATAAATATATTCCGGAAGAATATCTGCCGGATGGTCTTGATGCAACGAAAGATAATCCTACCAGACAGAAGGTGATAGAGGAAAATTCTCGTTATTAAAATCGGCAAAATGATTGAGAAAAGTAACGAGAGCAGACTATTTAAGTTGAAATATTAAGAAAAAGACTGTATCATTTAGTATATATCTATATGAAGATGTAATAAGTCATTACACAATAAACAAACTTAATAAGAGAGAATATAACTACCGATATTTTGGGAAGAATATGTAAATCATTAGGTAGGAGGAATATGGACGATGTATATTTCTAAAATTAAATTAAAAAATTATCGCAAATTTGAAGAAATAGATATTGAGTTTGAGAATTATTTGTCTGTATTAGTGGGAAAAAATGGAGCTGGAAAGACAAGTATTCTTGAAGCNTTAACNATAGCAGCAGGAACATTTTTCTTTGCACTGGATGGTGTTTCATCAATTGGAATACAAGCATCAGATGCATATAATAAATTTTTTAGCATAGGTGAGGATATAGATGTTCAAAAACAGTTTCCGGTTGAAATTGCTGCGACTGGGCACGTGAATGGTAGTGAAATTGAATGGANAAGGTCTTTGAATTCNCTCGGAGGAAAAACGACATCTATTAATGCTAAAGANATGACATCCATATCGACAGATTATCAAGAACGNTTGATGAAGGGGGATTCATCTTTAAAGTTACCTTTAATTGCATATTATGGAACGGGACGTTTATGGGATGATCATAGAGAAAAATGGTCTGGAATATATAAGCAAAATACTAGAATAAACGGGTATATTGATTGTCTGGATGGAAGAGCAAACATAAAGCTGCTTTTAGACTGGTTTAAGAGAATGACAATTAAAAGCAGTCAAAATGGTAAACCTACTGAAACATATGTAGCTGTGAAAAGCGCAATGGAACAGTGTTTTTCAAGATTGACAGGAATAGAGGATGTAAAGGTTCTTGTAAATCCAGATACCTTTGCAATTGAAATTAACTACTGTGAGCTTGATAAGGGAAGGGTTCAGATTCCATTGGATCAACTGAGTGATGGATACAAATGTGCACTGAGCCTGATTGGTGATATAGCATATAGAATGGCAACATTGAACCCGCAATTGTCTGGAGATGTTTTGAAAGAAACAGAAGGAATCGTTCTTATTGATGAGGTGGATTTACATTTGCATCCGGAATGGCAGCAGCATATCTTGAATGATCTGACTGAGACATTTCCCAAAATACAGTTTATTGTGACAACACACGCACCTGCAATAATTAATTCTATTTTCGATGGAAATTTGCTTGTCATAGATGATAATAGTCATGTTATTGATCGGGGTGATGATGCATACGGCAAAGATATAAATACTGTTGTTAAAACTATAATGGAAGCAAACGTTAGACCTAAAAAAATTCAAGAAATGTTTGATGAATTTTACAATGTCCTAGATGATAAGAATACACAAAAATCACAAGAAATAATAGATGAACTTCGCCGCCTGATTGATGTAAATGATGCTGAGTTAGCTTCTTGTATCGTAAAACAGAAATTAGCGGAGCATAGGATAAGAAAATGATAGAGATTAAGAAAAAGGATGCTCCTGATGGCATTGTAGCGTTAAAGAGCAGATTAATGAGTATGGCGCTAACTCCAGAGGAGGAGTATAAAAAACTAAAAGGTAATTTAAAAAAACAAGTTCGAAATAGTCTGATGGAAGAGCAAGGGCATATATGCGCATATTGTATGAGAACTATTCCGGATGATAGAGTGAGTGTGGTGACTATTCCGGATGTTTCAATAGAACATTGGATTGCTCGAAATTCTTTGGGTGATTCCTCTATGATTGGCTCAGGACTTGGAGTTGAATATACAAACTTATTAGCTGTTTGCTCAGGCGGAAGAGTTCCTAAAGGTTCAAGGCCGGGAAATGAATTAACATGTGATGCAAAAAGGGGAAATACGCCGTTGACAGTGAATCCTTTGGACCTGGCAACATTAACTTCGATATATTATAAACAAAATGGTGAGATTGCATCGACAGACCCTGAGATAGAAAGAGATTTAGTGGATACACTTAATTTGAATTGTGAAAAATTTTCTGCATTACCAGATGGACGAAAACAGGCGTTGGCTCCAGTGGAGGCGGATATTGCTTCTTTATCAACAGAAGAAGAAATGCTCGTTAGATGCCAAGAATTACTTCAAATATATGAAGCAGAAACAGATCCTAAAACACCGTATTGTGGAATAATATTGTGGTGGTTAAGAGATTACATAAAAGCGTTGGAAGAATAGATCATGGAACAATTAAGCTTATTTGACAGCAGGGAAAAGACGGCGCCCCTTGCAAGCCGCTTAAGACCGAATACATTAGAGGACTATGTNGGNCAAAANCATTTGATCGGCAAGGGAACGATCCTTAGACGCCTGATCGANGAAGACCGGATTTCGTCTATGATATTCTGGGGACCTCCGGGTGTGGGAAAGACTACTTTAGCAAGGATNATNGCNGAGCAGACAAGGGCACAGTTTGTAGAATTCAGTGCNGTGACCAGNGGGATCAAAGAGATCAAAGAAGTGATGACACAGGCGGAGCAAAACCGAAAGATGGGAATCCGTACCNTGCTGTTTGCCGATGAGATTCACCGTTTTAACAAGGCACAGCAGGATGCGTTTCTTCCTTTTGTGGAAAAAGGGAGTATTATCCTGATCGGCGCGACAACGGAAAATCCNTCCTTTGAGATNAACTCTGCGTTNCTGTCCCGCTGCAGGGTATTTATNCTAAAACCGTTAGAGGAAAAGGACATAAAAGAATTGTTGGAGCACGCGCTAAAAAGTCCNGCAGGTNTGGGAAATATGNAGATTGAGATAAAGGACTCTCATTTATCTGCNATCGCNCGNTTTGCCAACGGAGATGCAAGGACGGCATTGAATATTTTGGAGATGGCGGTCTTCAACGGAAGAATCAATGANAATGCGGTTTTNTGTGTGGATGAAGAGGTTNTGTCACAGTGCATGAACCGGCGTTCTCTNCTGTATGACAAGAANGGCGAGGAGCATTACAACATGATNTCTGCCCTGCACAAATCTATGCGCAACAGNGANCCNGATGCGGCGGTATACTGGATGTGCCGCATGCTGGACGGNGGNGAGGACCCGCTATATATTGCAAGNCGGCTGGTGAGATTTGCCAGNGAGGATGTGGGAATGGCAGATTCCAATGCGCTGCAGGTGGCNGTAGCGGTATATCAGGCATGCCATTTTCTNGGTATGCCNGAATGTGACGTNCATTTGACNCATGCAGTGGTNTATCTTTCCATGGCGCCCAAATCNAATGCGCTTTACACAGCNTGNGAGGCATGTAAGGCGGATGTCAGNGAGTTTCCGGCTGAGCCGGTTCCGTTACAGATCCGCAATGCNCCGACAGATCTGATGAAAGAGAGCGGTTACGGAAAAGGATATATCTATGCNCATGATACAGAGGANAANCTGTCAGGGATGAGGTGTCTGCCNGACNCGTTAGCCGACAGAAGATATTACCGGCCGACNGAACAGGGACNGGAAAAACAGGTAAAGGAGAGGCTGGAAGAAATCATAGAGTGGAAAAAGGAGAGAAANCTATGAAAAATTTTGCGACGCAGGAAGAACGGNTGGATTACCTGATACANGAGTTTAAAGAAGATTCCGGACAGTATAGAGATTTGGAAGTNGAAGANGGNTATGAAAACAAGCGGATGCTGCTGCGCTCTCTGATGAATATCCGTATGCCGAGAGAGATGGCAGAGGATACTGTAAAAGTGCAGGATGAATTTCTGATGCAGGAGGCAGAAGAAAAAGGAATTGTGACNCTGNCCGATATTCAGACGGTCAAAGAACAGTATAACAGCAGNCATNCTTACGGGGATAAGATTTCTGTCTGGCAGGGAGACATCACAAGGCTTGCCGTCNNTGCTATTGTAAATGCAGCGAATTCACAGATGCTGGGNTGTTTTGTNCCGTGNCACAGGTGTATTGACAATGCNATACACAGCGCAGCGGGAATTGAACTTCGGGCAGAGTGCAGCCATAAGATGAATCAGAGACGNATCAAATTCGGACCGCAATATGAAGAGCCGACCGGTCAGGCNATGCTGACAAAGGGTTATAATCTTCCGGCTGAGTATGTGATNCATACGGTAGGACCGATTGTNGGATACNGNCTGACAGACNAACTCAGGCANGATCTGAGAAANTGTTACGAAAATGTATTGAAATGCTGNATGGATCANAAGATTCGGTCTGTAGCGTTTTGCTGCATTTCGACGGGAGAATTTCATTTNCCGAATGATGAGGCNGCAANGATTGCNGTAGAAACAGTTACATCTGTGTTNGAGGAACATGAAAGTGAATTNGACAGGATTATTTTTAATGTCTTTAAAGATCTGGATAAGGGATATTACGAAGAACTGCTAAGAGAGGGGGCAGAACGGCAATGATTCGGCAAATTCGATATTTTCAGGCTGTTGTCCGCAACAACAGTTTTTCAGAGGCTGCGGAGGAGTGTCATATCTCACAGTCTGCCATTTCACAGCAGATACAGGCATTAGAGCGCGAACTGGGTTTTTCCCTGTTGGAACGGAAGAACCGTAAATTTACACTTACGCTTTCGGGAGAATATTTTTACCAAAAAAGTCTGGTATTGATTGCTGACTATGAGAGAATGTGTCGAGAAGCGGGGAAACTGGCAAAAGATGACAAGGTCACTTTAAGCATCGGATATCTGCGCTGCTATACCGGGCAGGAGTTTTATCTTGCGTTGGAAGAGTTCTACGCTAAATATCCTGATGTGACGGTGAAAATTGAGTATGGAAATCATGAAGAACTGTACGAATTGCTCCGGACAGGTAGCGTAGATCTGGTTTTGAACGATCAGCGGAGGGCATTTTCAGATGAGTATGTCAATCTTATTCTGACCGTCGGCAGTGAGTACATTGAAATTTCATCCAGAAATCCGATTGCGGACCTGACGTCTATTACGCCGCAGGAATTGAAAAATATTCCGTGTATCCTTGTTGCATCCAAAGAACAGCGGGAAACCGAGCAGGAATATTATCAGGACGTGATTGGTTTTTTGGGGGATTTTATCTATGCAGAAAATTTGGAGGAGGCACGGCTCTTGGTGATCGGCGGACAAGGCTTTATGCCGGTAGTAGGTGCAAAGCAGACAGAGAATTTCGGCTTTGCCATCAGCAGGGTCCCTTTATTCCGTGGAGGGACGCAGATCACCCGCAATTACTGCGCCTTTTGGAAGAAAGAAAATTCAGGCTATTATGTGGAAGAGTTTGCAGATATGCTGAAAAGAAAATTTGAATAGATCCTATTTCATATCAGTTTTACTTATAAGAACATTCTCAAAGTCAAATTGATTTGAAAGAGGGTCTTTTTTTATAATAGAAAGAAGGAAAATGGGAAAGAGGGTGTAATTATGGAATTGATAAAAAAGAACTTTGGATTTGGATGTATGCGTCTGCCAATGAAAGACGGGGAGGTGGATACAGAGGAGTTTTCAAGGATGGTGGATGTCTTTCTTGAAAATGGGTTCAATTATTTTGATACTGCCCACGGTTATCTTGGCGGGAAAAGCGAAACGGCGCTGCGGACCTGCCTTACCAGCCGCTATCCCCGTGACCGATATATCCTGACAGATAAGCTGACCAACTTTTTCTTCCAAAAGCAGGAGGACATCCGTCCGTTTTTTGAAAGCCAGTTAAAAGCCTGCGGAGTGGAATACTTTGACATTTATCTGATGCACGCACAGGGTGCTGATAATTTTGCCTATTTCAAAAAGTGCCGCGCCTATGAAACCGCCTTGGAACTGATGGCAGAGGGAAAATTCCGTCATTTCGGTATTTCTTTCCATGACCGGGCCAAGGTTTTAGAGCAGATTCTGAACGAGTATCCACAGATTGAAGTGGTGCAGATTCAATTCAATTATGCGGACTATGATGATCCGGCAGTGGAGAGTCGCAAGTGTTATGAAGTCTGCCGGAAATTTGGCAAGCCTGTGATCGTCATGGAGCCGGTTAAGGGAGGCAATTTGGTTAATCTGCCGGAAAATGCAAAGGCAATTTTGGATGACTTAAAGGGTGGAAGTCCAGCCAGTTACGCGATCCGTTTTGCCGCCGGTTTTGAGGGGATCATGATGGTTCTTTCGGGTATGAGTGATATGACGCAGATGCAGGACAATATCAGCTATATGAAGGAATTTAAGCCACTGTCAGATAAAGAGCTGGATGCAGTAGGCCGGGTACAGGAGATTTTCCGTTCTATGAATCTGATTCCCTGCACGTCCTGCCGCTACTGTGAGGCTGGCTGTCCAAAGAATATCGCGATTCCTGATCTGTTTGCGGTCATGAATACAAAGCAGATTTATCATGACTGGAATGCAGATTATTATTACAATGTGGTGCATACCGGTGGCGGAAAGGCGAAAGCCTCGGAGTGTATCAAATGTGGCAAGTGTGAGAAAGCCTGTCCGCAGCATCTTCACATCCGTGATCTGCTGGTTGATGTGGCAAAAGAATTCGAAAATCGCTGAATAGTTAGGAGGAATACAAAATGGCAAAGCTAGTGGTGTTTTATTCAAGAGCAGATGAGAATTATTTCGGTGGGAGCTACCGTTACATTTCCACAGGAAATACGGAAAAAGTGGCAAATATGATCACAGAGGCAACAGGTGCTGAGCTGTTTAAGATCGAGCAGAAGGTTCCTTACGCTGCGGACTACGATACCTGCATTGCACAGGCGAAAAAAGACCTGCAGGCAAAGGCAAGACCGGAGCTGGTTTCCATGCCGGACAGCCTGAGGGACTATAATGAAATTTACCTGGGTTACCCTAAAATGGAGTATGGTTTTAATTGTGTATAGTGTGTATAGCGTTCAGAAAAAGAGGAAAAAGGGAACACCATACACAAACAGAGCCTAATATGTGTATAGCGTTATCAGAATAAAGGGAAACAGAAGCAGGTGGAAGGGCATAGCTCAGAAGCCGTTTTTTATTGCCTAAATTAGACAAAGTGTTGCAGGATGTTTGTGAACTATTCCGGGTAGCATTTCCCAGGGGAGATGGTATAGTGTTGTCCTGAAAAAGAGGAAAGGAGGCAGAACAGTATGGCACAGCAAGAAAGGATGCCTGGTACGGCAAGAGAGAAACGTAACTGCTGGAGTCGGGGGAACGGATCATACAGTTACCGGGGGGAACTGAAACATGGTATTTCACTGAACAAGAAATACCTGAGACGGAAAGTGCGCCACAGCGCAGACATTATCCTCAAAGGAAATGGATATCGGAAAATATGCCGGACAGTCAATATGGTAAACTTTACTTAAAGAGCAGCCATGCGCCTTCACTTATGGAGTGCATGGCCTTTTTATTGCAAAAAGCAGTTTAACAGGATGGAGGGTGTAGGAATGGATGTCAAACAGAGGATCAACAAATTCAACACAGAAAACAGACCTTTTTATATTGTCGATCATGAGAACGGCGAATACAGCCTTTACCTTGCCCTGTCGTTTTTGGAAGGGGAATACGAAGATTTTGGGCAGGAAGCGTTCAACCGCTATGCCATCTTGCTGAGTGTGCTCGTGCTGATGGGGATGCCCTCCAGCTGCAGCTTTGCCACCAGGTCCATGTTACGCAGGTGTTTCTGTTCCCGCAGGCGGCGTATGTTACAGCCGATGATGGGAGAGCCGCCCTGTTTGATCCGTTCGGTTTTGTTCATAAGGCGTCTCCTCAGAGGCTGATCCCGGAACGGTCAAGGAAATAGTCCCGCTTATCCATGAATTCCTGCTGTTTTTCCGCAGGCAGGCACTGGAACATATCCTGATAGTCAAGGTTTGCCAGGGGTGTGCCTTTGGTAAGGGCAAGGAGCCGGAGGGAGATCCACTCATTCCAGAGATCGTTGAACAGGTCT
>JAAUZB010000026.1 GCA_014804775.1 Roseburia sp. | reverse complement strand
CTTTTCACAGGTTAGCCGATATACAGCGAATCAAATCAGAAAATATCTCTAAGCAGACAATTCAGGGGCGTTTTTTATGAAGATAAAATCCACTGCTTACGGAATCTTAGGCACAAAGGCTTTCCTGCGTGTCTTAGATTCCGTTAGCAGTTAGTTTATCGGAATATTGCCCCGTCTGCGTGAGATATTTTCTGACTTGATTCACGTAATATGTCAAATGTACGAAAAGTAACTTTTTATCAAGCGATTGCCCTATCAGCTTCTGGCAAAATCACTCCACAATATTCTGCAGCCATATTCCTTTCTTCACAAGTATAAATCCGATCACGCATTTGATCAGATCTCCAAGCTGCACCATCACATACACTCCAATGACGGGAAGCACAGTGAACCGGCTCAGCGTAAAGGCGATCACAACACTCACACACCAGATAAATACGCTGTCAAACAGGAATGTGATGACCGTTTTCCCTCCCGAGCGCAGGGTGAAATACGTTGCATGCAGAAAAGCGTTCTGTGGCATGAATACGGCAGTGACCATAATGAAATATTTCGCGAGCTGACGTGCCTCATCATTGATCTTGTAAAGCTGTGGGAACAGCGGTGCCATGACAAACATGACTGCCGCCACACAGGTACAGCACATTACAGAAAATGCGATCATCTTGTTGTCAGTATCTCTCGCCTCTTTCATCTTGCCCGCTCCGAGCAGCTGCCCGACGATGATCGCCACGGAATCCCCCAGCGCGATAAATACAATATTAAACACATTGTTTATCGTATTGGAAACATTCAATCCCGCAACGACATTCAGTCCGCGCACCGAATAACACTGTGTCAGCATTGCCATGCCGGCTGCCCACAAGGTTTCATTGAGCAAAAGCGGACTTCCTTTCTTTAAAATTTTAGCGATCAAGTCCTTCGGCACCTTTAAGGTACGGTACCATCCTGCCGCAAACGAATACGCCGCATTTTTTCTGTGAACCCCGATCACCGTGATCAGCATTTCCACATAGCGGGAAAGAACGGTTGCGATCGCCGCGCCGCTCACTCCGAGTGCCGGTGCGCCGAACTTTCCGTATATCAAAATATAATTGAACAGCAGATTGACAAAGACTGCCACGATTCCCGCCTTCATGGACAGCACCGTCTGCCCGCACTCACGCAGCGTACTCGAATAAATCTGTACGATCGCAAACGCCGGCAGTCCGATCAGCATGATATTCAGATAACACTCTCCGTGAAAAAGCGTCGCCGCGATACTCTCTGCCGAACCGTCTCCCTTTAAATATGCATTGATCAATCCGGTGCCAAAGCAAAGGAACAGCGCGGCAGTCAAAGCCGTAATAACTGCTGCCATCCACAGTTTAAAGCGCATCGTCTGGCGCACGCCTTCGTGATTTCCTTGTCCGTAATACTGCGCCGTGAAAATACCCGCACCGGACACTCCGCCGAACATGCACAGATTGTACACAAAAATCAACTGGTTTACGATTGCAACCCCCGACATCTGTTCCGTGCCGACCTGTCCGATCATAATATTGTCCAGCAGACTGACAAAATTGGTAATACCGTTCTGTATCATGATCGGCACCGCGATCATACATACCATTTTATAAAACTTTTTATCCCCGATAAATTTTGACCTTTTCATTTCCGTAACCTTTTCTTTCTTTTGCAGAAGCACAATTCATTTTTCCCTGAAACTGTATTATATGATTCGGGTGTCAAAAGCCTTAGAACAAAATGTTGGGCGACAAATTGCACAAAAAGAGATTGGACAAACGACTTTTGCACCATGGAAATGAGACTCAAAAATCGTGGAAGCCTTTGCTGAACACGATTTTCGCCCTAAGAGGCTCATTGGAATGTTCGGTGCAATGGAGTGCGCACAACTCTTTTTGTGCAATTTGTCATCAACCACTTTGAAACAAGGCTTTTGACACCCGAATCATTCTATCACGACATTGCAAAAGAATAAAGTCCCAAAATGAATCTGTTCGCCGAACACTTGCAAATGAAACTCCCTATGTTATAATGAGGGATGTGAATGCCGGCGGGAAATCACCCCGTCCGCGCGTAAGAGAGGAGAAACATTGCAAATGGAGAACTTAACAATTCCCAAAAACTATCATTCCGAGCTGAATTTACACGATACGCAGATCGCGATCAAGACTGTCAAAGATTTCTTCCAGAATCAGATCGCACAGCGCCTGCAGCTTTCCCGCGTTTCCGCCCCGCTTTTCGTTGACCCGCTGTCCGGTCTCAACGATAATCTCAACGGTGTGGAGCGCCCTGTTTCCTTTGATATTCTCGAGCAGAACGGCAAAGAAGCCGAGGTCGTACAGTCGCTTGCCAAATGGAAGCGCTACGCCCTGCAGAAATACGGATTTTCCTGCGGAGAGGGCATCTACACGGACATGAACGCCATCCGGCGCGATGAGATCACAGACAATATCCACTCTATTTTTGTTGATCAGTGGGATTGGGAGAAAATCATCCGCAAGGAAGACCGGACCCTTGAAACCCTGCAGGATACCGTCAGATCCGTCTATAAATGTCTGCGCAAAACAGAAAAGTACATGGCGATCCAATACGATTACATAGAAGAAATTCTTCCGCACGACATTTTCTTTGTCACCACCGGAGAACTGGAAGAAATGTTCCCTGACAGTACTCCAAAAGAGCGGGAATACAATATTGCAAAACAAAAAGGCGCCGTATGCATCATGAAGATCGGTGATTCCCTTTCAGACGGCAAACCGCATGACGGACGTGCGCCGGACTATGACGACTGGTCCCTAAATGCCGACATTGTGGTGTATTATCCTGTGCTTGACATTGCTCTGGAACTGTCCTCCATGGGAATCCGTGTGGACAAAGATGCACTCCTTTCCCAGCTGAAAAAAGCCGGCTGTGAGGAACGTGCCAGCCTTCCATTTCAGAAGGCGATCATCAATGAAGAACTTCCGTTCACCATCGGCGGCGGTATCGGTCAGTCCCGTATCTGTATGTTTTTCTTGAGAAAAGCACATATCGGAGAGGTCCAGTCCTCCCTTTGGCCCGAAGAAATTGCAAAAGAATGTGAAGAAAACGGAATCCGGCTGCTCTAGCAGCCGGATTCTTTCACTACAATATCCCGCAGCATCCAAAGTGCCAGAAGGTTAGGAATCGCCATCGCAGAATTAAACAGATCGGACAGCCCCCAGACGAGATCCATAGACAGCACTGCCCCCAGATAGACCGCCATCATATACAATACCTGATACACGCGCACGCCTGCTTCCCCCCACAGATAATGTACGGCAGCGGTTCCGTATACATTCCATCCGATGATCGTGGCAAAAGCAAACAACGCCAGAGAGACCGGCAGGATCACGTTTCCCCCCACCGGAAGCCCGGAAAATGCAACAAAACACATGCGCTCTGGCTGCACGCCGTCGTAGACAGACGGGTGGCTGATGATGCTGCTGACAATCGCGATACCGGTGATCGCACATAACACTACCGTATCCCAGAACGGACCTGTCATAGAGATCAGTCCCTGACGGATCGGAGACTCTTCCTTCGTCGCAGCTGCCGCCATAGGCGTAGAGCCAAGCCCTGCCTCATTGGTGAACAGACCTCTCGATATGCCGATCCGCATCCCTGTCATCACCGTTCTACCCACAATACCGCCAAGCGCCGCCTGACCGGAAAATGCCGATCTGAAAATGATGCCGACCGTCTGCGGCAGCACATTTCTGTTTGCCCCGATGATCCAGAAACATCCGGCAAGATAACACACGCTCATGACCGGCACCAGCCAGGTACAGACTCCCGCAATCTTCTTTTTCCCCCCGACTATTATGACTCCTGCCAGCACCCCCGCTGCGATGCCGATGACATGCGGCGAAACGGGCGCCAGCTCCTCTGCCGCCGTACGGATCGAATGCGATTGTACGCTGCTGCCGATGCCAAAGGACGCCAAAACCGTACAGAATGCAAATACCACCGCAAGCCCTTTCTTTTTCAGTCCATGCTCCAGCACATACATAGGCCCGCCCAGATAACTCCCGTCAGGCTTTTGTTTTCGGTATTTTACCGCCAGAAAGCATTCCGCATAGCAGGTCGCTATCCCCAAAAAGCCGGTCACCCAGCACCAAAATACTGCCCCCGGACCGCCGATGGCGATCGCAGTGGAAATCCCCACGATATTTCCGGTTCCGATCGTAGCCGCAAGCGCCATGGAAAGAGCTGAATAGGGAGACACATTGTCAGCCCCTCCGCCCCTCTTCGACCCTGCAAAGCTCATGATGATCCCCTTCGGCAGCTTTTTTTGAATAAACTTAAGCCGGACCGTAAAATAAACATGAGTTCCGAATAACAGGAACAGCATCGGAAAACTCCAAAGGTATTCCTGAACGGTGGACACGAAATACCCGAATTCTTTCATGAAAAAACCCCTTATACCGTACAGATATTCTGTAAAGTATATGGGGTTCTTTCTCCCAAAATCACAATAAATTCAGCTGGTCCTAAGCACATCGAATGCATTATATACATCCAAAATACCGTAACCCCATTCACGGTTCGGAAAGAGTCTGTCGTTCGGTCTTATGGCCCCCCGTATCAGCATATTTTTTATTGCTGCCGCTGACATCGTCGGATTATTGTGGTCAACGATCGCCCACTGCATGATCTGGGCACAGGCTCCTGCGGTGATAGCTGCAGCCGGACTCGTGCCGGTATAGGTCGTATAATTTCCGCGCAGCCCCGGCCCATAAACATTCACTGCAGGCGCGGCAAAATCAGGCTTAATATCTTCCAACACCGTGTAGCCTCTTCCGGAATCCAGATAGATGCTCTGATTGAGCGCATTATATCCCCCCACAGTGATCATCTCAAGCGCCGTACTCGGTGTAGTCAAAGTCACATCCGGATTGGATCGCAGAAAAAACACATCTCCGGACGACAGTTCCTTTATCGGAAGCCACATATGATAGATTCCCGTCACTGTACTCTGCGGATAGACCCGTATCGTCCATATCCCCCTTTTGGCATTGATAAAACGAAAAAAAATCAGCTGTCGCCCCATCTCCTGTGATTCCATACGGTAATCAACGACCACTGTTGTTCTCTCAAACACAAAATCAAACGATGCCGAGACACCCATGCGCACGGGTATCTTAGGCAGAAGTTCTCCGGTCGGCGAAACCACGGCAACTGCATACAGCTCAGGAGCAGAGGTCCACAGCTCCACGAAAAATCCGGCCATATCTTCCTCCACGGAAATTTCGACATCCTCGTATTCTACCGTTTGCGCTATCTGCCCCCGGTAATGATGTCTGGAATTCGCCTCATTTCCGGCTGCCACCACCACCACACGCTTTCTTCGTCTTGCAATATAGTTTAAATATGCGGAGAGAGTTCCTCCACGTCCGTGACTCCCCATGCTGCTTCCCAGACCAATGCAGAGCACAAGCGGCATATCGTAAAGCATTGCAAGTCTGTTCAGATACGATACCGCCATCATGATATCATTCTCCTGATAGGCCGGCACCCCTTCCGGAATAAAATAAAATTCCCGCAGATACGGCTTTGCCTCTTTTAACTTTACAACTGCGATCGCTGCTTCCGGCGCCGCGCCGATAAAATCATTGGCGATATCCTCTCCGCCGCATGCGACTCCCGCAAGAAAGGTTCCGTGTCCGTCCTCATCCCGTGACGGCACGATATCGTACGGATTTTCGTCGGACAGTGCACGGTTGATATCCTCCTGCTTATATTCGGCTCCGTACAGAATCCCCTCCGGCGGCGTCCCGTCCATGATGCTCTGATCCCAGATTCGCATGATTCTGGTGCTTCCATCTGAGTAGCGGAATACCGGGTTTGTGTAATCAATTCCCTCTCGTGTCCTACAAGTGCAAAATATACTCCAGCAAAAAATCCGAAAAGATACCACTTTCCCCTGAGCATACAGTCTGTACTTTCAAATGATATGTATCACACAACTGCTTCGGTGCGATTGCAATGTCCGCCGTCTTTAGCATCGACACATCAAATCCGCTGTCCCCTGCCGCGATTACACAGTCCGCCTTTTGTTTTTCCCGAAACCTTTGACAGGCAGTTCCCTTATTCAAACTTTTCGGGATCACATAGATCTTGTTTCTATGATGGCAGATATCGACCTTATTCGTATCCAGGATCTGTTTTAATCCCTCTATGGTCTCCACCGGACGTTCGCTCTTGGTAAACAGAAACAGTTCACTGATCATTCTGACCTCAAAACATCTGTGTACATCCCGAATAAGATAATCCCGGGCTGCTGTCAGTTCACCTGCAGCATCCCGGGTCATCTCATAGGAATCCTCATACCATGCCTGATCCACACGTCCGTCCTCGAGCAAAATACCTCCGTTACAGACAAGCGCATATTTCGGGCTTTGTATTCCGAAATCTATTCTGTTGTATTGCTCTGCCGTTCGTGTGGTTGTGGGTACCAGAAGCAGCCGCTCCGCCACCTGCTTTAGCAGTGCATGCGATCTGGATGTCATATAAGCGATCATCCTGCCCTGATACCGCTCCACACCAACTTTGTCAGATCCTATCTCACGCTTGTGAGAGTAGATCAATGTATTGTCTATATCGGAATGAAACAGAATCATCCTTTTCTCCACATCATTCTCTTCCCATGATACACTTGCGTAACATATCCACAGGAATCATCGTAACTGCCAGAAGAACTACCGCAACCCATCCCATAATGCCGAACGGTACGCAGCTGAACATATTACCGATCCACGTAAACACCGGAAGCGGGATCAGCGCGGCATTTACGATCGCAGCCTGCACAAGAATAATGGTAAAGAACACCTTCAAAAATCCTGTATTTTCATCCAGTCCTTTAAATATCGCAAATCCGTCATCTCTGACGTTAAATCCGTTAAACAGCGCACTCACGATAAACAGTACAAAATATCCGGTCAGATGCTGCGCTTCGCTGCCAAACAGATTTGCAAAAAACGGAAGTTTTAAATATACAAAGCTGATAGCAGTCAGCCACGCTCCCATGATAACGATCTGCGTCATCATCTTCTTGCTGACAATGCTCTCATCTCTTCTCCTCGGCTTCTCTTTCATGTATTTCTCAAGCGCAGGCTCATTGCCGAGCATGATCGCGCCGAGACCGTCCATGACAAGATTGACAAACAGAAGATGCGTAACCTTGAGCGGTTCATCAACACCGAAGAAAGGCGCGATCGCACTGACAACAACTGCCGCAACATTGATGACCAGCTGGAATTTACAGAATTTCAAAATATTGTGATAAATCGTTCTTCCGTACCAGATTGCATCCTTGATGGACCTGAAGTTATCGTCAAGCACCACGATCTTGCCGGCTTCCTTTGCAGCCTCCGTGCCGCTTCCCATGGCAAATCCGACATCCGCCCTCTTTAACGCAGGCGAATCGTTGACGCCGTCTCCAGTCATTCCGACTACGAGGTTCATCTCCTGACAGAGTCTTACCATTCTCGATTTGTCGGTCGGAAGCGCTCTCGCAATCACCCTGATATCCGGAATGATCGCTTTCACCTCATCGTCGCTCATCTTGTTGAGTTCCGCGGAAGTCAGCGCCTTATCCTTTTCACTTGTGATCAGACCCGCATCCTCTGCGATAGATACAGCCGTCTCAAGCCTGTCTCCCGTGATCATGACAACCTGAATGCCGGCTTCCCGTACCTCCCGGATGGCATCTCTTGCCTCCGGTCTCACATCGTCGCGGATAGCGACCAGACCGATCAAAACCACATCGTCATGAATCTGGTTTTCGACAAGCGCTTTTGACGAGTAACCGAATGCAAGCACTCTCATAGCTCTCGATGCAAGCTCGTTGATCTTCTGGTTGAGCTCGTCAAAATCCAGATCGACCTCTTCCCCGTTCTTATTCAGCGCCTTCTTCGCCACCGCAAGAAATCTCTCGGGTGCTCCCTTATAGAAGGTCTTCCCCATCTGATCGATCCGCGCCTGGCTGAACTTATTCGCGGAATTGAATCCCTGCGACGCACTCACCACGCAGTCCTTGTTGGTGGCAAGCAGCTGGAAGGTCTCCTCCCCGATAAATTTCATGAGCGCCTGATCTGTCGCGTTTCCGCCGATCACCCTGTGCTCTGCGTCATACATCGACGCCGTATTTTTACCGATTGCCAGATCCAGATATTCCTTAATCTTTCCCTGCTTCTTTAACTCATCAAACGGAACCGTCTCGCCCTGTGCCGTGAAAAATTCTACGACCTCAAGCATTCCCTTTGTGATCGTACCTGTCTTATCACTGAACAAAATATTCAGCGATCCCGCCGTCTCGATTCCCTCTGCCTTGCGCACCAGCACATTGTGGTCAAGCATCTTACTGGTATTCTGCATCAGCACAAGCGAGATCATTAACGGCAGCCCCTCCGGAACTGCACACACAATGATCACGATCGCAAGAGATACCGCACGCACCACATCCTGTATCACATGTGACCACCCTGACGCAAAATAAGCGGAAAATCCGCCTGCATTCACAATAAAGAATGCCATATAGAGAACAGCGATCACAACCGCTCCGATATAACCAAAGGTCGAGATCTGGTTTGCCAGCTTGGCAAGTTTTACCTTCAATGGGGAATCCGGCTCGTCCTCCTGCATTTCCTCTGCCATCTTCCCCATCATCGTCTTCAAACCGACTTTGCGGACATCCAGAACACCCTCACCGTCAAATATAACTGCTCCCCTGAAAAGAGAATACTGATCTACAAAGGTATCTCCTGTGATCTCATCCGGCAGTTCTACCCTGCCTGTCGCAGCGTTCTTCTTACACTCCTCCGCCTCTCCGTTAAGTGCGGAATTGTCCACGCGCAAGTCTCCGTCCACGAGGATTCCGTCCGCCGGAACCTTGTCTCCTGACTGCAGCAATACGCAGTCTCCCACGACTACGTCGTCAACGTCTATCACGGTGACTGTTCCGTTGCGGTATACTTTACATGTATCCTTCTTGGTACTGTCCTTCAGCTCCCGGTACTTTGTGTCACTGGCAACGCTTGTCTTTGCAGATACGGTCGCAACGATCAGTACTGCAATTATTGTTCCGACCGGCTCATATATGGTCGTATCCGCCACAAAAATCATAGCAATCATAATAGCTGCGATGACAAGCAGTATTTTGATCATCGGGTCTCCGAAGGTCTCCTTGAAGGCCTCCCAAAAAGTTGTAGGTTCAGAATCAGGTATCGCGTTTGTGCCATACTGTTCGCGTGAGGCGCGTACCTCCTGATCTGAAAGTCCGTTAAATTTCATAATAGTATTAAACCATGCCTTTCCGTGTTTGTATCGTATTCTGTCCATGCATGCAGAATAATATGCTTTTGCAGACAGATTTCTCTTACAGGTATCTTCTTGTCAGTTCTCCCAGTCCGGGATCGTTTGTCCCCTGACCGATCGCATTGAACTTCCATTCTCCGTTGTGACGGTAGATCTCGCCAAAGATCATCGCCGTCATCCCGGAATAATTTTCGGTCAGGTTATACCTGCACATTTCCGTGTTATTGCTTGCATTGACCAGACGGATAAACGCATTCTCGATCATGCCAAAATGCTGATTTCTCTGAACTGCCTGGTAGATGTTGACCACGAGCACAATCCTGTCATACTCGCCCGGCAGCTGCGCAAGGTCAACAATGATCTGCTCATCGTCCCCTTCTCCCGCACCCGTCAGGTTATCACCCATGTGCTGTATCGTTCCGGACGGATGTCTTAAATTTCCGAAAAAGACGACATCCTTCTGATCTACCAGCCTGCCGTTCCTCAAAACCAATGCTGACGCATCACAGTCGATCGCCTGCGGCTTGGGTGCAAAAAAGCCTTTCTTCTGCTTCACCTCATCCCAGCCCAGACCAACTACAACCTTTGACAGTCCCGCATTGTCTTTGGTCAGACTCACCTTCTGGCCCTTTTGTAAACTAATTGACATTTGAAATTCTCCTCACTCTTATTTGCGTCCCGGTTTCCAGTTCATGCCCCAGCCGTATGCACGGTCTAACGCCTCGTGTCCGTTGAAGAACCGGATCAGCTTTTCTACGCTGAAAGTCTCGTCATTGCAGTTTTCAAACAGCACTAACCCGCACATAATGTCTTTGGAGTTGTACTCGTCCATGTTCACGACGATATCCTCTGCTCCGGGATACTTGATCGTCACGACTGCATCCGCCTGCTTCCAGTTCGCAATACCCTCATAGATAAAGGTGTATACAAGAATCCTCTGGATCTCAGCGATCTGATTTCCGTTAATCCTCAGATTTTCTCCCGCTGCGGCAGCGCCTGTCCTGTCATCGCCGTCCAGCGAGATAAACGGAGGCCGCTGAAGGGAACCAAAGTTGTTTCCCAACGCCTGCACGGCGCCTTTTCTTCCGTCCTTCAGTTCAAACAGGCATCCCAGATCCAGATCGATCCCCTGATTGCCGCCGAGCAGACTAGACAGGAAACCCTTTTTCCCGGAATTTGCATTCCAATTCAGATTGACAAGTATCTCACCAAGACCTGCCGATGATTTCTTGGTCAGATTGACTTTCTGACCCTTCTCCAAATTAATTGCCATGACTCTATTCTCCTATTCTGATTTACTCTACATCTACACCGTAATTTGCGCACAATGCTGCCAGACCGCCCTGGTATCCGCTTCCGATCGCGTTGAACTTCCATTCGCCGCCGTTCTTATATAACTCACCGAACACTGCAGCCGTCTCAATCGAAAAATCTTCTCCGAGGTCATATCTAAGCATTTCCTCCCCCGTAGCCTCATTATAGATCCGGATAAACGCGTTATTGACCTGNCCAAAGTTCTGCCGTCTCTCCTCCGCATTGTAGATCGTCACCACAATTGCGATCTTGGTGATATTNGCAGGTACCATCGCAAGATTGATCTTAATCTGTTCGTCGTCTCCGTCTCCTGCACCTGTGAGGTTGTCTCCCATATGCACAACACTGCCTGANGGATGTGACAGATTTCCAAAGAACACAAAGTCTTCCTGTCTTGACACCTTTCCACTGTCTGCCAGCAGGAATGCCGCGGAATCCAGATCAAAATCTCCTCCCGTGTCAAACTGATTCACATCCCATCCCAGTCCCACGACCACGTTCGTCAGTCCCGGATTNTCNTTCGTCAGNCTTACCTTCTGTCCCTTCTGTAAAGAAATCGGCATNTCNTTTTCCTCCTTAAGCTACTTCTATTCCGTAATGTGCGCACAATGCCGCTAAGCCGCCCTGGAAACCGCTTCCGATCGCATTGAATTTCCATTCACCGTTGTTTCGGTACAGTTCTCCGACTACCACTGCAGTCTCAATCGAGAAATCCTCTCCCAGATCGTAACGGATCAACTCCTGTCCGGTTGACTCATCCACGATGCGGATAAATGCATTGGAAACCTGTCCAAAATTCTGGCGTCTCACGTCTGCATCGTAAATTGTAACCGTAAATGCAACTTTCTGCACGTNAGCAGGAATCTGCTCCAGATTCACTTCGATCTGCTCGTCATCCCCCTCTCCCGCACCAGTCAGGTTATCGCCCATATGCTTTATCGCACCGCTTGGATGCTCCAGATTTCCGTAAAAAATGAATTCTTTTTCCGTCGGACACTTTCCGTTGTCGCCTGTCATGAACGCAGCAGCGTCCAAATCGAAATCAGCACCTGAATCGAATGCATTTACATCCCATCCCAGACCTACCATAATCTTCTTCAGTCCCGGNTTTCCTTTTGTNAGATCAACTTTNTGTCCTTTTGCTAAATTAATTGGCATAGCTTTGCCCTCCTTATAAAATATATTTTATTATCACTCTGGACTGTGATACCTCTGTTTGAACTCTGTCTTGATATCCTCGAGCCGTTTCTGGTCATCGATGCGTTTTTTNCTGGCATCCTCCTGAATCCGTTTGGTTTCGTCGATGCCGTTGACAATCGTTCTCCATGTGGTTTCCAGAGTTTCTATCTTGATCGAGCTTCCGGATGCAAGCTGCGCGGTCAGTTTNGACTGCTCCACTGTATTGCGTGCATTTTTGATCAGCATCTCATTCGTCTTTTGATCNAGAGCCGACATTGCTTCCGCCTGAATGCGCTGCCGTTTCAGCATGATCGCCTGCGCCAATGCCTGCTTAAAGACCGGAAGTGTGATGATGAACGCCGAGTTGATCTTTCTGACCAGATTCATATTGCTGAATTCCATGGTCTTGATCATCGGGATCGACTGCAACGCGACATTCTCCGCCGTCCGCAGATCCTGTGTCCTCTGCTCAAGCATCATCAGCGCCTGCTGCAGACTTTGGATTTCAAACTGGATCGAATTGTCTCCCGTTGCGTCGTAGTCGCTCTGCCTTTTTGCAATATATTCTTCTAACTCGCGGCATCCCTGCTCCCCGGCAAGGATATATTTCACCAGCTGATGATAGTATTCCACGTTTGCATCAAACATCTGGTCCAGCTTACGGTTGGTATGCTTGATCTCAGATTCGTACTGCTTTAACTGCACATAAATCTTATCGATGTCCTCGCCCATGGTGTGGTACTTTCCGAGTATCTTGTCCAACTGCTTTCTCAGATTGCCAAACATTTTTCCGAACAGACTCGAATTGTCCCTCAGCTCGTCGATGTCAAACTTTCCCATGATCTTTGCGAGCGTGTTGAGCATCTCGCTGGAGTCGTCCAGCTGGCTCATATTCACGCTGTTAAGCACGACGTCAGACGCCTTTGATATTTCCTCTGCCGCCTCCGCACCGAAAGAAACGATCGTCTCAAGATTATCGATCTCGATCGTGCTGACAAGAGCATCTACCTCCGGGGAATTCACCAGCTCACTGTTCATCCTCTGTCTGTCGGCAACGATGTCATAGCTTTCCACCACCTGCAGCTCATCTTTTGCTTGCGGCACATCTGTCACCGCAGAAGCCTCTGTTGTTTTGCTAAAATCCAATCCCATATGTTTTAATTTCCTCTCTTAAATATTTTTTCGCGCCATGACCGGTGCGGATTTATGGGAACGGTATCAAAATCGGGAATACTTAAATCATAGACATATTCTCCGATCTGATACTCCTCCATGATTCTTTTGCTAAGATATTTCTCAACACACTGATAGCCTGTCGGCACAAAGAACACAATATCATATCCCACAAGGTTTAAAAATACTGTCAAAATACTGTCCTGCAGTGAGATCACCGTCTCTGATGTGTTGATATAGATCATTTTCGGGTTCTTTTTGGTAAAATCAAATTTCTGCAGCACCCGCAGGATATCCTTGTTCAGGTTCAGCACAGTCGCAATAACCGTATACTCTGTTCCGTTCTCATAAATTCCCCGGATCAGTCTCTGGTCCAACATCAGCTGAAGCTTATCGAGCATATGCTCCTGTACCTCATCTCTCAGAAAACCGTATGCATAGCAGGAATGCTCTTTAATCTTAGACCTCAGAAGCTTCCCATTCTTGAGAAACTGCGTCGCATATGCCTTGATGGGGTTTGCGTCCTCAGGTCTTACATACGGCGCCCCCTTGATGATCAATGCATCCTCCCGAAAAAGCTTCTTGATCGAAGCCCAGTATTGCGGCAGATCGCCGTCCTTCACGCCCGATACCTTTGCACAGATGACCGGCAGCGTCACCACATCATCCGTCACGCCAAAATTCGGTCTGTACTTCAGTTCCTGATTCCACAGGATGGCAATCTCCTCGTAGATGGTCTGCAGCGTTACCGAGACAGCCTTCTGATACTGNTGGTCGCGGTACAATCCGGTGTCCTGATACATGAGCGTATCCAGCTCCCGCTCTGCATGGTATGCAGCGGTTGCCATATGCAGATTCGAAATCTCCCTTGGGAATTTATCGACCTGCAGGGACTTGGCACAGTGCATCTCATACAGATTATGCGCTCCAAAGCAGCATTTTTTCTCCAGATCCGGAACCAGCAGCACAACATCCACCGGCAGCCTGCTCAAATATTTTACAAACAGCGCCTCGTTTTCGTTTTTGCAGCCTCCAAGATAAATAAAACAGCCTACGTCAGGCGCTTTCCAATTTCGGAATAATTCTCCCTGAAACCGCTTGTTCCAACACAGCAGATAAACTGCCCGGTTCATCAGCCGGTTCCACTTGCCCTCTAATGTCTGACTCTCCTCAAGCATCACATCCACAAAGGCTTTTTTCATAATTCTCTGCAGCTCTATATTTGCCGCAAATATAAGATTGGACGACAGTTCCATAATGAGCTGATTGCCGTCCTCGTAATTTTTTCTTCGAATAGAGCTGATCTCATCGTTGGTCGGCGGCAGGATCTCATTCTCAATGATCACCGTATTTCTCCCGTCTGCAGCCATCTGCCGCTGAAACTGATACAGCTCGTTTACGTAAGTAAGCTTGTCCTTCACACCCTCAATGCGNAAAAGACAGTTATAGAACAGCCTNGGATCACTTCCTCTGCTCTTCACAGGCTTTAATACATCGGAAAGTCCTTTTCCCTCGATCCANGCATTCGTGCAGCACTGNATCTGNGGNGGCGTTCCGTATAGCCTTTCCCTGCTGTCCCTNTCTTCGATTTCCTGTCTGATCTTTTTTATGCAAAATCCTTCCGGAAAAGCTGTCATGCCGGGCATGTTAAGCACATTGGAAAGTTTGGATTCCCTGTCNATNGCACAGTACCCTCCGTCCCCCTGATACTGCAGCAATACGATATCNCAGCCCGCCATCGAAAGNATNGCAANNAGCTTTAGTTCATAATTGCTGATGTTCCCTTCATACAGGATCTTGGGCGGATCNCTTTCNCCCAGACGGTTCACCACACGNTCAAATTTATAGTAAANCCAACACATAAATTTAATATATGCGTTTTTGAGCATATTNTCGTTCTTTCCCTCTNGGCGCATCGCATTNAGCGTATCGTAAATCGCCCCTGCTACGCTTGTCCTCTGATATTCNCGCATTCTGGGAAGCCATTTNTTCAGNCNNGNCTCCAAAAATCCCATGCTAAGCTGGAAATCCAACCCCATTATTTCTTCGTAATAGGCAAGATTCTTTTCATCCGGATTGGCAATCNTGCCCTCCACCACGNCGCCTGTTTTTCTTGCCGCGTCATAATACTGCACCAGAAAATCCCTGACACTGTCGCTGTAACCGTTGATCCTGTAAAAGTANACGCCCTTCTCCCGGCGTTCGTCATACTTNAAAAAATAATCGTTTAAGTTACCAAGTGTCTTATGTTCAAACATCTGCTACATGCACCTCAATACNTNTTCATTTTATTCNTGTTCATAATATANCCNAGCCATGCACCTATCATTCCGCCCAGAATATGCGTCAGATTCGAAACATTGCTGCTCACAAACAGAGCCTGATAAATCTGCTCTCCTATGTAGAGCACCGCAACCAGAATAAATGTCAGCGGTATTTCTTTCTCTTTGATGCAGGTGAAAGAAGACAGCAGAATCAGAGCAAACACTACACCGCTTGCCCCTAACAGTGCCGCACGGGGGAAAAACAGAATATGAGCAATCCCCGTCGTCAACGCCGTCGCCAATATGACGAACAGGATATTCGAGGAACCGTATTTTTCTTCCAAAAGGGGACCGACCACAAGAATGAGCATAATATTTCCCATAAAATGCTCCATATTGGCGTGACCCAGAACATGACCAAACAATCTCAGATATGTAAAAAGACTCGTCGGAGACGAACGGTAGACGCTGAATAAAAGCGAATTCGTATAGCCGCGCGTCACATAACTAAGCAGCAGTGCAAGAAAGCATACCACCGTAAATCCCAGAATAACCGGTGAATTAAACGATACTCTTATTTTTCTTCCGTCGCCTGTCATAATGCCCTCCATGCCGCTTCAACCTGTGCTGAATAATTATGACTATTTTACCATTTTTTACATTCTAATTCAATATGAAAACAAACAATGTTTCATCGAAATCCCATAATAAAGGTATTGATAAACTCGTACCCCACGGCAAGGTTGATATTCTGCCCATCATCAAATCCGGCCGTGCTGACTCCGATGACCTCACCAAACATGTTCAAGATGGCGCCTCCCGAACTCCCGTGCGAGATCGGAGCAGTGAACTGGATCATATCCACGTCGTCAATCGTACGGAATCCCGCGATAATACCGTCGGAGACCGAATTGAACAGTCCGAGCGGGCTCCCGATCGCCACCACCTTCTGCCCCCGGACCAGCGGCTTGCTCCCGTTATAGATCGGCAGCGGCTGAAGCTGTCTGTCAATACGGATCACNGCAAGATCCAGAAGAGAATTNTATTTTATCATCTGNTCCGTCTTGTAGATCGTCTCNTCGTTTTCTATCCTGACTGAATAAAATGCGCCTCCCCTTGCCACNTGATTATTCGTGAGAATATATCCGTCACGTCCNATCATGATCCCGGAACCGNTTCCAACAACATCCCCTTTGTTGTTATGTAAAGCGATCATAACGACNGAAGACGCCCGCAGCGCAAGCTCTTCNAAATCCAATTCCCGNCTGTGGGAAGCGGACGGACCCAACGCAGAATCTCTGCNTGCAGNATCTCTNCGNNCAGTATCAGTGCGTGNATTCGCTCTTCTCGGAATTACAACTTTCGGTGCCGGTGCATNTGGTGCCGGCGATGTCNTCGGNGTTTCCACCCGAACCTGTCTTGCCTCTGTGGCNGTTGCACCGGTCCCGCGGCTCTTTTGCGCATACTTCTGCCTGTCATATGTATTCAGCACAACTGCCTGTTTCTCTCCCANTACAATCTTTNNNGACAGATNCAACTGCTCTGTTTTCCCGTCGATATCCGTCTGGCTCTGCAGCAGNAGAACATCGATCCCCANCANAGTCAACAGATAGCAGAACAGGTATTCCTGCTCTTTTGCGATATCCTGTGCGACNAACTTCATCGCCTGATTCGGATTCCAGTTTTTTAAATAATCATATGCAAGCTCATCAAGCCAGAATAAGAGCTTGACAACAAAATTTTTCTCAATGGAANCATTCATGTTNGGNTTGCACNTTTGNTACATCTCGAGNGCTTTTTGNCANNCCTTGCTNACAGCTTCNCCNACNNCGGAATCTTTNCCAAGCTTTTTGGTNCACAGCANCGTCCTTTGCCCGTCCAGCCATGCNTCATAACAGCCCGNATAGNNTTCNANATCGNCCGCTCCNATNCTTCTCGGAAATGCACCTGCTCTGGTATAAATCCCCTGCCCCTGCTGCATCCGCTCAGTCAAAACTTCATCCATATGCTCGATATCTTTTGTAAACGACGCATTGACCCCTATCATCCGGACAAAATAAACATCCTTGCAGTTTCCATTCAATCTGCCGCAAATACCGGTAAAATCACCGATGGATGCAAGTCCCATGACATTATATCTTTTCTCAATATAGCTGTACCCCATGCTCATCCTCCGTGAACCACTGCTGCAACACAGCGAGATTTGTAAAATATTTTACCATAAACCCGTAAAACATGCTATCTATTTTTATCTCAATATGATATAATAGGACGGTTTATGTTATGAACCAAGGAGGTAACCATGAAACAGTCCATTCTATATTACAGTGTCGGTCCGCTGCTGTACTGCCCCGCCAACAACGGCAGTATCGCAGCTTCTCTGACTGAAAATAAATTTGGCAGCGGCTACTCGCTCGCTCTCTGTCTGGAGGATACGATCAGCGACAGTCATGTCAGCGAGGCAGAACAGACTCTTGTGCAAAGTCTGAAAGCTTTGTCTGATGCACTTTTATCACATGCATTTTATCTGCCGGATATTTTTATCCGCGTGCGAAATGCCGGTCAGATCCCACGTTTGATGAGCCGGCTTGAGAATGCAGCCAATCTCGTAAAAGGATTTATTTTNCCAAAATTTTCTCCGGAAAATGCGGATTCNTATATACAGGCGCTGACNGATGTCAACCGACAGTATCACTGCAAAAAATATATGATGCCGATCATGGAAAGTCCCTCCATCATTCCTCTGTCCGGGCGCGCCGGCGTTCTTGATGCGCTAAAAGACAGCCTGGATTCCGTGGAGGAGCTGGTCTTAAATATTCGTGTCGGCGGCAATGACCTTTGCCATATATTCGGATTCCGCAGACACAGCAATGAATCCATTCACCGTATCCGGCCGATCGACAGTATATTTTCCGATATTGTCACGGTATTCGGAACAGATTATGTCATTTCCGGTCCCGTATGGGAATATTACGACGGTGCAGGATGGGATACCGGACTCACAGAAGAATTGCAGGATGACCGCTTATGCGGTTTTATCGGCAAAACCGTGATACATCCAAAACAGATTGGTCTTGTCAACGAGGCATACAAAGTCACAGAAAAAGATCTGGAAGATGCAAAAGCAATCCTGAACTGGGATTCCACGTCCGGCTCACTCGTCTCGGGAAGCATCGGGAAAGAACGAATGAATGAGCAGAAGACGCACAGCAACTGGGCAAGGCAGATTCTTTTCCTGTCTGAAGCATATGGTGTGAAAGCGAAAGAACAGCCGTATCAAAACTGATACGGCTGTCCGTCACTCTTTTTTGTCCGTCTTTTTTNCCTTTCGCTTTGCCTTCACTTTCTTTCCGAGTGCCACAGCGACGGCTGCCGCCGCTAAAATTGCCACTCCTGCCACGATCAGGATCCACGTCACCGATTTGTTTTCCACAACACAGAACGATTCCTGCGGTCCTGTCATGTCAACCTGCAGATACTGACCGCGTGCCCTGCTGTCAAGACGGAGCCACTCTCCGTCCGATTTTCCCCAGACAACCGCATCTTTGTACGGATTATAAATTCTGACAGGAAATGTATCTTTCGCACCGATCCCGCTGTTTTCCAATGCGATATCGTAGATCACATACTCCTTCCCTTTTGCATTTGACGGCGGTGCACCGCTGCCTATCCCGGTTTTTAATACGGTCTCCTCGGTAAAGGTCTGTTCTACCAGGGCATACGGACGTGCGCTGCCTTCTGCCGCATCCGCAGCCACACTGTCCTCGCTCTGTACGACCGTAACGTTTTCCTTATACTCCCCTTTGACAATGATATTCCCGTTCATATACCGATCGGAGTAGTCCGGCCATACACCGTAATAACCCTCCTTTTCGGGGATTTCAGGATAATGGAGGTTCGCAAGGCTTCCCCCGAATTGCACTTCCTCCGTTCCGAGTTCCTCGTCTTCTATCCTGTAAAAGACTTTGAGATGCCGAAATTCCATCGGCAGATTTTCTCTCGTCAAAAGTTCGTCGTATGTGACCGGCTCTGCAATATTTACATAGCTGATGCTGTCAATCCCGTACATGTCATCGCCCACATAATAATTTCTGCAGACCTTCGCCTCCCCCGTCACGTCCGCAACGGTATTTTCATAAGATGCCGTCTGTCCGGCGATCGCCCCGCATCTTCCCTCCGATGCCCGNCAGTCCACGATCGCACAGCAGTCTTTCAGGCTGTCGGCATAGCCCGCAATGCCGCCTACNTTTCTGATGCCNGACACGCTTCCCAGCGCATAGCAGCGCCTTATCATCGTCAGGGATTCCCCGCAGATACCTCCGACATAATTTCCCTCAGTGCTCTCCACGCATCCGTAGCCCTCGCAGTCCGCCACGATCCCGTGCCTCATATAACCCGCGATCCCGCCTGCACCGTTTTTCTTCGCCGTCACAAAGCCCTCGTTGACGCAGCTTACAATGGCACATTTCGTGATAAAACGGTTTCCGATCCCGTATCCGACACTTCCAGCGGCGTTATCCTCCGGGTCCTCGTCATCGACGGACATCGAGCCTGCGATCCCGCCGATGTTGATATCGCCTTTCACAGTTCCCTTATTGGTACAGTGATCTGTCTTTCCCATCGTGATCGTTTCAATATCCTCGTCGGATATTTCTTCATACAATTCTTCCATACTCAGATCGCTGTAGTCCACAAGATGGTCTGCCAAAATATTGAATACAACATTCAGCTGATCGTTGACTGCGATCAGATCCTCGTTGAGCACGTCCGAATATGCGGATGCATTGCCGCTTAAACTCTTTAGCGTATCCGATATTCCCCGAAGTTCACTGTGCAGCTGCTCTCTTGTGGTGTTGAACCCGTCACCCAGCTTTGAGAACTCGATATTCGGCTGAGAATTCACATAGTTAATGACGCCGCGGACTTTGTCAGAGGCAGCTTTCAACTCATCGATCAGCTTCTGTGCATCCTCCGACGCCTGCACAAGCCCCCTTTTCACCGTCTCCCAGGCATCCTGACCGTATGGCTCCATCACTCTTATGACAGTGCTTAAGCTGCTAAGAACGGATGCTGCCTCCCCCGACATATCCGAAAGTGCATCCGCAAGCTTAACGATCTCGCTTATCACCTCATCCTGTCCGTCTCTGCCGATGCTTCCCCAATCTTTCACGGAACCGTCCTCATTGATCAGAATATCCCTGATTCTTGCGACGGAACCGCTCATCTCATCTGATAGAGACTGCATCCGGTCTGCCGCATTCCGCATTTCATCCCTTGCGGCGGCGACTGTGTCGCCTGCTTCCGTCTCCGATANTTCCTCTTCGATTGCGTCCAGCTCGNCAAGCAGATTCCTTATATCCTGATTGAAACGGTTCANGGCATCCTGAGCGTTCGCTGCATTTTGCAGAATATCGGGAAGCTGATCTGAGATATATCCTATACGGTTGACNATCTCCTGCACCTTCCCCATATTGCTGTCCGCAAAAGCTGTCATCTGCCCTGTCATCGCATTGCCCGAAGCAAGCGCCGCCTCTCCGTGCGCACTTAAGCTGTCAAAGTCNCCCTTTAACGTGTCTTTNCCTTCCTGCATATCCCGGATTGTTTTATCGATCAGNTCGTGGAGCTTATTTACNGCATTCCTCAGTGACTCCGCCTCGTCNATCTCGATATAAGGCTCCATCTGCCCTACTATGCCGCCCACATCTTTTCTGCCGTACACGTTTCCGTTATTTGTGCACAGCGAAACGACTCCTGCCTGTCTTCCGGCNATCCCGCCGATATTATATCCGGCATGTTCGTATCCTATCTTTCCGTAATTTGTNCATCTCGTTATCATGCCGTCCGAATAGCCTGCGGCTCCGCCCGTATCGACTCCGCTGAACAGCTCCGTATCCGAGTCTGTCATACTNATACTGAAAAAGATTCCGACTCCCATCTCGTCGTCTTCTTCCACCCATTTGCTGTCGTCGTTTACACCGGCACGGTTCGTGCAGGAATCGATCACGCCGTGATTCGTCCCCGCCACTCCGCCGGTCGAGTANTACCCTGTGATACGCCCCTGCACGGTACANCCCAGTATCGTGCCAGTGCTCTCATTGATTCCCGTAATGCCACCGACNGTATCTCTGCCTCTCACATTTCCGTGGAAACTGCAGTTACGGATTGTTCCGTAATTGANTCCGCACANGCTTCCGATACACTCCTTTTCGTTGGTCCCGGTGACATTTCCTTTCAGCGTTACGTTCTCAACCAGNCCGTCCTTTTGAATATAGCGGAACANTCCGACAATATAACCGNTTCCNACNCACTGAAAACCGGAAATCGTATGCCCCNCNCCGTCAAATGTGCCTGCGAATACCGGTATGACCGGTGCCTNCNTACCGGACAGGTCNATGTCCTCTTTCAGAACGATGCGNTTATTTAAAGACCACGAATCAATATGGCAGTTGTCCGCAAACGNAAGGAACTCGTCTGCNGTATATATTTCAATGAGNTCTCTGTCATTCGTCCCGCCGNTCTCTNCCGTTTGGACNTCTTTCGNTTCTGCCATCAGGCTTTCTGTCGGAAACATACTGCAGGCAAGCGATAAAATCNNAATAAATGAGATTACTTTTACGAAAAACCTCCTACTCATTGTCCTGCTCCTCCTTTTGCATTAATAGCTTCAGATCACCGCCGTCATCTTCCCGCTTCTCCGTTTTTCCCATGTTCACGATAAGATTTGCCTCGCCCCGGATCAGTCCGTGCACCTCGCCGACGATCGTACCGTTGATCTGTCCCTGTANNATACCGTCCACACGCATCAGTCCGACGGTCCTCTCAAGCTTCAGNGGNATGGATACGGCAAAGGAAGTCTTCTCGATAATCTTCTCGCCCAGCAGCAGGATCTGCGGCAGCACAAACATGACCACAATAATCGATATGATCGTGCCCCGTCCGAGACACTGACCGATTCCGCAGATCGCACCGTCCGAAGACATCTTTCCNATCAGTATTCCCGCAAGCGCGAGCATGGAGCCGGACGTAACGATNGTCGGGAACGCAAAATTCATCGTCTCGATGATCGCGTCCTTNTTNGNCATNTTGTCNTTCANTTCCATAAANCTTCCCGATATNACAATCGCATAGTCGATNTTCGCACCCATCTGGATGGAGCTTACGATCAGATAACTCATAAAAAACAAATTNTCTCCCTCAATGGCGGGAAATGAGAAATTGATCCAGATAACGCCCTGAATGACCATGATCAGCANCACNGGCATTCCCGCCGACATAAAGGTAAATAAGAGNACGACGAGCACGGCTAAGACCGACACGGCATTNACCACCTTATTGTCCCGTTGAAATGTCTTGTAAAGGTCATACTGGCTTGTTGCCTCCCCGGGGATCANNATCGTCGCATCTTCATAATAGCTGTTCGCAATCTCATGCATNTCGTCAAGAAACGCAAATGTCTCTTCTCCCTCTTCCGGAAGATTCAGATAGACGAGCATACGGCTNTATTCCTCACCCTGAAGCTGGTCAAGCGCTATCTGCATCTTGGTGTGCGCGTCCTCAAGCGTATCCATCANATCGTCNTCCAGTGTGACATATCCCTCCTGCACTTCATCATACAGNAACATAAACATGTCGATCAAAGGCACNCTGTAACTCGACAGACCGTTTACGATTTTGGCATAATTCTCGTCATTGACCGCGTACGCCATATACAAAAGTTCCACAACCTCATAATCCATTTCCAGAAGNTCCGAAAAGTCGCGGATCGTCANTTTATCGGTCAGCATATAACCGTCCATCGCTTCCGTGTTGGCTAGNCCCATCGTATAATCGACTTCCGTCCGCGCCTCCAGCTCACGGAGCAGCTTTGCCTCTTTCTCATAATTNCCCGCCGGCACCGTCAGTGCGACCATATTCGATGCGCCAAAGCTTTCTTCTATCATCTCATCCACGATCATCGCATCGCTCTGGATCGGCGTCTCGATCATCGAATATCCGTATACATACGGGCATCTGGACGANACGAAATANGCGGCGACGATCAGCACCAGAAAGAGCGGCGGCATCACATACCGCGTTGCGTACGCAAATTTCCCCACAAACGGNATCTTCGGAATGAAACTCTTATGTACGCTCTTATCCATCAGATTTCCGAACAGCATGATAAGCCCCGGCATCAGAAGAAAAACAGCGAGCAGACTCAGCACGATCGCCCGGATCAGACAGAGCGCCATATCGCTGCCGATGCCAAACTGCATGAACATCATGGCGATCAGTCCGCCCACCGTCGTAAGAGAACTCGATGANATCTCCGGTATTGCCTTGCTNAGCGCCACAATATCCGCCTCTCTGATCGGCAGACTTCGGTGCTCTTCCTTGTACCGGTTACAGAAAATCACGGCATAGTCAATCGACAGCGCAAGCTGCAGAACNATTGTGACAGAATTCGANACAAACGATATCGTTCCCATCATGAANTTCGTTCCCTTNGTGATCAGCGCCGCCGAGACAAAGGTCAAAAGCAGTACAGGGACTTCCGCCCACGTCTGCGAAGTCAGCAGAAGCACCGTCACGACTACCACCGCCACAAGCACGCTTATCACCTGCATTTCACTCTCAATCTGTTCTGCCGAAGCGTCTCCCATAGAAGTAGACACGTAAGTGTCGTAACCGGACAGCATTTCTTTGATCTCGTCAAGTGCCTGCAAAGCTCTGGCATCCGTCTCTTCGTACCGGAAGGTAATGTCATAGAGCGCCGAAAAATTATTGTAATGATCTTTGCTGCTGTCAAAAGACAGCATAATGACCGCATCATGGTTTTNTATGTCCTCCGACAGCTCCTCCGCCGTCTCATACGGAATATTTGCAACCATCACTTTTGCCGTTCCGTATGTGACAAACTGCTCCTCCATGCGGTCAAGCCCCTGGCTCGTCTCCGTTGTCTTCGGCAGATACGCTGACATGGCATTTTCCACCTTTACCCAGTTCATAGATACAAGTGAAAAAACAATTGCAATGCCAAACAGNAAAAAAAACAGGTTTCTCCTGTCTACGATAAAAGTCGCCACTTTTATCATTGTTCCGCCTCCGTCCACCTTNTTCCCTTGTTTTTCGTTCATTTTCCCACTTCCTTTGCATATATCTTCCTGTTTTACAGAGGATTTTATCACAAAAAAAACTACCCTTCAAGGTAGTTTCTTTTTGTGCTTATGCGTCTGCAATCTTTTTGATAATTCCGCATGTCTTATAATGTCTGAGCGGATAATAAGCGATCTCCACGCCCTTTTCTTCGGCAAGTCTGCGGATATGCGTCAGCGCCGCATCCTNCCTGNTTTCCTCCCGNATCAGTATTTTCCACGGCACTCTGCGCAGAAGAACNCTCGTCGTCTCCCCGATGCCGGGTTTGATAAGGTTGATATCGTCAACAGAAAATGCCCGGGCNATCTGCCTGACCTCATCCGCTCCGCTTCCCCCTGTCTTTGCACCGCTTTGCTCCCCCGATCCGGCTCTCTTTNCCGCGGTATCCTCCGCAGGCGGAAACTCCTGTTCAATGNCTCTGATAAAATCGTACGACAGATCTGACTCTTTCAGTTCTCCGTAATAGACTGCACCGTGAAAATCCTGCGCTCCGATGACATCATCCCTCAGAAACGTTCTGCTGATCAGTCCGGAGACCGTACAGTTCAAGCAGGAACTTGGGATCAGTATATCATCATGCGTACCGCACAGCTCTGTCACATTGGCAGGATCTGCCAGCACAGCGAGTTCCGGTGAAACTCCCGGATAAACGCTCACGCATTTTTCCAGCTCCCCTAAAATAGCTCCTTTCCCGATCCAGCCGTCCACAAATAAAAGGTTCTCCGCCTTGTGCCTGCGGAGAATATATTGCATGGCATTATCGTCGATTCCCCGTCCTCTGATAATTGAAATCGCATAATGCTGCACATCCGCCTGATACATCTGCTTCAGATATCTTTTTAGAAGAATGCCGACAGGAATACCNGCTCTGGCAAGTGANATGAGCACCACATCTCTTCCTCTTTTTTCCATGACACGGTCTGCCAGCGCCGCAACCGCATCTGCCGTCGGNTTGGAATAATGGAAAAGNGCNTCCCGGTATGCCTCCATGTATCTGCTGCTCGGCACNTATTCGATGGGCAGCATCTCACAGTAATGTCTTCCCGACTGAATCAGCCGTTCGCGCTCTTCCGTCGGCTGCGGCTCCACGATTCCGGTAATGTCCTTCAGTAAAATCGTAACATCATCTTCTCGGTACGAGCTTCTCATCCATGCCACCTCACCATCGTAATATTCCGATTTCCGGATTCCGCCANTGCATTCAGCAGTGTATTTTTCCCGTTCTTGGGAATGCATTCGGCGTCACAGACAATTATAACCTCGTCATATTGTCCCAGCTCATAGACAAAGGTCCTCCTGTCCGCTTCATACATGCTGACCAGTTCGTATCTGGCATGCAGCGGATATCCCGGCTCACTGCTGACTGCGATCGGACTTCTCGTCGTCGCATGAAACCGGACATAACAGCCGCTTTTTTCCAGCTCGTCTGCCAGAAAAAGCGCCGGGAACATAAACTCCTCCGTTCCCAATACCAGATAGCGCTTCTCTCTGTCTGCGGCGATCTGCTGCAGCACTTCCCCGCTCATATGCCGGCATGCCCTGCCATAGTCAGCCCCTCTCTGCAAACGTCTCGCATCCAGATAGCCTGACGGTGCAATTTCACGCACATGCACATCCGCCTCCTGCGTCAGAGCCTCCTCGTATCTCCCGTCGCCCGCATATTGCTCCGCTATCTCTGTATAAGNATCGTGNTCGGTCCGANCCAGAGCATGCAGCCGGATACCTCTTCTCTGATATTTCTCCTCCGCTTCCCGGTTCATTCCGTTCAGCAGAGATGCAACGGAAAAATGAATTTCAGTGCCGGGATATGTCTCCTTTATCTTATCAATTGCGGACAGTATCGTATTTCCGGTCGTAACCTCATCCTCAATAAAAACAATCCGGCCAACCTTGCCGATCACCCGGTCCAGATCGTCCCTGACCAGCTTCTGCTCTGTCGCATGACTGTGAGTCTCCGAAAAATGCAAAAAATTTACGCCGGAAATCTTCTCCCGCGTTGTCTGAATATAATAAGAATTCAGTTCGATTGCCGCCAATGCGCCTATTGCGGTAGCNGTCTCCGCAAANCCNNCCAACAGCATCGGTGTATCTTTNTANTCCTTTTTCAGCTCNTCNGCCAGCGCACGGAACATCNCAAGCGCTTCTTTCGGACTGACCGGAATATGCTTGCCCTGCNTCCTGTTTACTACCAGATATTTTCTTTTATTGTTATTTTCCCGTTTTGCAACGGCTACAATNTCTTCTCTCCGATACATCAAGACGCCTNTCTTTTAANATCANCCGCANNTNGCACTACTAAAACTCNATCCCCCGTNTCAATAAAACCCATTAACACTCCGTTCCCCTTCAGCCCCAGAGCCGGCTGATTCTGCATGCGCAGAATCCCGGAAACCTCCAGTGCCGTCTGGTCCATCAGNCCGTAGCAATTGGGAATCGCAGCATAGGTATATGCCGCCAGACTTANGGGNTGCAGTCCCTGTCTNTTGTANTACAGAATATCGTAATCCTCATCGATNCGCTGNACACAGTCTGCGGGCTGTGCGATAGATGTGATATCCCCGTAATATAAGAGGAAGTCATAATAGTCATTGGAGTATACCTGNTCTTTACAATCGCTCATAAAATACTCCCTTTTNGCGTTCTGATATTTATTTTCCTATTANTAAATGCCGNTATCCCGCAGCTTATGACTGTCCTGCTCCCATCTTCACNGAAACATTTTCGCGGAGTGTGATNANCGGTCCGCCTTTCTTTTCCACATATTCNTTTGTGATCGTGACTGTTCCTATGTTGTCNTCCTTGGGAATTTCATACATGATATCGAGCATAAATTCCTCAATGACTGCGCGCAGCGCTCTCGCTCCGACCTTTTTCTCCTTTGCTTTCGCCGCGATCGCATAAAGTGCATCATCCTCAAACTGCAGNTTTACCTCATCCATCGCNAGGAGCTTCTCATACTGCTTGATGATCGCATTCTTCGGCTCNTTTAAGATNCGNACNAGCGTATCCTCCGTCAGNGCATCCAGCGAGAACATGATCGGAAGACGTCCCAGAAATTCCGGGATCATACCGAATTTGCGCACNTCCTCNACANACACNTCNCGCAGAAGATTCTCNTNCTCATCATGNTCNTCNTTCAGNTGTCCGTTAAANCCAATGGAAGCCGTCTTATTCAGNCGCTCTTTGATNATCTCTTCCAGATCCGGGAACGCCCCNCCGCAGATAAACAAAATATTTCTGGTGTTCACCATCGTCATCGGCACCATGGCGTTCTTGCTGCTCGCTCCCACTGGCACTTCTACCTCTGCCCCCTCTAAGAGTTTAAGCATTCCCTGCTGCACGGACTCACCGCTGACGTCTCTCTGGTTCGCATTGCGCTTCTTGGCGATCTTGTCAATCTCATCGATAAAGATGATGCCATGCTCCGCACGCTCTACGTCATTGTCCGCCGCAGCAAGCAGTTTGCTGACAACGCTTTCAATGTCATCGCCTATGTAACCCGCTTCTGTTAGGGAAGTGGCGTCCGTAACAGCAAGCGGCACATCAAGAAGTCTGGCAAGCGTCTGCACCAGATATGTCTTGCCGCAGCCGGTCGGTCCGACCATGAGCATATTGGACTTCTCGATCTCCACACCGTCCTTCGGATCAGAAGCGATTCTCTTATAGTGATTGTATACCGCTACCGACATCACTTTTTTCGCATGCTCCTGTCCCACCACGTACTCATCCAGAGACGCCTTGATCTTGTGCGGTGCGGGAATTTTCTTGATATCAATGACCGGTTCGGTCTTCTCTTTCGGCTTTTTCTTTTTGAGCTTCTGGCTGTTCGGCACAGTCCCCTGCAGATCAGACAGATTGATCATGCTGATGCTCGGCATCTTTCCCATGTTCATATTAAGCATATCGTCCATGGAAAATCCTGTCTGATTCATACTGTCAAACGTTTTCTGCATACAGTCCTGACAGATGCAGATATTGTTCGGAATCCGNATCATCCGCCCTGCAATATGCTCCGGTCTCCTGCAGATATAGCAGATATCCTCATATTCTCCTTCCGGCTCTTTCTTTTTGTCCGGATCGGATTTCTGATCCGTCACCGCGACCTCATCTACGGCTGCGTCATCGTCAATCACTTCTCTATAATCATTATCATTCATCACAAATACTCTCCCAAACTCAATCTTTGCCATCCTGCAACAGTTATGATTATAATGCAAAAAACATTTCATCTCAAGAAATTTGCAGATTTTTCATACTAATTTTAGAAGTTTTTTAAAGAAAGTATAGCAGAATCTCACATCGTCCTTGCCAATCTCCCCGTCGTCGTAAGCTGCACGCTCTGCAATCGCAAGATACTTTTCCAGCTCTTCCGGCTCAAACAGATCGCTTCTCTGCCGCATAGCCTCCCGAAACATCCGGTCGTCCGGATTTTTCACCCTGAATATCCGCTTACGCAGCAGAATCCTGTAAATCCGCTCTCCTATCATTCGGATCGCTCTCCGCCTGTCTCTTTGACGTAAGATTGCATGTTCCTTTTGACGGCGCTTTCTCTTCAGACCAAATCCTGCTGCTGTCGCAAACAGTACTGCCGCTGCCACACCAATCCAGATACCGTACCGTTTGAAAGCGCTTACCTTCTCTGTTTCTGTCTCTGTCTGGTCCTCAGGCAGTCCTCCTCCCGTTTTCCCTTCTTTCCCGTTTTCGGTCTCCTGCCCGGTCTCTGCTTCGTTGTCTGCATCCGCATCCTGTTTTTCCTGCTGATTTCCGTCTCCGTTTATCTCTCTATCATTCGCCTGTTGCAGTTCCTGCATCACAGAATAGTCCTCCTGCAGGATCTCGCTCACTGCCTGCTGCATTACTTCTGTATATTCAAAATCGGCAGTCTGATACAGCTCCACAGTCTGTCCGGTTTTGACCGTCACACGCTCACCGTCGTCACTGAGCATTAACGAGAGCTCATCCCAGCAAGAGCTCTGTCCTTTCGTCATCTCAGCAGGGATCCAGCCTGTTCCTCCGACATAGATTTCCACCCATGCGTGGGCATAGCTGTCCAGCACCTCTGCCGAATATGTCCGATCCTCCTGTATGGCAAATGCATCCTTCGGCACCGCATAACCCGAAACATAGCGGGCAGGCACCCCCATTTCCCGTAACAAAAGTGTTCCTGCAGAAGCATAGTGCTGGCAGAATCCCTCCCCTGATTCCGAGAGAAAAAATTCCACAACGTCCTCTCCAAACGGAACATGTTTTAAATCCAGCTGGTAGTCTGTCTGTGAAAACAGTTCCTGCCTTACCAGATATACTGCCGTCTTTTCGCGGGACAGACCTCCACTGCCATCTAGCCAAAAGCTGCCGTATTCACTGTCCATTTCCTCCCGCAGCCTATTCCCCAACGCTGTCGTATACGGCATATTGTCTGGCACCGTGAGGTATCTGTCCGCATATTCTTCATACCGCCTCGCAAGCAGCGTCTCTCCATATGAACGCATGTTTTCAAGAGCATTTTTAACCAGAACACCCTCAAGCTCCACCGTCTTATTCTGATTCCGGTACACGATCGCATCCGCCTCAAGTAATACACTGTCCGAACTGCCTTCTCCCTCCTGCACCGAATTGATATCCGTATAATACGGCAGATATGCATAATCATTTCCCGTATCCAGATATTCCAGACGGCAGGATACCGGTGTATCTCCCGCCACGTACCGATAGATTTCATACGGCATATTAAAAATAAGCTGTCCTGCAATAGCCGGGTCCATTCCCCATTCCGCTGCTGCCTCTTCAAAGCTGTCACAGCTGGTGTTCTTCCACTGTCCCTTCTGGTAGGTATCGCCCACATACCCCCTCAAATACACGGTATCCTTCGGCATAACGCTCAGCGTTATCTCCATCACTTGTTTATTGCGATAGCGTGGTTTTCGATTAGAGATCCTCATGGAATCCTCTCCAAACGGGGAGAGAACATTCATTTCACTCACCTTTGCCTCCAGATCCCGTTGAAAATTCAATGCGGGTCCCTGCCATGCAGTCACCTGTCCAAGCCGGTCGCCGGCAAACCGGTCCACCGCAAGCACACAGACCGTGACTGCCGCGGCAAGCAGCAGCCCTGCCTTTGCCTTCCCTATGCTGACATGCATCGCATTCGTTTCCTCTTTCCTCCGGCTTCCGCCTTCATCTGCCCCGCCGATCACAGGAAGAAGCCCTGCTGCTCCCAGTACAAACATGAAAAGACCTTTTTTCCCCGGTGCATATCCCACCATAAGTTCCAGACACAGAACCAAAATCCCGGGCAGCATGACAGGCAAAATAGCAAGCGCTCTTTTCCATCTCACAAGCTGCATCAGCTGCCACCAGAGTACAAGCAGCAGAATAAAAAGAAGTGCGTCATCAACAGCATGCTCTCCGCCATTTTCAACCGTAAATGTCAGAATATGCGACTGCGTGTATACATTATATTTCTGGATGAACTCATTCGCGATCAGACATGCTCCCTCTATAATTTTCTCCCGCGCAAGCAGCAGATAAAGAGCAAGCCCTGCTGCCCCGGCATACCCCCAACGCCGCGGCAAAAAGAAAACACATATCCACAAAACAGCTCCCGCCGCGGCAAAGATCCATACAAACCTTGGCACATCCACCGTAAGAGGGAACACATCCAAAAACATCTGAACTGCCCCAAGGTTCAGCGGCAGAAAAAAAAGATACACGACGGCTGCCGCTATTATTTTCTTCACCTTATACAATGAATTCCACCTCTCTTAATCCCTGCTCCACACTGCGCTCTGCAATTATTGCATAGAGTGTATCCCCGTTGTAGATCTCTGACCTGAGGTTCATCGTAAGCACCGTAACTGCCGTTTCCGCCCGATATTTCTCACGGTACTGTTCTCTCACATCAGGCATGGATACCCCCGCTGCTGGCATCTGTTCTGCCAAAAGTACTGTGAGAACACCATACACATCCTCTTCTTTGTCCACACGCATCCGGACGATATCCTTTCTCCTGCTGCTGTACCATGCAATATGGTGCGCACATTTCTGTTCCACCAACCCGCACGAAAGCGAAGAAATCACTGTCAGAAAGTCATCCATCTGCTTTTGGGAATACCTTATGTTCCTTCCCTCCAGATCCAGTAGAATCACCACCGGACATCCGAGGGGAAGGCTGTTCTCGCGTACCATCAATTCCTCTGTCTTGGCAGAAAGCTTCCAATGGATATTCTGCAGCCGGTCGCCGTCCCGAAACGGACGCACAGCAAAAATCTCCGATGCGTCAGGCCCCGGCATCTTTACATCATAAACCTCCGTCTCCCCGAGAAAATGTCTCGACTGCTCCGTGACTGTGACGGTGGTCTCATAGATTGGCGGCATCACCAAAAGCCTGGCATGCTGCCGACACTTTTTCCCCAGCCAGAAAAAGCCCGTCATATCGTAAACGCGCAGGCTCTTTACCGTGTAGAGAATACTGCCGCAGTGTGCTCCCCTCACTTGGCGGTAACATATCTTGCTTCGGGCTGCCTCTGCCGACCATTCTCCGTGAAAAGCGTACTTTTTTCCTGTCAGTTCATTGATTCCGTAAAAACAGACCCGTACCTTGTTGGCGTAAAACAGCCACCGGTTTTCCAGTCTGACGCGCAGCTCAGCCTCATTCTTCCATTCCACCATCGAGATCGGAAGCGTGACCTTTACCCTGACCGTAAGCAGCAAAACCGCCAGATACAGGTAAATCGCAGCAAACAGCACAAGTCCCGCAACAGCAGCCATAAGCAGCGCCTCACTGGCGTACAGCGCTGCCATATAGGCAATCAATGCAAGAACTGCCAGATAAATTACCGCCGGCATCATCGCCTTTTTCCCTTTTCCCGGAACGCTGTCGGTTTGACCGTATCCTTCCGTATCTTTTCAAGCACCGCTTCGGGAGAAACATGCGTCACCCGTGCCTTTGTGTTCAGCAGTATCCTGTGCCTTGTCACATCAAAAAAGACGTCCTCCACATCCTCCGGGATCGCATACATGCGCCCACTTAAAAACGCCTGTGCCTTTGTCATTTTTGCAAGCGCGATCGTCCCCCGCGGGCTGATTCCAAGCTCAATATAGCTGTTTTCTCTTGTCGCTCCGATCAGCGCTCCCATATAACGGTAGATCTCATCTGACACAAAGACCGAATCCACGGTCTGCTGCAGATACTTTACCCCCGCCTCATTCAGAACCGGTGCAATGCTGTCCGTGTCACACCGTCCGCCTTTCCCTTTGACAATTTCAATCTCACTCTCGATATCCGGGTATCCCATGCTCATGCATATCATAAAACGGTCCAGCTGCGACTCCGGAAGCAGCTGTGTCCCTGCACTGCCTTTCGGATTCTGCGTTGCAATGACAAAAAACGGCGAGGGCACCGGATGACTCACCCCATCCACCGTAACTTTCCCCTCCTCCATAACCTCAAGCAGCGCCGACTGCGTCTTTGGCGAGGTACGGTTGATCTCATCCGCCAAAAACAGATTACACATCACCGCGCCCGGATGATAGGAAAAGGTTCCTGTCTTTTTGTCATACATGGAAAATCCAAGGATATCCGCCGGGAGCACATCCGGTGTGAACTGTACTCTGTGATCGACCAGACTCATGACTTTGGAAAATGCCGTGGCAAGCGTCGTCTTTCCGACTCCGGGCACGTCCTCAATTAATATATGCCCTCCCGCAAGGATTGCCGCAAATGCCTTTTGTACACACGCATCCTTCCCCTTTACCACTTTTTTGATTTCTGTCATCACCGTCTCTGCTGCCATATATTCTCTGTTCCGCTCTTTCGGTTCCGTCATCTGTTATCCTCCGTGATCATTCCCGTAATAAAGACGTAAAAAAATGCCTCCATAGCTTATTATAACAGAAACTATGTATGAGGCATTTAATTCTTTTTTAATTTTTATCGGTTCGCGATCGCGGTCAACTCCTCCATCTTTGTAACAATTCCGGCAATGATCGTCACATTCTCCTGCTCTGCTCCCATCGTCATATTTGCATGTGCCGATACTTCTTCAGAAATCGCTGATATTGTCTGAACGGATTCCGTGATCACGCGATTCGCCGCCTTCAGCTCCTCAATATCCTGCGCAAGATTTTCAACATTGTCACGGACCGAGAACGTATTGTTCTGGATCAAAACCAGTCCTTCCTCCGTGTTGGAAGCCTCTCTCCGCTGCTCATTGATCCCCTCGATCATCTGCTGTATGACAGCGACCACTTCTCCTATCGCCGCAGATACATTGCGGATCAAATCGGTAATATGGACCGTCGCATCATTCGTCTGTGCCGCCATGGCTGTGATCTCAGTTGCAACAACCGCAAAACCACGTCCCGCCTCACCGGCGCGGGCGGCTTCAATACTCGCATTTAACGCGAGCAGCCTTGTCTGTGAAGTGATTCCGCTGATGATCTCAACGATCGAATTCATCTCCTCCATATACTGGTTCAGGGTTTTTAGCTTCACCTCGACATCCTGCCCGTTTTCGACAGACATCTCAACTTTCTGTGCAAGCCTTGCCATATTGTCTTTTGCACTCTTGAGAATGTCAAGTGTCTGCTGCATATTCTGCCTGATCAATGCAGCCGCATCATCCACAACATTCACTTTGCTCTGGATTGCTTCCGTCTGTGACAGCTGGCGCTGTACAGCATCCGCTGTCTCTGCTGTACCTGACGATACCTCCTCCATGGAATTCTTTGTCGTCTCCGCCGCTTTCTCCAGTCTCTCTACCTTCCCGTAGATATCTTCTATCCCCATCTTCATCTTTTCGGACAGTTCCGATACATCGCTAAGTACCGCCTCTGTATTATTCTGCGCTTCTTCGATCTCATCCAGCTTCTGTCTGGAATTATCATTCAGCGTCTTCGCCGTGAACAGTGAATAGACACCTATCAGCAGCATCACGACGATCTGGAGTATCCCGTTCTCGATTCCTATAAATCCAAGGCCTCCTGTCTTCGCGCCGATAATGACAGCAAGTACAGTCTCTATGATAGTTCCGGCGTTAATTTCCAATGAAAATTTCAAGTCATTATAAACAGAAATAATAAGAACCATCGGAATTGCAAAAGCAAACATCATAGAATTGTCTGAGGTAAAGAGAACAAATGTATAAAAGACAGCAAATCCAATGCCTACAAAATGCTTGATCACCGGCGTCTCCCTATCCTTTTTCCAAAGTATCAGTTCTACAATAACAGGTCCCATCCCAAGTACCGCCGCAATCACTATAAATAACGGTCTGGATGAAAATATCAATGCTGCATAAAAAATCAGCATAATTAGAACATCTATCCAGTGGGCGAGCATCGTCACTCTGTTCGTTCTCTCAATGTCTGTCTGTCTTGTGTGTTTTATCATCCTGTCATTACTCCCTCTGATCATTTGCGGTGCCAAAAAATCTCTTTTTACTTTTATTTATCATAGCATAAACTCCTATGAATGTACAGATTTCTTCCCGAATTTGTTAATATTTTGTGAATACTTTACAAATTTTCTGGAAACTTTTTGGATTTCAATCGTTTTCTCTTTTTATTTATGTAGGTTGTTGTCGATTCATTTTACATTCAGAAAAACAGCCGGAAGAGTACCCCTCCGGCTGTTTTTCGTCCATATTTTTGCATTACCTTGTCTTCGTATCGTTGGCGTTTTCAGATGAATTGTTGTTTCCGCCATTGGTCAGATCATCCACACCGTTTTCAATGCCGTTGATGACATCCTTCCCTGCATCTCCTACACCGTCAACCACATCTTCTACCATGTTGCCCGCATCGTCAGATCCGTTTGTCGTGTTGTTGAGATTATTATCGGTTCCAGTCCCATTGCCCGTTCCGGTTCCGTTGTTTGTTTCGGTTCCGTTGTTTGTCCCGGTTCCATTGTTTGTCCCGGTTCCGTTGTTTGTCCCGGTTCCGTTGTTTGTTCCGGTTCCGTTGTTCTCTGTGCCCACTCCCGTGTTGTTATTATTATCCTTTGCTGTATTTCTGCCACATGCAGTTAATGCACTAAAGGACAGCGTGAGCACGAGCCCTGCCAGCACCACTCGCAACTTTCTCATAGCCACATTCTCCTTTTCTTTTCAAACTTTATTCAATTGTCTTTATTCAATTGTCAAGGATAGTGTAACCATCATGTTTTGTTTTTATTCTTTCATAAAATTTGGCATAATTTAAAGATTCGGATGTCAAAAGCCTTGAAAAAAAGCTTTTCCCGTGTTTCCTTTACATGTACGGAAAGCTCTTTGATTCGTTCCATCGACATGCTATAATTACATTGTCATTTTATGGAACAACGTTTTGCATTATGAAACCTTATTTCCGGGCATACTATCAAAAAGGAGCATCATTATGAACAAAGTATTAGAAGAATTTTCCAAAATCGGCATTATCCCGGTCATCGCTCTTGACAGTGCCGGGGACGCGGCTCCACTGGCAAATGCACTGATCAAAGGCGGTCTCCCCTGCGCGGAAGTGACTTTCCGCACCGAAGCTGCCGAAGAATCTATCCGCATTATGTCGGAGCAGTTCCCCGAGATGCTGGTAGGCGCCGGCACAGTGCTGACAACAGAGCAGGTAGACCGCGCCGTAAACGCAGGCGCCAAATTTATTGTAAGTCCCGGTCTCAATCCAAAGATCGTAGCCTACTGTACAAAGAAGGATATTCCCATCACGCCGGGCTGCTCAAATCCCAGTGACGTCGAGACAGCGATCGAGCTCGGTCTGGAGGTCGTAAAATTCTTTCCTGCAGAGGCGGCCGGCGGACTGAATATGATCAAATCCATGGCTGCGCCCTACACCAAAATGAAGTTCATGCCGACCGGCGGCATCAACGCTAAGAACCTGACAAGCTATCTCGACTTTGACAAGATCATTGCCTGCGGCGGCTCCTGGATGGTGAGCAAAGAAATGATTGCGGCAAAAGACTGGGACGGCATCACAGCCCTCACCAGGGAAGCTGTCTCCACCATGCTCGGTTTCCATCTTCTGCACATCGGGATCAACAATCCTTCCGCAGAAACCGCACAGCGTGAATCAGAAAAATTTGCCTCTCTGCTCGGTGAGAGCATAAGGGACAACGACGTATCCCTGTTTGTCGGAACTCCGTTCGAAATGATGAAGGCACCCGGCCGCGGCACAAACGGGCACATCTGTATTCAGACCAATTATCTTGACCGTGCCCTCTATCATCTCGGAAAACGCGGATTTCAATTTGACGAGTCATCTTTTAAGTATAATGACAAAGGCAAACTGATCTTTGCATACCTGACAGACGAAATTGCAGGCTTCGCAGTTCATCTCAGCCAGAAAGTCTGAAAAGTGTGCCGTCAGGCACACTCTCAAACAACGGACAGTCCGACCCACAGACTGTCCGTTGTGATTCTTATCATTTCTTACTATGTTTTTCCTTGAGTGCTGCGACGTTTGCGTCCACCTGTTTTTTGTGAAGCGGATACCAGAACCATAACACTGCCGCAAGCAGGGCAAATCCGATCGCCGGCACCAATGTTGTAATATTAAAGATACCCTCCAACACTCCGGGATCAAATGCTGTTGCCTGCGTATATCCAATCGCGGAGAGCAGCGCACCGGAAAGTCCGGCGGAAGCTGCCTGCCCNAGNTTTCTTGCAAAAGAATACAGTGCATACACCGAGCCGTCCTCACGGATNCCGTTCTTTAANTCCGAATAGTCNATCACATCGGTGATCAACGCCCACGAAACCATAGAAAACATTCCAAGNCCCAGCCAGCAGAGTGCNTTCANTGCCACAAATGACCATACATTCTGNGGACGGATAANGAACAGCAATACACAGATCACTGCTGCCGCCGNATTTGAGATCACNCTCAGTTCNGCTTTTCCTATCTTATTTGCAACCGGCTTGGCAACTGCTGCCGAGAGGATCATTGCGACCATCATGATCAGCGTGGAAGCCGACTGCGCAGTTGTGTTTCCATAGTAGTTCGGATAGATATAGTTGCTCATAGACTGCATCGTAAGCTGTGCGAGCAGCATAACGACAGATGCCGCAATGATGGAGATCANCGCACGGTTCTTNGCTGCATTGATCAGCATTCTNCCNACACTGTTGTTCTTCTGNGCTTCCTCNCTTATTTCCGGCTTTACACGCTCTGTTGTCAGNGCATAGCANAGCAGATAGCAGAGCACTGCAAATACAGAGAACACACCTGCGATCACAGTGAAGCGCCCGCCGTTCATAACCGTATTTCCNTCAATCTTGTCGTATGCCACCATCGGAACGCCCGCTCCGACGATCACACCTGCCANTGTACCGCCCATCGTGCGGAANGTAGANAGCGACTGACGGTCGCCCGGTTCTGCGGAAATCGCGGATGCCATGGAACCGTACGGAATATTNATGGAAGTATAGAAAATAGATCCCCACAAAATATAAGTAACAAAGAGCCATCCAANCTTAAATGCCATCGGCATTCCGGCAAACGCACTCTGATAGATCAAAAATGACGCGATCGCAACCGGNCCGCACATGCGGCGGATCCACGGTTTGAATTTGCCGNCCGGCGTCATTTTGCTCCGGTCACAGATGCGNCCCATGGTCACATCGGTAAATGCATCCACGAAACGTGCGATCATCATAATGACACCTACAACCACNCCGTCCACACCCATAACGTCCGTATAAAATTTCATCAGGAAGCTGGATGAAAGAAGAAATGTAAANTCATTTCCGAAATCTCCGAACAGATATCCAATCTTATCCNTGATTCCGAACGGTCTTACCNCCATATTATTTCCNTTTCCTGCCATTCAATTCCCCCCTGCCTTATACGCCCGAGTAAGATGCATATCCNCCGTCGATCGGAATGCAGCATCCGTTCACGAANCCGCTTGCCTCNTCACACGCCAGAAACAGCACGGAGCCGATCAGTTCCTCCACCTCTCCAAAACGCCCCATCGGAGTCCCCGCAAGGATCTTTCCCGTCCTCGCCGTCGGTGTTCCGTCGTCATTGAACAGAAGCTTTGCATTCTGCTTCGTAGAAAAGAATCCCGGTGCGATCGCATTGCAGCGGATGCCAACCTTTGAGAAATGTACTGCAAGCCATTCGGTAAAGTTAGAGACCGCCGCTTTCGCTCCTGAGTACGCCGGAATCTTTGTCAGCGGCGTGTAGGCATTCATGGAAGAAATATTGATGATGCTCGCACCCTTTTTGCCCACCATGTCAAGCGCAAAGACCTGTGTCGGAATCAAGGTTCCCATAAAATTCAGACTGAATACGAAAGAGACACCGTCCGCATCCAGATCAAAAAAGGTCTTCATCTGCCCCAGGTCCTCCGGCACAAAATACTCATCGTCAGTAGTCGCCTTCGGGTTATTGCCGCCCGCGCCGTTGATCAGAATGTCGCAGGTGCCGAAATCCTTTGCGATCAGGCCGCGCGCCGCCTCAACACTTTCCTTTTCGAGCACATTACACTTATAGCCCTTCGCCATATATCCCTTTTCCACAATTGCCTCTGCATTCTGTCTGGCCGCATCCTCATTTAAGTCAAGCAGCGCGACCTTGGCGCCGCACATTGCCAGAGCCTCTGCCAGCACAGAGCATATAATTCCGCCTGCTCCCGTTACCACTACCACCTTATCCTTCAAATCAATCTGAAACGGTAACTTCATCGCTTTTCCCCCTCATAGNATCATTTCGCAGCTGCTGCCTTCTCCACTGCCTCCCAAAGTCCGTTGATATAAGTTGCGCCGAGNGCCCGGTCATAAAGTCCNTAGCCCGGTCTTCCTGTCTCTCCCCAGATCATCCTGCCGTGATCCGGTCTCACATAACCGGTAAATCCGTTGTCATGTAATGCCTTCACGATCTCGTACATGTCAAGGGAACCGCAGCAGGAAAGATGCGCTCTCTCCTCAAAGCCATTGTCCAGCACTGCCACATTTCTCATATGCACAAAATGAATCCTTCCCATTGCAGCATATTTGGCTGCCATCGCAGCGACATCGTTTTTATTGGAACAGCCNAGGGAACCGGTGCACAATGTGATTCCGTTGTGCNNATCGTCCACCAGCTTTAAGAAACGGTCCAGATTCTCCTCACAGGTAATNATCCTCGGAAGACCGAATATACTCCAGCACGGGTCGTCCTCATGGATCGCCATATTTACATCNCACTCCGCCGCCACGGGAATGATCTTTTGCAGGAAATACTGCAGATTATTCCACAGATCATCCTCAGACATCGCATTGTACTCTGCGACAACCTGTTTTAACTCCTCTCTGGTATAGCTGGCATCCCATCCCGGAAGGGTCAGATCACTGTCGCTCTCCAGNGGATTCACCGCATCCACCTGCTCCTGATAATAGACCAGAGACGTGGANCCGTCGGGCAGCACATGGTCTAACTGGGTTCTCGTCCAGTCAAATACCGGCATAAAATTGTAACAGATGCACTTAACACCCGCTTTCGCCACACGGCGGATATTCTCGCAGTAATTCTGAATATATCTGTCACGTTCGGGTTTCCCCAGCTTGATATCCTCATGCACCGGGATACTTTCGATCACCTCAAAATGAAGTCCCGCATCCTCCACCTGTTTCTTCAGCTTCGCTATGCTCTCTTCACTCCAAACCTCACCGACAGGCACATCATATACCGCCGTCACGATCGAATCCATGCCTGGGATCTGCCTGATATTCTCCAACGTCACCTTGTCGTCCTCTCCATACCAGCGAAATGATAATTTCATGCTTTCCTCCGTTCCGGCGTTTCAACTCGTTCCCCGCCATTTTATATCCGCTATTTTTTCATTTTCGGCTGGAAGATCAGGCTGGCAAGATATCCGAATACGAGAGCCGCAGATATCCCCACGGCACTGGCCTTAAANCCTCCCATAAAAACTCCGAGCAGACCGTATTCATCTACCGCCNCCTTCACCCCTTTCCAGAGGACATTTCCGAANCCCAGCAGCGGCACGCTGGCTCCCGCTCCCGCAAATTCAAGAAACGGCTCATACACCTGTATCGCCCCCAGCACGGCACCAAGGCACACCAAAAGCACCATGATACGTCCCGGCAGCATCTTAGTCTTCTCCATCAAAATCTGCACCAGCGCACAAATCAGCCCGCCGATCCAAAACGCATTGATATAGTCCATATTTCCTCCTATTTTTCACGCTGTGGTCACGCCACATGTTCTATGATCACCCCGTGGGCAATGCCCGGCACCGTCTTTCCCTCGTTGAACGACACCGTTGACAAAAGTGCGCCGGTCGGCACAAACAGTATCCTTTTCAGCCTTCCTGTCTCTATCTGCTTTAGGAAGTGACCGGCAAGCGTGATGGCAGAACAGCCGCATCCGGAACCGCCTGCGCCGGTTCCCTGCTTTTTGGCGTCATAGATCAGCATCCCGCAGTCTTCATGCACACTGCTGATGTCATATCCCTGTCCTTTTGTCAGGTCAAAAAGAATCTCCTGTCCGATCGAGCCCAGATCGCCTGTGACGATCTTGTCGTAGTCCTCCGGTTTCCTGCCAAAATCCGTCAGACTGCGACAGATAGTGTCGGCTGCTGCCGGCGCCATGGCAGCGCCCATATTCATAGAATCCTTTATTCCGTAGTCCACGATCTTTCCGGTGGTAACGCCGGTAATCCTCGCCTTGCTCCGTCTTTTACCGAGTACAAAGGCAGCACTTCCGGTGACCGTCCAGGTAGCAGATAAGGGTCTTTGATTGGCATATTCCAAGGGAAAGCGAAACTGCTTCTCCGCGCTCGCAAAGTGGCTTGACGTCATCGACACAACACAGTCCGCATATCCCGCCGCCACACTCATTGCGCCAAGCGAAAGAGCCTCTCCGCAGGTGCTGCATGCTCCGTACAGTCCAAACAGCGGCACCTGATAGTCCATCAGACCAAAGGATGTCGCGATATTCTGTCCGAGCAGATCTCCCGAAAAAAGATATCGCACATCCTCCTTTTTGATACCGGCTTTTCCGATCGCCATCGAAAAGGCTTCTTTTTGAAGAGTGCTCTCCGCCTCCTCCCACGTGTTCTGACCAAACTTGTCATCCTCACCCACCACGTCAAAGCAGGCTCCCAGAGGACCGTCTCCCTCTTTCTGACCCGCAATGCTTGCGCTGCTGACAATATAGGGCGCTTCTGCAAACTGCAGGCTCTGTTTTCCGATCTGCATGTTCATAGTACACGAATTCCTCCATACTTAAGTTAAGATATTATGTAGTATGGAAAGAAACACGTAATTTTATTCATTTTTTGTGTTCAGCGCCGCCATCACATCCTCCGGGCGAATATGCAGTACAACACAAAGCTCCAAAAATTCATCTGACAAAAGAGGCTCTTTGTAATCTTCTGTCAGCTTATCTGCATCGATCTTCGCCTCTTTTGCCGCCCATGCAGCCGATATCTGATGCTGTTTCATATATTGCAGCAAATAATCCGTCACTCTCGACTTTTCCATTTTTTCCCCTCCTACATCCTCTTTCTAATATTCTATTCTTGTAGTCAAAGAAATGCAATAGTGTTTTTCTTGAAAATACAGAATTTGTTGACTGTCCAAAACAGGTAAGCTATGATACTTTTGCGAGGTAAGGGAAATGAGAAACGAATATATTCCAAAGGTATTAAAAGAATATCGTAAAAAGAATCATTTCACAGTCAAAGACGTTTCGTTGCTGTTAAAGGACCGTTCGTTTGATGTTGCTGCCAAGACGATCTACGGTTGGGAAAGCGGTCAGGCGAATCCGAGCGCCGATATGCTTTTGACACTTTGCGAATTATACCATATCACAGATATCCTTTCCGCTTTCGGTTATCCCGAACATGTGGATTTTCCCTTGACTGCTTCGGAGCGTGCCGTCATCAAAGCATATCGCCAGCATCCTGACATGCAGCATGCCGTTGACAAATTACTCGACCTTTCTTCGGTCTCAAAAGGGGCTCAGACATGAACCCAAAAGAAGCCCTTCGCATGTTAAAATAAAAAGAGCCTGTGAGCAGAAATGTTTTTACATTTCGCTCACAGGCTCTTTTTCTTATTCCATATTATTCTTGTTCATTCACAGTGAAATATACAAAGAACGTATCCCCCTCGGTTCCATCGGAAAACAGCTCCATATATGAAATGGAAAAATCTCCTTCCCCTTCCGGTACTTCAAATACCAAAAGACCCGTCTTCGTCTCGTTCACGCCAAGGTCATACTCTCCCGGAAGCTGATCGTCGCTTACAGGGTCCACATACCATGTAATGGGAACCTCGAAGTCATCGTCTCCCTCTCCGCCCCACTGTGCCTGAAAATCAGTGTCATACATTGTGACACTGCTGCGGGTAGTATTCTTTACCGTCACATCTGCTACCAACAGCATATTGCCTTCCTCTGGCGTATAACCGCAGTAATCCATGCAGGTGTATGCACTGTTCACTGTGTAATCAAAAAATATAGTGTGCATTGCATCTCCAAAGCGTCCCTCCGCAAAACCGTCCTTCGGGTAAACACCGCTTCTGCCGCAGCCTGCCATGCATAACACCATAAGCATTCCCAACAGTATGCATACTTTTTTTCTCATTTTCATTTTCGTTTCCTCTCCTCTTTTGACAAATGTACAAAATGCAACGCGATTTTCACGTTACCATTTATTATACATCAAGCAGTTCCACATTTCAACATCTGCTTCCCAAAATTCCGGTATTTGAACGAAAATAGCGCAAAAACAGTTGCACCACGCCTGTATTTTTGTTAAAATGAACATTATACGTAACTGTTTTGACAGGTATATGTATTTTTATCTAAGGGAGGATACGATTTTGATCAGGCGAAGATTAATTAGAACCAGACAGTTAAGATCGGGAATGAAAATCGACCAGTCCGTGGTCGACCGCCTGGGGCGTAATCTCATTGCCCGCGGAGCAGTTCTTGACGAATATATCATTGACTCCCTGCTCAAGCTCGGTATTATGAGCGTCTACATTCAGGACGGTGAATATGAACCCGAGGATGCGGACAAGATCCTCTCGACAGCTGCGAAAAAGAACGTGGAACGTCTGCGCACGGAAGACCGCTCAAAAGTCTCTCTGTCAAACAGCGTCCGCAAGCGTGTCGCAGAAGGTATTCAGTATATTTACAGCAATACGGCGTCTCAGGAGTTCTCGGAAGCTGCGGACAGCATTACCAGCAGTCTGATGGCTGCGATCGAGGAAAACGACGCGGTTGCCATTGATATCGGCGCTTTAAAGGCAAGCGACGAGTATACTTTCAAGCACAGTGTTGACGTTGCTACAATCTCCATGATCCTTGCCAAGCAGCAGGGACTCTCCAAGACGGAGATCTACGAGATCGGTCTCTCCGGTCTGCTTCACGATGTCGGCAAAACCGAAGTTCCTCTTGAGATACTCAACAAACCGGGGCGTCTCGATGACGACGAATTTGCCGTAATGAAGCAGCATTCCGTATTCGGATACAACATCGTAAAAGACCGTCCCGAATTCAACGCCGCGATCTCACTGGGTGTGCTTCAGCACCACGAGAAGACCAACGGCCGCGGCTATCCGCTCGGTCTTACCGCAGAGGAGATCTCTCCTTATGCCAAAATCATGACAGTTGCCGACATCTATGACGCCCTCATCACAGAGCGTCCCTACAAAGCTGCCTTTTCACAGAGAGATGCCGTGGAGATGATCATGTCCATGACCGGTGAAGTAGACATGACTGCTATGAAAAGCTTCCTAGAAAGCATGATTCTCTATCCCGTGGACTCTATTGTCGAATTGAGCAACGGCGAAAAAGCGAGAGTCGTCAAAAACAGTCCCCACTATATCCTGCGTCCCACCGTAGTCGGCGTGCAGAGCGGCAAGATCTATAATTTAGGGGAAGATTTATCGTGTGCAAATATCATCATCAAATAATTCCGATCAGTTTCAGAAGCCAGTACAGCAGTCCAAGTACCCACGAGCTGAAGATGCCGTACAGAATGACCGGCCCTGCAATGGTAAATATCTTGCATCCAATGCCGAAGACCTGTCCTTCCTTCTGAAATTCGATGGCAGGCGCTGCCACACCGTTGGCAAAGCCAGTGATCGGCACCAGTGCTCCTGCTCCGCCCCAGTTCGCCAATGACGGATAGACGTTGAGTCCTGTCAGGACGACAGACAGCAGAATAAGGAGCATGCTGCACCAGCTTCCTGATGTTTCTTTATCCATTCCATAATTCTGGCAGGTATTCAAAATAAACTGCCCAATGCAGCATATGATTCCCCCCATCACAAATGCTTTTGCCATATTCAGCCACAGATTATGAGTCGGTGTCACCTGCTTGACGTACTCATTATATTTTTTCTGCTGACGTTCTTTTTTTTCGTCCATCACACAAAACCTCCCGTTTAATTCTAAATACTGCACTAGCCCGCAATCCGATTGATAAAATAATACAGTGACCCGCAAAGCTTTCCAAGTGCCATCGACAGCATGACCCAGAACAGTCCTGTCTTGATCCCGGTCCTGCGAAACACGATCGGAAACGTATTTAAGATTTCTGCGAGCGCCACCGCAATGGAGCCTACAAATATGCCGGCCGACAGCCCGTAAGCACAGAGCAGCAGCGGACCGAGCGGCAGCTGTATCTGCAGGAATACTGACATAACAGTTCCAAATATTCCCCCCAGTATCACAGCATTTTCAAAGTGGATCGTCTCAGCCGCCCGGTTGCATTTTCCAATCATCCGGGGGATCACACCGATAACGATCAAAAATGCAAACGTTCCTGCCGACACTGCCAATCCGGCGCATAGTCCGATGAACCCCAATAATATATGCTCACTTAACATCTACACTGTGTCCCTTTCTCTCCGCATTCTCAATAAATGCCGTATCAATATCATTTTCATATTTGCGCATCTCAACCTGGATCGGCGTGGGATCCGGCGTGATCTTTTTGTGTCCTACATGATTAAAAAAGACAGTGATCCCGATCGCCATCCCAATACTATAACAGATTTCCAGCTCCGTCACGCCGTTCGAGGGTTTCCCCATGACCTGTAGATAAAATTTCGAAAAAATATCCGTCACCGAGATATCATTGTTAAATGCCATGATCGTAAACGCGGAACCGAAAAATATTATCACACAGAGAACCACAGTCTTTATGGCATTCAGCCACTTTGGTTTTTCGGGATTCGGGATATATTCGACAATGAAATCACTCTCGCCCTCATTTGTCACGTCCACACTGGGGTATTCCTCATGGATCAGCTCAATGACCTTTAATACAGAAAACACCTGCATTTCATTTTTCTGCCGCTTTGTATCCATGGCGTCCTGAAAGCTGTAAAGCTTCTTCTGCTTCAGCTGCCGGACAATTGCCTGATTCGGGCACTCCATTTTTGCAATATCCCCAAGCGTCACATGGCGGTCTGTCACGATCGTATTTTTATCAATTTTCAGATATAACGTCTCATTGACTGCGCTCATGCTTCCCTCTCATTTCCACATAATTCACTGTTCTTTACCAGCATTCCGTCCACCGGCGTCTCACCGTCTTTTTCATGTTTCATGTAAAGAAACAGTCCGCACACTAATGCAAACACGACCAACCCCATCAGACATGCCCTGTATTTTTTGCAATTCATGCTAACACCTCTCTTCCTTTCGCAACTGCTTTCTTTCTATATTCACGCATTATTATTCCGATTTTTGCAGATATTATGTATGAAATGCACGGAAAGCAGATTGCATTTTATTCAAAAACATGTTACTTTTCTAGTGTAGCCGCAGTCAGACGACTCTTTGGGAAATTTCAGACAGAACTATGTGAAAGGTTTGGGGACAGCCAATGGCCGTGACAAAAGAAATTTTATCACTTGCAGTGGAAATGGGCGATGCCCTGCTGCGAAACGGAGCCGAGGTATACCGCGTGGAAGACACCGTCATGCATATCCTCGAAGCATATAAAATTAAAGATTATGATGTATATGTTCTTTCCAACGGCGTTTTTGCGAGTGCCAACGAAGAAGCAGATGACGCCTGCAGCATCATCCGCCATGTTCCTCTTGGACGGACACATCTCGCACGGATTGCAGCGCTCAATCAGCTCTCCAGAGAAATATGTTCTCACGAGTGTTCCCTGGATGACGCCTGGGTGCGTCTTGACGAATGCAAAAATATCCCGTTTAGTCCCAGATGGGTCCGTGTCCTCTGCTGCGGACTGGGCTGCGGATGCTTCTGCCATATTTTTGGCGGACTGATACCGGATACCGTTCTCTCTTTCCTGGGCGGAATGCTTCTCCAGCTTTTTATCGATTTTCTGGACAAACATAAAAATTCCAAATTTGTAATCAATATATTCGGCAGTGCGCTGGTGACGCTTATGTCGCTTCTCCTTCTCTCTGCCAGACTGCCTGTACAATATGACAAAATCATCATCGGCGATATCATGCCTCTGGTTCCGGGGATCGCACTGACGACTTCTATCCGCGACTTTTTCAACGGAGATTATCTTTCCGGCGCCATACACATGATCGACGCACTTCTGACAGCTTTCTGCATTGCTGTCGGCGTCGGTGCCGTAATTTCAGTTTATCGCTTTTCCACCGGAGGTGCTTTACTATGATCTTAGAATTTATCGTCAGCATGTTTGCAACACTTGCTTTTGCCATTCTGTTCGCCGCGCCGAAGTCAGAGCTGATATTCTGCGGCCTTGCCGGCGCTATCGCATGGAGCTCTTATCTGCTCTGTCTGAATTTCAACGCCAGCACCGCTATCGCGAATCTTATCGCAACCTTTGTGCTGACCATACTCTCCCGAACGGTGGCAACCGTTCGAAAGAGTCCTGCTACCATCTACCTGATCACAGGTATCTTTCCTCTTGTTCCCGGCGCAGGTCTTTACTACACCTCCTACTATCTCATCACAAATGAAATGGATCAGTTCTCCCGGATGGGGACCGAAACACTCAAAGTAGCCGGTGCCATTGTGCTGGGGATCATCTTCGGTTTTGTACCGCCGCAGACATGGTTTCATGCGGTATCTCGCCTCAAACAGACCACACATCATTAAATACAAAAACTATAGTTATCGCTGTATGATCGTTCCTCCTGCTGCAACGTAATCGCCGTCATAAAGCACGACCGCCTGTCCCGGTGTCACTGCACGCACCGGCTCCGAAAATTCACAGCAGATCTCATCCTCGCCGACACGCGTCACTCTGCAGGAGCTCCCCGCGTGGGAATAGCGTATTTTTGCTTTCAGCAGAGTATCCTCTCTGATATCGGGCAGAGACATGAAATTCAGGCGGTTTGCATAAAGTCTGTCCGTAAACACGTCACAGTCCTCTCCCAATACCACCTCGTTCGTGTCCGGGCGGATCTGTGTGACAAACATTGGATGTCCAAACGCAACGCCCAGCCCCTTGCGCTGTCCGACGGTATAGTGAATGATTCCCTTGTGCCGCCCTAAAATCTCTCCGGCTGCCGACACAAAATTTCCCGGCTGCGCCGTCCTGCCACATTCCCGCTCAATAAATCCCGCATAATCATGATCCGGTATAAAGCAGATTTCCTGGCTGTCCTTTTTTTCTGCGACGGTAAGGCCGATTTCCTCCGCCATCGCACGTATCTCTTCCTTCGTGTACCCACCGACAGGCATCAGCGTCCTCGCAAGCTGTTCCTGTGCCAGACCGTACAGNGCATAGGTCTGATCTTTTGCCGCCGTCACTGAATTGCGGATGGCGAATCTGCCATTTTCAAGCCGTTCGACTCTGGCATAATGTCCGGTGGCAATATAATCCGCACCGATTTCCCGGCTGCGCCGCAGGAGCGCTTCCCACTTCACATAACGGTTGCAGACAACACACGGGTTCGGGGTACGTCCTTTCTGATATTCGGAGGTAAAATAATCCACCACATGCTTCCTGAATTCTTCTCTGCAGTCTATGACCTCATACGGTATCCCAAGCTGCGCGGCAACTTTCGCTGCATCCTCTATGGCGCCCAGACTGCCGCATTCCTCTTCCTGCCAATGGTTCATCGTCACTCCGGTAACGTCATATCCCTGTCTTTTCAACAAATAGGCAGCCACGGAAGAATCCACTCCCCCCGACATGCCAACTACTACTTTCTTTCCTGACATAGTTTTCCTCATTCTGCTTTCATGAATCAAATATGGGGCTGTCACACCAAATAGAAACGCAAGTGTGACACCCCCCCAATTTTATATATCCTCAATCTGCCAGTCGATCGGCTCCACTCCGTTCGCGGCAAGGAACTCGTTCGCTTTACTGAAATGTCTGCACCCGAAAAATCCGCGGTATGCCGAGAGCGGGCTCGGATGCGGCGCCTTTAATACCAAATGTTTCGGATTTGTAAGCATGGCTTCTTTCGCCTGCGCAGGCCTCCCCCACAGAAAATATACAATCGGCCGGTCCTGTGCATTTACCGCCTCAATTACGGCATCCGTAAACTGTTCCCAGCCCTTCCCCTGATGGGAATTTGCCTGATGCGCCCGCACCGTCAGCACCGTGTTCAGCAGCAGGACGCCCTGATCGGCCCATTTTTTCAGATATCCGTGATTGGGGATCGCACATCCCAAATCATCCTTCAGTTCCTGATAGATATTCTGCAAAGAAGGCGGGATATCCTTCTGCTCCGGCAAAACGGAAAAAGACAGCCCGTGTGCCTGATTGACATTGTGATACGGGTCCTGTCCGAGCAACAGCACTTTCACCTCGCTAAGCGGTGTAAAGTGAAACGCATTGAAAATATCTTCTGCCGGCGGGTAGACCGTCGTCCTGCCGTATTCCTCCTTTACAAATGTATACAGCTGCCGATAATAGGGTTTTCGGAATTCTGCCTCCACTGCCGGCAGCCAGTCATTTGAAATCATTGCCATTTCTCTTCACCTATCCTTCTACTGTCTGACACAAACTCCTCTTTGTGCGAGGTATGCCTTCAGATCCGCTATCTCCAGCTCCTTATAATGAAACAGCGATGCTGCCAACGCCGCATCCGCTCCGCCAGCGGTCAGCGCATCATAGAAATGTTCTTTTGTCCCTGCACCGCCGGATGCAATGACCGGAATCGAAACGGCCTCCGCAACCTGTCCGGTCAGTTTAACGTCGTAGCCTGCCTTTGTACCGTCGCAGTCCATGCTTGTAAGCAGAATCTCACCTGCTCCCAGCCTGTCCGCCTGTTTCGCCCACTCGATCACATCCATGCCCGTATCGATACGTCCGCCGTTTTTGTATACATTCCATCCCGATCCGTCCGGACGTCTTCTTGCATCAATGGCGACCACAACACACTGACTTCCGAACTTCTCCGCAGCCTCCGCGATCAACTCCGGTCGGTTGATCGCAGCAGAATTGACAGAGATCTTGTCTGCCCCCTCGCGGAGCAGCGCTTTAAAATCATCCACCGTGCGGATCCCTCCGCCTACCGTAAACGGGATAAATACCTTCTTCGCAACCTCGCGCACCATATCCACGACAGTTTCCCTTGCGTCTGACGTCGCAGTGATATCAAGGAATACCACCTCATCCGCTCCCGCCCTGTCATATGCGCAGGCGATCTCTACCGGATCTCCGGCATCCTTCAGGTTGACAAAATTAACTCCCTTCACCACACGCCCGTTGTTCACATCCAGACACGGAATAATTCTTTTCGTAAACATATCAATGACTGTACCTTTCTCTCACCGTATTCCATCAAACCGCTGCAAAGCGCTCTAGCATCTTAAGCCCGACTGTGCTGCTCTTTTCGGGATGAAACTGGCACGCAAAAATATTTCTGCTCTCCACAGAAGCATGGATATGTACTCCATATTCGGCAGTTGCCGTCACGATATCCTCATCCTCAGCTTTCAAATAATAAGAATGTACAAAATACACATACGGATGCATTTGTTCCCCTGCATCCGTACCTGTAGAAAACGCCTCGAAAAGTCTGCCTGCGCGGGGAAAATCCAGAGAATTCCAACCGATATGAGGGATCTTCAATCCCTCACGGTCCGGAATCCGCAAAATTTTTCCCTGCAGCAGATGCAGTCCTTCCACACCGTCACTCTCCTCACTGCCCTCAAACAAAAGCTGCAATCCGAGACAAATCCCCAGAAAAGGGATTTCCCGCTCTACCGCCTCACGGATCACCTTATCCAGCTCATACTTTTTCAGCTGCTCCATGGCATTTCCGAATGCTCCCACTCCCGGAAGCACGACACGGTCCGCTCCTAGAATCTCCTTCGCATCTCTTGTGATGACACATTCCTGTCCCAGAAAATGCAATGCCTTTTCCACACTTTTTAAATTTCCTGCATCATAGTCGATAATCGCGATCATTCTGTCTCCCTCAGCAGCCCTGCATCTGCCAATATTTGATTCAGCTCTGTGGAATATGCATTTCTGTCCTCATTCTCGTAGAGCTGCAATGCCCGCTCCTCCGTAATACCAAATCCGGCAAGCGATGCCACCGCCTGCTCCCTCACCTTGGCAAGCTCATCCTCGCAGTCGTAGGTCACTGCGTCTGCGCTGTATTTTTCACACCTTCCGACTGTCCTGACCAGTGTATCCAGTGCCATATCATAAATTCCGGTCTCCATAAAGCTTCGGTATGCCGAATACTCTCCGGCAGTTCCCGCCATAATGCAGCATTTTTGATAGAGCTCCGTATCTTCCTTTTTTATCTCCATCCCTGAAATTTCCTGCAATGCCTGCGCATAGTTCCCCAGTGCATACTCTTTTTTCGCAAGTGAAATGCTGTTGGAGTATCCCACCAGATTCGTCCCTATCAGTACAAGTGCAAGCATAGAAGCGACCATGACGAAGACAAGTATCACAGGCTTCTTGGGCAAAGGCGGCGAATTGTCCGGCTCCTTTGGCGGCTTCTCCTTCTTTGGCGGCTTCTCCTTCTTTGGCTTTTTCGGCTTCTTTGCCTTCTTTCCGCCGGAATCCTCTGAATCGTCCTCCGAGTCGGATTTCCCCCCTTTTTTCTTCTTCCCCTTTTTCTTTTTTTCCTTCTTTTCTTTCTTTGGCTCCGGCTCTGGTTCTGGCTCCGGTGTGGCTCCTTCTGCCGAAATTCCATCGCCCAACTGCTGCAGGAGCTGAATGCTCTCGTCAGAAATATCCTCTATATCGGGCACCTTCGTTGCTTTTTTCTTTCCGTCTTTTGCTTTTTCTTCCTCCGGATCGTCACTTTCCCCGAACAGGACACGTGACAGTTTCTGCAAAAATCCCGGTTTTTTCTCTTTTTTCTCTTCCGTCTGCTCTGCCATATCTGTCACTCCCGTATCTCCGAAATCATCCAGAGACAACTCCATTCCGCCATCTCCCTGCATGAAATCATCATCCAGGAAGCTGTCTTCACTATCATCCTGTAAAAAGCTCTCCAGATCATCCTCTGGCTGCGTCATCATNGGGGCATCGGAAAATCCGTCATCNGTCTGCAGCAAATCCATGAAATCAGAATCCGACTGCTCCGGCATATCCCCGATNGTATCGATCATAAAGTCAGAGTCATCATCCTGCTCAAATGTCTCAGACTCATCCCCCATACTCTCTTTGACACTGTTGACGATCCCATCCAGATCATCAAAAAAGGAATCCCGTGCCTGCTCTCCNTCCTCAAAATCGTCCAATCCGTCTGTGCTCCCGAAAGTCTCNGGCACACTTGCAGCATCGTCGGGCACATATTCCTGCGGCGCATCGTCACCGTTTAACTCNCGTTCGAATTCCCGCAGAAAATCGTCTTCATCCAGTTCCGACATCAATTCCCGCTCAAAATCATCCAGAAATTGCTGGTCAGGGCCGTTTCCTCCCCCAATACCCAGATCCGTTTCGTCGTCATCCCATGTCTGCTTTTTCGCATCCATGGAATGCAATAATCCGTCCAGATAATCTTCTGACTTGCTCATTCTGTACCTCCACTGTCTGTAATTTAATTTGGGGATGTGATGAAACATCACACCCCCTATTCACTCCCACCTTTAATCCATACTTTTATCAATCAACTGATCAATCGCTGAGACAAGATTACCGATCTCCGGTTTGGTCAACTGGGCGTCCGCACCCAACTTTTCTCCTTTTACCCTCATCTCCTCGTTCACCAGAGACGAGAAGATAATTAGCGGTATTTTCTTCATAACATCATCCGTCTTCACCAGCTTGGTCAAACGGTGTCCGTCCATCAACGGCATCTCGATATCTGTGATAATGCAGTGAACCTTATCTCTGACATTTCCTGCATCACGGAAATCCTGCAGTTTATCCCATGCTTCCTGACCGTTCATGGTCACGATCAGGTTCGTATATCCTGCCTTTTTCAGACAGTCTGTGATCAGCCTGCTTAAGAGCGGTGAGTCTTCTGCGATCAGAATCGGTGAATTGCATCTCTCGCGATCGTCATATCCTTCCATATCGGAAACTTTCAGTCCTGTCTCCGGGCTGATGTCAGTCACGATTTTCTCAAAGTCTAAGATNACGATCAGCTTATCATCCATCTTGATGATACCGGTGGATGCACTGTTCTGCTCCGTATTGATCGTAGAGTCCGGTTTGATGATCGATTCCCAGGATACGCGGTGAATTCCAATGACCTGATCCACATGAAATGCAATATTCAGCTTATTAAAATTGGTAATGATAAAAAGTCCCTGATCGTCAGTCCCCTCCATCATGCCAAGGCATCTCTTTAAATTAACAACGGTGATCATCGTATCACGTGGCATAAAAATGCCTTCGATATTCGGATGAGAATTCGGCACCGGCGTAATCGGCTGATATACCAGAATTTCTCTGATCTTAGCAACATTAATTCCGTAGTGATTATTGTTCAGAGTAAATTCGAGAACCTCCAACTCGTTTGTCCCTGATTCCAAAAGAATATTCGTATCCATTGCTCTTCTCCTCTCGCATTGTATCGCAATACAATCTCCCAAATTTTATTCTATTATAGCACAATAATGACAGGCAGTGCACTATTTTTCTATTTTTTATAAAATAATTTGATAATTATTGCCATGAACTGCCACATTTAACTGCAGAGACGACACCTCCGTCACTGTATCAGGCACTTGAAACAGCAGAACAGTCTCAACTGTTGCACCCGCGGCGACCATGTCCTCATAGGAAGAAAAATCCTCCAACAGGAAAGTCAGTTCAGAAGAACATGTCACTTCACCGTTCACGACAGCCTGAAACTTCGGCTCTGACCCAAGCTGATTAAATTCCGAATCCGTTCCTCCGATATTCGTAATGTCAATTCCAACGATCAGATAGCTTTTTCCGGCATCTGCATTCAGTGCATAATATTCATCCTGCACATAGCTGTCCGCAAGTCTCGCACCCACATAGCTGACTGACAGGCCGTCCGTGCCAAAAAGCTCCTGTAACGTCGCAGTCTGTATAGCAGGAACATCCTCTGNTCCCTCCGTCTCCGGCACATCAGGCGTCTCCGNCAGGTCNGCATTTTCCTCCGTCTCCGGNACATCGGGCACCGGCTCTTCCTGCATGTCCGCTTCTGGCAATTCAAAAGACACAAATGCAAGTCCTTCTCTCTGGTATTTATTATATTTTGACAGAATATGCGCAGAATAGTTCGCTATAATGCGTTCTTCCTGATCCGTGAGCTCGTAGGGCGCATCCCCGCAGCCTCCCACCAAAAGCATTGCAGCCATCGCCGCCGCTGTCATCCGTAACTTTGATCTTCTCATATGCTTCCTCTCAAGATATCTATAAACTCTATTGTTATGTTAGCATTTTCTTACAAATACCGCAACCCAAAAATGTTTTTTTTCCGCATTATCCATAATTTTCCGTGTCAAGTTCAAACCAGAACTCTACTCCGTGCTCATGATTGATCACGCCGCACTCCCTGTGGTGCGATTCCATGACCGCCTTTACAATAGACAGCCCGATCCCGCTCCCCTCATATTCACGAGTTCTCGCCTTATCCACTTTATAGAATTTTGTCCATATTTTATCCGTCTCTTCCGGCGGGATCGGACTCCCGGTGTTGAAAACGCCAACCCTGACACACCCCTCTTTGGAGCAGCAGCGGATAGCAATCTCTTTTGCACCCGCGGCATAATGGATCGCATTGCTCAGATAATTGGTCACAACTTCCTCCACCATAAACTCATCTGCCCACACGTACACCGGCTCCGCGGGACATTCTGTCACCCGGATTTCTCTCTGGCTTAAAAGTATTTCCGCGGAGTGCAGCACACTGCAGATAAGCTCCGTCAAATTGAACCGTTCCATCGTCACAGTCTCGCCGCCAGATTCCAGCTGGTTTAATGTCAAAAGCTTTTTCACCATGCGGTTCATCTTATCGGTCTCGTCCATAATAACCTCACAGTAAAAATCTCTGCTCTCGGCATCCTCATTGATGCACTCCTTCAGTCCCTCCGCATATCCCTGAACCAAGGCCAGCGGTGTTTTCAGCTCATGGGAAACATTGGAAAGGAATTCTCTGCGCATGGCATCTATCTGTGTTTTCTGCTCGATATCGATCAGAAGCTGATTGTTCGCGCTTTTCAGCTCGGAAATCGTCTTTTCAAGGGTCATTGAAAGACCGTTCATATGCTCGCCCAGCTCGTCAATCTCATTGCGTCTGCCGCGCTTCGGCACATATCGGGCTTCAAAATCCAGCTCCGTCATCCGCTTTGAGATGTCCGTCAGTTCACGGAGCGGGTTCGTCAGACTTCCGGATACGATCACAGTGATCAATGTACTGATCGCGATCGCCACGGCTCCAATATAAAACAGAAACCGGTTGGATATTGTGACACTCTCGTGAATGCTCTCAAGCGCTGTTCTCATCAGGATCAGATTTCCATTGGAAAGCGTTCCGTAAAGAATCAGATATTCGGAATCAAGTCTCACATCCGTCTGTCGCTGTATCACGTAGCGGTCCGTCTCCGACAGCACAGAGACATCGCTTTTATATTCCCCCAGGATAAGCTCTACAAGCTCTATGAGCATCCTTTGGGAATCACTTACGGATGATCTTACAATCCGATGGCTTGAATTGATGATCATGATCGTGACATTGCCGTTGGCACATAGATTCTCAAAATCGACGTCAAAGCTGTCAGATTCTAATATTCCCAGATCGCTTGCCTCATCAATGACCAAAAAGCCGTCCAGCAGAGAATCTACCTTATTCATTACATAATAACGTTCCAGAAAAACCGTGTTTAAGAACCAGCAGAGCACAACGGTGCCCGCCACCAATCCCACGATGACCCCTATCATCTGTCGGGTCAGCGACCCGGTCTTCTTCTCTTTGCTCATGTGCTATCCTGCCTCAAACTTGTAACCCATGCCCCATATCGTCTTGATATATTCCCCTCTCGCTCCGATTTTTGCACGAAGCTTCTTTACATGGGTATCGATTGTTCTCGCGTCTCCGAAATAGTCATAATTCCAGACCTGATCCAATATCTTCTCCCTTGAGAGCGCAACCCCTGCATTCTCCATAAAATACGTCAGCAGCTCAAATTCTTTGTAGCTTAAGTCCACCTGCTCTCCGTCCACAGTTACCATATGTGCCGTCTTATTCAAAATAATGCCGCCCGCCGTAAGAAGGCCTCCGTCCTCGGTATCTCCTGCGGTGCGCCGCAAAATAGCTGCAACTCTTGCCACCAGTATTTTCGGTGAAAAAGGTTTGGAAATATACTCATCCACTCCCAGTTCAAAACCGTTGAGCTCGTCACTTTCATCCCCTTTTGCCGTCAGCATGATGATCGGCACTTTTGATGTCGCTCTCACCTCACGGCATACCTCCCAACCGTTTAACTTCGGCATCATGATATCCAGAATGATCAGGGCAATATCCTTCTCTCTGTAAAAAAGGTCGAGCGCCGCCTCACCGTCTCCCGCTTCAAGCACCTCATAATTCTGACGGACAAGAAAATCTCTCACCAGCTTCCTCATTCTGCTCTCATCATCCACGACCAGAATCTTAGTTCTGTCCAATTCCCAGCTCCTCCTCTTTTTCCAGAATCGCCGCCTCACGTTCGGAAAGTTCCTTCTCCCATGCCTCATATTTATTGATCAGTTCCGTCTCATAGTTTAATATCGTCGTACTGTTGCTTGTCATCGTGATCACAAACATCGCCACCACACAGACTGCCAAAGCGGCACTGATCCCTGCAAAGATACGGACTCTTTTCTTATATCCCGCCAAAATCGCTTCCCGCCTGCGGGCTGCTTTGCTTTCTGTGCGTGCCTCATCCATCCGGGGATGCTCCGTTTGTTCTGCTCTTCTGCTCAAATCGGATTCCAGCGCCGGATGCTGCACCGGTATGGGAAGAATATCTTCACCGTAGATCATCCGTGAATTTTTCAGATATTCCTGCAGTTCCTTTAGATATGAATAACCTACTGCTGTCTCAAACAGCCTCTGCTGCACCATCTTATTATAGATCTGCAGCACCATTTCCGGCTCCCCCATATCCACCTTCGCGTGAATGTAAAAGACTCCCTCTTCTTCCCGTTTTGCCTGTTTTGCCTCCTCCGGGTTATCAAAAGCAAATCCGCCTACCAAAATCTCCTGTCTGTTCTCATTAGACATATTTCAACAATCCTCTTTTTATCTCAAAAAATGCCACTCTGTCTTTGCCGTACTCCTTTGCCTTCTGCATTGCCTCGTCCGCACAGTCAAACATTGCCTTGTAAGATGCATTAATGTCACTGTTATAGGAAACGCCGATACTGACCGTACTGTGTACATTGCTGTTCTTTCCAAAACCGATGTCCGCAAAACGCTCCCGCAGCATTTCCACCATCTCTTCCAGCCTGACAACATCGCTGATATGCTGGATGAATACAACAAATTCATCGCCGCCAAATCTGCCGCACAGCTCTCCGTCTCTGAAAATCTCTTTGATAAGCTGAGCGAGTCCGTTGATGGTCTCGTCGCCCACCAGATGCCCGAACCGGTCGTTGACCAGCTTAAAATCATCAATGTCGATCAGTACAAAAGCATCTGTCACATCACGATTTCTCTCGGAAAGATATGTCTCGACCTCATACCGGAATGTTTCTTTGTTGAGAAGCCCTGTCGCGAGATCGCATTTGCTCCGAAACTCAAATTCCTGCTTCTGCCGTTCCAGTTCCTGTAAGTTTTCGATATTGGACAGGCTCTGCCTGCGAAATTCTCCGAGGACCTGATCGTACTCCTGCTGAATACTCATATAATGACCGCACGCCAAAAGATAGCTTTCCTCTGTGCCGTACTGCTTCTGATACCGGATCTCCATTTCCTCCATCTGGATCCTCAGACTGAAAAACTCTGTCAGCGCCAGCTTTTCCTTAAGCATATCTATGAACTGCCGCGCCTCTTCCTTAAACCCGTTGTCCAACAGAAAACTGCAGAAATCAACATAAAAATCAATCTGCTCCAGATATTCACTGTCTTTTTCCAGGAAATTGCGTATCTGCGCGATCAGCGCCGTAAGCTTTTTCTCATTTCCTATATATTTCTCAATCCGGACCTCAAGCATACACTTTGAAAGCAGCAACTCTCCCTGCGCTACCGCGCGGTAATAGGAATCAATCTCGCGCTGCATCCGCTGCGCCTCCTCGTATTTTCCCATTCTGCACAGCAGCTGTGCCTCCTGGACCAGGCAAAGAAGTATCAGCATCATCTCCGGGCAGCTGTGATTGCTGCCGGCCGCTTCGCGCGCTTTCTTATAATAATGCATCGCTTTCCGATAGTCTGCAAGTCCCTGATACAGAACACCCGCATTGAGCAGCGAAGATACCTCCTCTCGCACATTGCGGTTCTTCCTCGCAGAGTCCACTGCGGAAAGATAGTTATCCAGCGCCACTGTCTCATATCCGACAAAGGAGAAGAGCATACCGAGCATATTATAGGCATCGGATTCGAGATAGGAATATGCCTGTGTCTTTTCGATCCCAACACTCTTTGTAAGCGCTTTGACCGTATCATAATACCGCCCCATATGAAAGGCAGCATCTCCCCTCAGAAATGCCGCTTCCGCGAGCTCGTCTGAGGTGCCCGATACTTCCAGACATCCGTCATAGGTATCCAGCATCTCCATAATGCTTTCATTTGCCATATCATACCGGTAATTGATGATTTTCTCCCTAAGGTCCTTTTTTAAGCCTGTCGTCCCCATTTTTGTTCTCCGTTTTGCAACCACACTATTCGTCCAGCTTCAACCCTGCCAGCAGGGAGCCGAGACTTGTACCCGCCGATTCTGCAGAGCTGTAATCCGAAAGTTCCACTGACTCCGTCGTATCCACCATTTCTTCCTCAAGAGCTTTCATGCTAAGGCTTATCTTATTGTCATTGGTATTCAGTACCTTTGCCTTCACCCTCTGCCCTACTTTCAACACTTCGGACGGTTTGCCGATCCTCCGCTGAGAAATCTGTGAGATATGGACCAGACCGCTCAATCCATTCCCAAGATTCACAAACGCTCCATACGGCATCAGCGATTCGACCGTTCCCTCCAGCACAGTGCCCGGCACGATCATGGAAATTCTATGGTTCCGCTCCTCCCTGGCAGATTCTCTTGCGACTGCCTTGCCCGATAATACCAGCTTATCTTTCTCCTGATCTACTGTAATGACCCGGACGGGAACCTCCTTCCCAATCCAGCTCTCCGTATCCTCCACATAGTCCAGTGCAAGCTGGGATGCCGGAATAAACGCGCGTATTCCTTCAAGATATGCCACAACACCGCTCGGTACACTCTCCTTGACCCGTACTGTCACGGTGCTTTCTGTCTCGAAAAGCTGTCTGATCTTGTCCCATGCAAGCACGTCATTGGCATCTTTTCTGGACAGCAAAATATTGCCCTGACCATCATCTGTGGCAACCACTGTCGCTTCGATCACATCTCCCGGATGAATCTTCTCCAATACGGAAAAGTCCGGATCGCTGCTTAGGTCTGCCGCTTTGATAATGCCCTGGGCAAAATATTTCAGATCCAATATCACTTCTTCTTCGCTCACATCAATGACTGTGCCGGAAATAATATCTCCCTCGCTCACTTTGCGAAAGGATGCCTCCAGCTCATCCCTGTAATCGTCCATCGTCTCCATAAACCCTGTTACCTCCGTTCTACTCACAATGCACCTCTGCATAAGCAGGGGTACATTGCGATATATATAAGGATTATAGCACACAATGGCTCTTTGAGCATCTTAAAATTGTGTAAAATTCTATTTTTCAATACATTTCCACCAGATGACAGCCTTAAACAGGTCTCCGTCAACCTCTATATGGAATTTACCTCCCTGTGCCTCGACAAAACTTTTGGCGATCGCCAGCCCAAGACCGGACCCTTCTGTGTTTCTGGACGCATCTCCCCGCACAAACCGCTCCGTAATTTCGTCTGCATTAAAATACAGCTCCTGGGCAGACATATTCTTTATGATGATCCTGATCCATCCGTCTATCTTCTCCACATCCAGATACACACGGCTATTGGGCATCCCGTATTTCTGGATATTCACAAAAAGATTTTCAAAAACACGGTACGTCTTCTGACTGTCGAGCCTTAAGACGATCTTCTCCTCGGATACTTTCCAGCGCAGCTCCAGTCCCATCTGGGCAAACTTATCCGAATACTCTGTGCCTACCTGCTTCATCAGGTTGACCACATCCACGTCCACAAGCTGCAGAACGATATTATTGCTCGTAGCTTTGCTGACCTCAAAGAGATCCTCGATCAGTATCTTGAGCCGCAGGGATTTCCTCTCCAGAACCTCAATGTAGGACTTGCGCTCCTCCTCGGTAATGTCAGGTTTNTTCAANANNTCCACATAAGTCGTGATCGCAGTNAGCGGCGTCTTCAGATCATGCGATACATTTGTGATNAGATCCGTCTTCATCCGCTGGCTTTTGACCTCTTCGTCCACCGCNTTCTTAAATCCTGTCTGNATCTCGGCNAGNTCTCCCTTAAACGGNTCAAAGATGCCGATATCTTCCGTGATCTCCGTTTCCAGATCTCCCTCTGCGATTTTNNGCACGCTCTGNAGCAGCGTCTGATAGTCCTTCTTCACNCTGCAGTAATAATTTTTCATAAAATAGAACANNACTACGGAATATGCGATGAGGAACCAGATTCCTACAAACCAGAAGCATGTGATCACTACCAGAACAAGTAAATTGATAATGACAGCCTTNCNTATTGTTTTCATGCCNNTCTCAGAAAAATCNANATGTNTCCACTCGTCTNTGAGCGCTTCCCATTTTCCNTTGACCCANGGGAAGATCTGNTANATAAANCTGTACTGTCTGACATATTCCCNCAATCCCAGNGAAAACACCGGTATCAAAAANCGNAGCGANANGTACCAGCCNGCGTAGGTNACCAAAAGTGCCGCTGCGATCATAGCAAGCTGCGACGCCATTTCCATCAGGGCNANCGCNCTCTGACCNTTNAACACCTTCCACCAGGTCTGATAGCTTGCCAGAAACTCAGCGCCCCAGACTATTTCTACAAATGCTCTCGGCATATTCACTATAATGAACACACCGATCAGCGCTGCCTCCATCAGTCTCCAACGGCCGGGGCGGTTCATTGACAGTTCCGGTCCCCATATTTTTCTTCGTGTCATCAGCCATACCATGACTGCGATCAGGGCAAGCATACCGACATATAAAATAACTGCGCCGCCTTCTGCACATGCCCGCAGNCCCCACCAATAATTAACTTCATCCATATAATCTTCGATCTCACTGACGTGGTAGACAGATGTTTTAGGTATACCGAAAGCGACCGCAAAATCTGTTGGTCCTTTCACTGTGCATTCTAATCCATAAGCTGCCCACTCCTCCTCCGCGTCTCCCCAGATCATACCGGAACGGTCGATGCGTCCCAGTTCCTTGATGATATCATCTGCATCCACCTCCGAACAGTAAACATCATCGATAGACATGATCCCATTCTGGTCAAACCGAAGGACAAAGTAACTGCTGTAATGCTCCTCTAACTCCGCCTTATTTCTACTGTCTGCCAGCACTGCCTCCAGAGGTTGATTCGTATTCTTCTCATATTCACCGTCTCCGACCAAAATACAATAATCAATCGCAGATCTGTATTTCTCAAACTCCCTTCCGATCTCATTTAACCTGTCATTCGCCCATTCCTTAGCCTCTCTTGCATAAATGCCTTCACTAGCATCCTCTTTGATGTCAAGATATTCGTCTGCCGCTGTCTGCGCGCCCTGTCTCTGCACTGTTTCCAGATTCAGTGCATAGCAGCCGCTGTAGAGTCCTGCGAGAAGTGTTGTGTTGATCTGACGTGTACTCTCCCATTCTCTCGTCTGCTCCTCTCTCCATCTTGTGAGAATGATCTCCGCCTGCTGATTAATTGCGGGAAAAAGGCAGATATTCACTATGCACAGGAAAACCAGTGTTGCTGCAACAATTGTTGTTCTGAATTTACGGTTGTTTTTCAATTTTGTATCCAACGCCCCACACCACCTTTAAATATTTTGGCTCCTTCGGGTTGATCTCTATCTTATCCCGAATATTTCTGACATGTACCATGATCGTATCCGTATTGATGGCTTTTTCGTTCCATACACGCTCGTAAATCTCATCCGCAGAGTACACTCTTCCCGGACTCCGCATCAAGAGTGCAAGAATCTTAAACTCGATCGGCGTCATCTTTACCTGCCTGCCATCCACAAAAACCTCCACTGTATCCTCATTCAGTTCCAGTCCGCCGATGACATAAATGCGGTCATTCGGCTGCTGAGTACTGTTCTGGTTGGAAAATTTCGTATAGCGTCGAAGCTGGGAATTGACTCTTGCCATCAGTTCCAGCGGAGTAAACGGTTTTGTCACATAATCATCCGCCCCGATGTTTAACCCGATGACCTTATCCGTCTCCTCGGACTTCGCAGAGAGCATGATGACCGGAAATTCATATTTCTCCCGGAGCTTCATCGTCATGGTGACTCCGTCCATGCGCGGCATCATAATGTCCACAATGGCAAGATGGATTTCATTTTCCTCTATCACCTTAAGCCCCTCAATGCCATCCGCCGCTTTGTACACCTGATAATTCTGGCTCTTTAAAAAAATTTCAATTCCGTCACGAATCTCTTTGTCATCTTCCACGATTAAAATATTATACTGTTCCATTTGTGTCTCTCCCGTATTCCTTATTTGCATTTGCGTTTCCTATTATAACACAAACATCCCATTCAGAATACATGGCTGCCTCCTTCTTTTTTACGGATTTCCGGTACATGGTGTTATCATACCGACAGAATCTCAAAAACGTCTTCATAAAAAACGAAAAAAATTCAAAAGAAACTCTTTATTTTCTGGGCGTTTTCATATATGATAGTAACTGTATATGTGAAAACGTACAGAGGAGGAATATGTTATGAACAAAAAAGTAACAGGAATTATCGCTTATCTCGCACCGATCGGATGGCTGATCGCCTACCTTGCAGGAGATAAGGAAGGCGCAAAGTTTCATTTGAACCAGTCTCTGGTCGTATGGATCGCAGCCATCGTTCTGGAGGTATGCGGAGTTTTACTCGGCTTTATTCCAATCATTGGAGGGATTGTTCGCTGGGCGCTTAGCATCATCATCATGGTATTCTGGATCCTTGGCTTAGTTTATGCATGCCAGGATAAGGAGCAGGAGCTTCCGGTACTCGGCAGCATTAAAATCTTAAAATAAACATGCGTCGCAAGAGGCAGTTTACACAGCAGGAGCACAGCGTCTCCTGCTGTTTTTCATTTATGCGCTTTTCTTTGCTTCATAGGCGATAAACCGTTTCAGGCTGGCAAGCATCTTTTTGTATTTTTCCGCGTTCTGCCTTCCGCTGTCTCGGCTGGCATTATAATTTCCGGCATACTTGACAAACCATCTGGCAGCCGGTTCATCCTCTTCCTGTTCGACAGCATATCTGACTATACCCAGCAGCACGGGAATATTCTCCCTGCAAAAAATCCTCGAATTATTGTCTGTCTCCAAACTCCATGCATTTAAGATATCGAGATATAACATAGTATCTTCCAAAACATCTTTGTCAAAATCATGTCCTCTGATATAATCCTGGATCAAGACATCATCCGCGTCGGTTTTTCTGACCGCAAACATCAGATACTGCAATGCCATTCGGTCCGTGTCCGCTTTGGCCCCAAACGGCAGCGCAGATATAAATTCCGACTGGCGGAATGCTTCCAGAAACTCGGCAAGCGCCCGGTCCGTGATCTCAAACTTCTCTATTGTCTTTTCTTTTACAATATGAAGATATTCATTCATCAGCGCTTCCAGCAATTCAATCTTCTCTGTCACCACCGACTTATCCTTGGTTCCTCCCACATCCGTTTCAGCATAGGTTCTTCCGTTTATCCTTTTTCCCCGCAATTCTTTCTGAAATGCGGTCAGAAAACGGACAAACTCGGTATCATCCCTGCCGGATTTTGTGAACCGGTCAAACACTGCAAACCAGAGAAACGATTCCTTAGAGTGAAACATTTCGGAAACCTCATCCGTGATCACCTCGGACAGACGGTCCAGTTCCTCCTCAAAACTGTCGAAATCGCTTACCCTTGCGTTTTCCTTTAAGTATGCGCAGATGTCTTCATTTCTTTTTTTCCATTTGGGCAGAAAATTGATCGCCATGATCGATTCCGTGATCAGCCTGTCCATTGTACCGTTTCTGAATTCGGAAATCCGGTAGTTTCCGCAATTTTTAAAGAAAGTATGCTCTTTGAGCTTTTTCACTACACCTGCATACTCCTGTCCGAGATGCGTGATCCCCTTTTGCGCCGCTGTCATCGGCTTCGAGGTGTTATATCTTCTGATATGATATTCGATATCGTCATCCGTGCAGTTCAGATACTGAACAACCGAAACCGTATAATCGTCAAAACGTTCCTGCAATTCTGCCGGCAGATCATGATATCCCTTTCCCCTGATATCAAACTCCTTTTCCTCATAAACCGCTTCATCATCCTCCATCCGCACAGTCTGATAGGAAATGATAGGCTTTTCGACATTTCTTCCGACTTTAAACAATCCGTTTTTAAAGTTGACGGAATTCGTGCATCTCTGCTTTCCGTCTATCAGCCACTGTATCACTGCGTTGTCAACGATCTGTTCTGCAATGATGATTGCCGGAATCGGGTTCTGATGAAGGATATCTGCAATGAAGTTGTTTCTCATCACACTGTTCCACTGTTCCGACTCCCTCTGCAACGGATGATCCCCCCGAATCGAAAAATTCTTTAATCTTCTGTCAATCGCACTGATTGAATACTGTACCATCTTACTCTTCTCCGCTGTCTGCATAGTCCTTACTCCTTCTGAAATAATACCATCGTCTTCTCAAAAGACCTCATATCTGCCATATTTCGCTCATACTCTCTGCCCGTAAGATGCAGTTCTCTCAATATATCATCGACCGGCGCATCCAAAAGGCGCATCTGAATGATCCTTTGCTGTACATGGGAAAGACCGGCAAGATATCTCGCTATCCTTGCATCGGACATCGCTTCACTTTCTTCTAATACATCCCTCTCAATATCAATCTCCGCCGCTATCACGTCACCCAGTGACACATCATCGTCCTCCCCGATCGGCATATCGAGTGAGACAGACAGCCTGTCAACACTGCGCTTATATCTGTTTCTTCTTGTCATCTCCGATTTGATCCGGTTGGACAGACAGGAATACAGCAATCCGTCAAATGACTGCTTCCTGTCATATCTTTTCCATGCATCCGCAAATACTTCATTGGCCAATGAATAGAAGTCATCCCGGTCCTTGTCCGATAATCCTCCGAATTTTAATAAGATCCTGTCCACGGTCTCGCGAAGCTTCCTGGCATTGTCTGCATAGTATGTGTTCAATATACGGTTCATTTCAATCACACCTCTTTCGTCTTATCCTGTTTTACATTTTCAAGTATAGAACGTATGTTCTGCTTTGTCAACACTTTTTCGAACATACATTCGATTACGATTTTTCCGTGACAAAAAAAGAGAAGTAATTACTGCCACACGATAACTGAACAACGCTCTCGGAATGGAGGAAAAAATGACACGAACAGCAGACCGTACCACAAACACTTATACACCCGATCACTCTGTCTTTGGCGGCATCGTCTATCCGTCCGACTTTGAAGCAGCCGCCGGACGCCGGAATCATACTGACGGTTCGCCAATTGCACGGCGGATCTTATCCGACTGGAACTTTGACTGTCAATGTAAGAGAAACGCCAAACTCAGGGAAAACAGAACAGGAGGCAGCTTCATTGAATAAACATCTGACCGCACAACGATACGTTTACAAAATACATACTTCCCGTCTTCGCAGGGCAAAGTGGAAGCTTCAACTGACGGTAGATGAGGCTCGCGAAAACAGGGAACTGATCTCCTTGTGTGAAAGCCAGCTGATCCGGTTTATCGACGAGTTAAACGGTATTTCGCATCCTGAGGTCCACATCGCAGAGCTCAGATCCCAGATAAGATCACTCAGACGCGCCGGGGACCTCACCGCGTCAAAGCCGGACATCAAAAAGCTGTACCGGAAACTGGATCGCTTCCAATTTATCCGTGATTATGTGTGTGTCGTGATCGACGACAAGAAAGATTATCAAAAAATCTATCGCAGCGGCTTTACGGTCAACGGTATCACCTACCGGCGGCTGCTCGGCACAACAGGCGGCATCAAAAGCAATACAATTGTATTTGTCAGCGAAAAACTGCTGCCGGAACTGCAAAGGAGAATCGATAACGGTCGAAATCCGGAAAAAACATTTACGCCCGCCAAACTGGAAGCATACCGCGCGCTGGTGTGCAGCTCCTCTTTGCCTGTATCCATGCCCAAAGGAGTCGTCGTCGTTCCTGACTGCATCACCCGGTTCCATGCCGACGTCATAGAACTGGACGATACAGACCGGCAGGAACCCAGCATGAAATTTGTGCGGGAAAAAGAAATCTGTCTGACCGACAGCGACGGATACGGCATCGCGATGCCCGATCTGATGGAACGTTGGGGACGCGAAATCGGAAAAGATTACCGGCTTCCCGGATGCGTCATCCGCAATTCCTTCTGCAAGGGCGCTGTATTTCCAGTTGATTTTCAGAAATTTGCACGCGAACATCAGGTTTCTCTGGTCACTGACGTATGGGGCAACACGCATCCGATCGAACAGATAGAGCTTGTGCTGACAGCATCCATGCTGAAATTGTGGGATTCCTATACATCCATAGAGGACTATCTGGACAACTGCCAGAAAAACCACTACACCTTCTCGATCACCAAGGCATCCGATGAGGTACTCGAGCATGTCCGAACCATGAATTATCAGTTTTTGCAGAGTTACGATTTTACGGATGAACAGATCGACGAGCTGATCGCTCCCACGGTAGATGAGATCAAAGACATTTTATCGGATGACTACAGAAAGGCGATCCTTTACGCAAAAGGCACCGGATTAAACGCGAAGAACGTCCGCCGCCTTGACCGCTCCTTTGCCACTGCACTTATGATCGAGCCTCTTATGGCAAACGATCCGTATGTCAGAAACCAACTCTGGAACATGATAAAAAAGAGAATTGACGACGCCAAAGTCGGCGTTTTAAATGTGCCCGGTAATTACTCCCTGATTTCCGGCGACCCGTACTCGCTCTGCCAGTCCATGTTTGGACTGAAGGTGACGGGACTGCTGCAGGCAGGAGAAATTTACTCGAAGTACTGGGTCGAAAAAGGCATTGACAAAATCGTAAGCTTCCGCGCACCCATGACATCACACAATAATATCCGGCTGCTGCGCGTCGTCCACAATGACAAAATGGATGAATTCTATCAATATATGACCACCCCCACCGTCTTCAACAGCTGGGACACCTGCGCGGATGCCATGAACGGCTTTGACAAGGACGGGGACTGCGTGATAAACACCTCCTTTCCCCTGCTGGTCAGNCAGACAAAGGAACTGCCTGCCATCGTGTGNGTACAGCATAAGGCACCCAAATGCGTCCCCACAGAGGACGACCTGATGNAGTCNAATATTGAGTGTTTCGGCAATGCGGTCGGTTCCATCACAAACNGGATCACCGCCATGTACGAGGTGCAGGCGAGGTATGCACCGGGCAGCCGTGAATACGAAATACTGGACTACCGCATCAAATGCGGCCAGCTCTATCAGCAGAATCAGATNGACAAGGCAAAAGGTATCGCCGCAAAAGACATGCCGGAACAGTGGTATAAAAGAAGCGATACAGACGGTGACCTTGCCGCCGATAAAAAACCGTATTTTTTGCAGTATGTCTATCCGGCGGAACGCACGCGGCTGAATACTTACCGGAAGAAAAACAACGAAAAAAGCATGATGCGGTTCCGCATGNCGCTTGAAGAGCTGCTGCGCAAAGAAGACAAAACGCCGGAGGAGGAGGAATTCATTTCCTGTTATGAACGGCAGATGCCCCTAGGAACCGCCCCCTGCACAGTCAACCGGATCTGTCAAAAGATCGAGGATGCTTTTGACGGCATCGAAACATCCGCCCCCGCGGGCTTTGATTATTCTATTTTAAAAAGTAATATCGGCTACTCAAAGCAGCTGTACGGAAAAATCAGCAGCATATATGAACAGTACCGGCATGAGACCGCCAGCTATGCACAGTACGCAAAGTCAGAACGCATCAAGCCGGAAGAACGGCGCACGCAAAAACAGATTTTTGTCGATCAGTTTCAACGNCAGTGTCTGGAACAGTGTCCANACGAAGAANNNCTGTGCGATATCGTACTGGACNTGTGTTATGCGGGNTCAAACAGCAGNAAACAATTCGCATGGGACATCTGCGGAGACGTCATGATCCGTAATCTGTTGAAGAGACATCACAATATCATTACCTATCCCGTCCCANGCGATGACGGAGATATCGAATTTCGCGGCATGAAATTCCGCATGGAAAAGGAGGAGATCATATGACAGTCGTGACGAATGAAGTAAAACAGGCAGAATACATCCTGGAACACGGCGAGGTTGGCAGAAAACCGACCCATACACTGTTTCTGCTTGGAAAATATTACCGGCAGAAAAAACAGTACACAAAAGCGCAGACCGTACAGCGGCTGCACCTGTTCATGCAGCAGCATGACAAAACATACAATTCCGCTCTGTGGGAAAATACTTTGGAAGATATTGCAAAAAAGGCGACCCGTTATCCCCTGCACGAGGTGGATTCCGTCGGTATCACGCAGTCCGAGTTAGACCGGATCGCCTCGGTGAAAAACCTCAAATATGAAAAACTGCTGTTTTCCATGCTGTGCTATGCGAAGCTTTACAATCTGATCTCAGAGCGCAACAACGGCTGGGTCAATACGGATATACCGGAATTATACCGCACCGCAAAGGTCACGGTAAAACACAGAGAAGATAAATTTATTTACCTTAATGATATAGAACAGACGGGTCTGATCTCTTTCTCGAAGAAAAATGACAATCTGAATCTGAGAGTCAATTTTGCGGATATGACCGAAACCCCCGCTGTCTGCGTCTCAGATTTTAGGGCGCTCGGATATGAATATCTGAACTACCGCGGTGAGGGGACTTTTATCCGGTGCGCACACTGCGGCCGTCTGGTTCGAAAAAACAGCCGGAAAGATTTTTCTACCAAATACTGTAAGGAATGTGCTGCCGTAGTCAAAGGGTCTCAAAAGTGCGCCTGGGACCGCAGGAATCGCAAAATCCGAAAAAGCTGACACCCTCTGAGCCCTTGATTTTACTGGTCTCGGCGGACCCCCTCCCGTTTTTCTTATGGTGCAAAGAATATTCTTTTTCTGCTCTCCTGCCGATGGGNGTGCTGCGGTTTNCGCAGTATTCCCGCCGGCGTCTTTTACACAGCAGAATCCACAAAACGGAAAGGACATGAGGATACACATGATGGAACTTGATTATTTCGAATTACTGTCACCGGGTCCGGTCTATATACANAANGTGGGNGGAATCCTCTCCCCCACACTGAAGGACATTTCGTCCATCGGGATCCGTGCCTATCAATNTTACTTAAGCACGCTGCTGAATACATATGATTTGCTCACTGCAAATCAGCAGACCGCAGAACTGCTGCAGGATATTTTTAATTTCTTTATCCGCGAAGATGTGATCTACTCTGCCGGACCGGGATGCTTTGCGGTTCAGAATAACGGCCGTTTGACCGGCATGATCACAAAAGAAACCTATCCGCAGGTCTGTGACATCATATTCCGGCGAAACGCGATCTCCCCGAGGCCAAACGAAGACTTCTCCAAAGCGAAAAATAAAAAAGCCCTGGAGATCATGCAGAAGCTTGAAAANGGNAGAAAGGAGAAGGCACGTCAGACATCCCCCGACCAGAATCTGGAACTTGGAAACATNATATCNGCCGTCGCCAATAAGAGCTATTCACTCAACATTTTAAACATCTGGGATCTGACCGTATTTCAGGTCTGGGACTGTTTCCAGCGCCTTTCCAACAACAGCATCTATGAAATTCAGTCCATGAGCGTCGCCACATGGGGCGATAAGGACAAGAACTTCGATGCAGCCGCATGGTTCAAAAAAATACCTGCCGGTAACTAGAGCTCACACATGTGAACTCTTTTTATAAAAACTTTTAATTATAAGGAGGAACTTATCATGCCAAACACAACTATGGCAAACAGAGAGGTCTGTGACCTCATTTTTGTAGACTACGCTACAAAAAAACCTTTTTTAAACCTTGACTTTGCAAACGTATCCACCACAGANCTGACGGGTGAGTCCGTNTTCGCCTACGGCGGAAAAGGTCATCCGAAGCGTGTTGCTTTCATGGGCGAGCGCAGCGGTACTCTTACGGTCGAGACTCAGATCCAGACTGTAAAACTGTGGCAGATGATCACTGGCGGCGAAGTAAGCCGTTCTGCAAAGTTCGTGACCAGAATCGAGGCAGCGACAGACGAAGCAGGCACTGCTATTTCTCTGTCCGACACACCGGNAGCCGACAGTGTTGTTGTGTATAAAGCCGATGACGACTGCGGAAAAGAACTGGCGCACACCGTATCCGGTCAGACAGTCACTCTTGCCGACGCACTTTCCNGCGGTGANAAAGTCATCGTATACTACATGAAGGAGATCAGCTCCGGTGTCGAGAGAATCAACATCAAGTCTACCAGCTTCCCGAAGACATTCACTGTTTACGGTGATACTGTCATGAAGACGGATGACGGCGATGTACTTCCGTACAAGCTTACTGCNTACAAGGCTGCTCCGCAGAGCAATCTGTCCTTAAGCTTCTCCAATTCCGGAGATCCGGGAACTGTCACGATCACATGCGANCTTTTGGCCGACAGTGACGACAACATCCTTGANCTGGTTCTGATCGAGGAGTAATCCTCTGGGAGGGCGGCACCTGCTGCTCTCCCGATTTTTATCACCTTAACAGCAAAATGGAGGGAAACACTATGTTTCAGAGAATAAAAGAATATTTTGACTATAAGAAGAACAAGAGAATGCTTCGTCGGGAGCTTATCAATATGGCAGCCGCAGTTTTGTCCGCAGCGAAAGAACTTGCGGAACAGGCAGAGGAAAAGGAATAGGGATCATATGAATACAAATTGGAAAAGAAAACTTACAAGCAGAAAATTCTGGGCAGCCGTTGCCGGTTTTGTGACACCGGTGATGGCATTTATGAATATATCAGATAATGTGGCAGTGCAGGTCACATCCATCATTATGGCCGGAGGAACGCTGATCGCGTACATCATCGGCGAAGGGATCACGGACGCTGCCGCCGCCACATCACAGGAAATGAAACAGGAGGATTCACATGAANATTAACATACATGCAGGGCACAATCCGGACGGAAAGCCTGCCAGCGGAGCCGTGGGGATCATACCGGAATCGACAGAAGCGCGCAGAGTCAAAAATGAAGTGATCAGCCAGCTGCGCCGGATGGGGCATACTGTCTACGACTGCACCTGTGAAAACGGGACAGATCAGGCAGACGTTCTGACCAAAATCGTAACCGCCTGCAACTCACACGGCGTAGATCTCGACGNCTCCATCCATTTTAATGCAGGCGCCGGCGATACGCNCGGAAACGGCAAAACCACCGGTGTGGAAACATATATNTACAGTGCGGACAGNAAGGCAAANCCNTANGCGGAAAAGATCTGCAGCGCCATTGCAGAACTCGGCTTTAGAAACCGGGGCGTAAAGACAAACGCAGGNCTCTATTTTCTGCGGAAGACAAAGGCTCCTGCCATGCTGATCGAATGCTGCTTTGTGGATGATAAAGACGATGTGGAGCTTTATGATTATAAGTCGATGGCAGACGCGATCGTCTTTGGCATCACCGGTCAGGCGGNACAGCCCTTACAAAATGTCACGGCAGATCCNGACGCATCGGCAGCCGNAGCAGAGACCNCAGTCGGAACCGANCGGGANCTTTACCGTGTGCAGGTCGGCGCGTACAGCGTAAAAGNNAATGCCGACCGGATGCAGGAAAGNCTNCGCACCNTNGGGTTTGANGCNATCACCGTAAAAGCGTAAATCTCCTCTTGTCAGTTTGACATATAAAGTATAGAATAANGGATAACGCCATTTTACCAAAGTATGGGAGGATNTCGCATTATGCACACGTTTTCCTTTATTTTTCANTATGTCAAAAAGCACAAGNTTCAATATATTGCCGGCATTCTCACTCTNTTTATCGTNGATTTTGCCAATCTCTATATTCCGNAANTGACCGGAACCGTTACCGACGGNCTGACTGCCCACACGATCGACCGAAACGGCATTGCGCNCTGNCTGCTCGCGATCCTTCTTCTCGGGCTCACGCTCGCCATCGGCCGTTTTCTCTGGCGTTTCTTTCTTTTCGGNGCTTCCCGCTCCATCGAAAAAGAGCTAAGGAATGACATGTTCCGCCATCTCGAAAAGATGAGCGTCGAATATTATAATGAGCACAAAACCGGGGATCTGATGACACGCTTTACCAGNGACCTCAATGCNGTCCGCATGTCCATCGGNCCCGCCGTCATCTGNGTCTTTGACGCATCGGTCATGGCGGTCATGGTCATCTTTCAGATGATGTACTACGTCGATGTCAGNCTGACNCTGATCGCCGTTATCCCGATGCTTCTGATCCTGTTCGGAGAACTNTATTACGGCAAGATCATTCATGCCAGATATCAGGAGCGTCAGGAGGCAGTCTCCGATCTGACGGATTTCGTGCAGGAAAGCTTTTCCGGCGTCCGCGTCATCAAAGCTTTCGTCAGAGAACGCGCCGAGCTGTTGTCCTTNGCAAANGCGAACCGGCACACCATGGAAAAAAATCTCCNTATCGCAAAGCTTCAGGCCGTCGTCATGCCTCTTTTNGACGTCATCATCGGGTTNTCGAGCCTTGGCACTCTCATNTACGGCGGATATCTCGCACTGATGGGNGATATCACGCTTGGNCGCTTTGTCGCTTTTAATCAATATATCACNATGCTGGTATGGCCNATGCTCGCCTGCGGTGAAGCNGTCAACATGTTTTCACAGGGCTCCGCCTCCATCCGGCGCATTCAGGATATTTTTGAAGANAAACCGGAAATCTTTGACCTTGATACCGCGGAACAGGTGGAAAAGATCAACGGAGATATCACNTTCTCCCATCTGACNTTTATTCACCGCGGACATAGCGAGCCAACCTTAAANGATATCAATCTGCATGTTCCGGCGGGAACCACACTTGCCATTATCGGAAGAACCGGAAACGGAAAATCGACGCTCGTCAATCTCCTGCTCCATCTTTATAATACGAAGCCGGGCATGCTCCTGATCGACGGGCGCGATATCAACACGATCGCATTAAAAACCCTCCGGGAAAATATTGCCTATGTGCCGCAGGACAATTTTCTCTTTTCCGACACATTAAAATCCAACATTGCATTTGGCACCGAGGATGAAGATATGGAAGCGATCACACGGGCAACGGTGGCTGCCTGCATCCACGAAAACATTGTCTCTTTTCCTGACGGATATGAAACGATCGTTGGCGAACGCGGCGTGACGCTCTCCGGCGGACAAAAGCAGCGCAGTTCGATCGCGCGGGCGCTGATGAAGGACGCACCGATCCTCATCTTAGATGACGCGCTCTCAGCTGTGGATACCGATACCGAAGAACATATCCTGTCCAATCTGAAAAAGAACCGCGCGGGAAAAACTACGATCCTTATCGCACACCGCATCTCCACGATCCAGAACGCGGACGTCATTCTGGTATTGGAGGACGGAGAGGCAAAGGAAATCGGAAATCACGAGACGCTGATACAGAAAAACGGAATTTACCGTGACATGTTTGAAAAGCAGCAATTGGAGGCTGAATTGTCATGAAACGATTATTATCTTATCTCAAACCGCATAAATGGGTCATGACCGGAGCAACACTGCTCGTGCTGCTCATTATTGTCGTGGAGCTTTACCGGCCGATCATTATAGGTAATGCCATTGACCGCCATATCAACGGCTACTACAGCCCCTACATCGAGACGACAGCAGATTCCGTTGGCGCCGTGCCATATGGGGACACATATCTGACCAGAGAATTTACTGCGTCAGCAGACGGTTCCGACAGCTATTATCAGATTCTTCTCTATGACAATCAGTATTATATGGCGGAACGCATCACCGCCGCGGAGTCCGACGCCCTGACAGAGGCAGATTCCACCCTGACGGAGCAGCTTGTAAACAGCGGCGCTCCCCTGCTGACCAAAGAGCAGTTAAAAGAACTCCGCCATTTTGACTTTACCGGAATCCTTGCTGCGGCAGCGCTCTATCTTTTCATGCTGTTCCTCGGTTTTGTCTTAAATGCGTTAGACACCTGGATGCTCCAGAAGATGGGGCAGCAGATCATTTATAAAATGAGGGAAGAAGTATTCACGCATATTCACAGCCTTTCCTTGAGCTTTATGAACCGGACGCCTGTCGGAAAGCTCGTCACGCGCGTCTCCAACGATACCGAAGCCGTCAATGAACTGTTTACCACTATTTTGGTCAAATTATTTAAAAATATCGTCAAGATCATCGGCTATGCCGTTGTCATGCTCTCCATCAATGTCCGCATGGCGGCGGTATCGTTTCTGCTGCTCCCCGTCGTTACGGTTTTGACCTTTTTCTTTCGCCGGCTCTCGAGAAAGGCATACCAGATTACAAGAAATAAGATCACGGAGCTCAATACTTTTTTGTCCGAGCACATTTCCGGCATGAAGCTGATCCAGATATTTGCGAGAGAGGATGCAAAATATAACGAATTTACGACAAAATCGGAGGAACTGTTTCGCGCAAACTGGCGCGAAGTCATGACATTTGCCATTTTCCGTCCGTCCATTTATTTTCTGTCCATTATCGCTATGGTCATCATCATCGGAACAGGAAGCGATTCTGTTCTGCAGGGGACGCTTTCCCTCGGAACCCTCTTTATCTTTATCACTTATATTGAATCCTTTTTTGAACCGATACAGGAGCTCGCCGAACAGTTTGGAACCCTGCAGTCCTCTCTTGCCTCCGCCGAGAAAATCTTCTCGATCCTTGACGAGCAACCGGAAATCGTAAACCCGTCACATCCTGTAGATGTGACGATCTCGGGCCGCATTGAATTCCGGCACGTATGGTTCGCCTATGAATCGGAGGACTATATTTTAAAGGATGTCAGCTTTGTCATCGAACCCGGAAAAAAGGTTGCCTTTGTCGGCGCGACAGGCGCAGGAAAATCTACGATCTTAAATCTGATTGGACGGTATTTTGATATTCAAAAAGGGGAAATTCTGATTGACGGCGTAGATATCCGCCAAATTGATACCGATGTGCTCCGCGCTGCCATCGGGCAGGTGCAGCAGGACGTCTTTCTTTTTACCGGCGATATTAAGAGCAACATTTCACTCAACAATGAGCATATTTCCTTAGAGGACGTCAAGCGCGCTGCAAAAATCGTAAACGCCGACTCCTTCATTGAGAAAATGCCGGAAACCTATGACGCCCCTGTCACGGAACGCGGAAGTACGCTCTCCGCCGGGCAGCGGCAGCTCCTCTCCTTCGCGCGTACGCTTGCCTACCAGCCGGCGATCCTTGTTTTAGACGAGGCAACCGCAAATATTGACACGGAGACGGAGTCCCTGATCACAAACGCACTGGAAAAACTGATGGAAGACAGAACCACGATCATGGTCGCACACCGCCTTTCCACGATCCAGCACGCAGACCGTATCATTGTCATGCATAAAGGACGCATCCATGAATCCGGCACGCATCAGGAACTGCTGACGCAGGACGGACTGTATAAAAAGCTGTATGAATTGCAGTTGGTGTGAAAAACACCAACTGCATGGAAATCAGGTGATAGAGAAAAATTATAATCTGAAAGTCGTTACTTTTGATGATCCACTTATCTTTTAAGCATTTGCAATAAAAAACATTAGAATACAACAAATAATAAAAATGGTAATGCTTCCTACAATTACATTTTTTATTGTTTTAATGTAAAGTGTTTGCTTTGCTAATAAAGCAATGATAATATCATCATTTGACAAATCGTTTGTTTCAATTTTAAATCGCTTGTTTAAATTACAATCTTCAATAAGAATATCATTTTCAAAAACCTTCGTTGTTTCAGCATCTATTTTAGAATAAATATTATTTTCTGTAAGTAAAGTATATAATTCTTCTTTTTTCATTAACATTCTCTCCAATCAATAAGTTGCTACATATATTCAAAAACATTATATCAAGCAGAATTCATTTGTCAAATTTTTTAATAATCAAATGCACGGGCATTCCAATGAATAAAGGCTTTACACTTTGTGCAGTGATTGCTATAATAAAGTTAGTAACTATCAGCCAATTATTCATAGAAAGCAGGTGATTACATGCCAAGTGGTATTGATGTAACCAAGGCTGCGCTTGATGATTTTGCAAAAGTTCAAAGACGTATGTTATTAGCGAAAGAAGAGAATGCAACTAAAACATATGCCGATCTTAAAGAAGAGTATATAACATTGAAAGTACTGCTTAATGTGGCAGGTGTTAATCTCACAGAGATTGATAAAATTAAAGAGTAGTGTTTCCTGCAACTGAATAGCAACCACAACAGGGTGTAAAGTCTTTATAAGACTTTACACCCTGTTGTGATAAATGATTATTGATTAAAGTGTTATATCTTCTGCATTCACGCCTAAATTTCATTTTCATGACCGCCATTTGCTTTCTTAATCTGCTGCAAATCTGTATATCGGTCAATAATCGCCGTCAAATGTCGGTATGGCTTAACATAGCTTGCCATCATTATTGTTATAATGAATATGCCGACTATATAAGGTTCTCCACGGGACAACACCGTGGCAGTTTACTTATATCGGTAATGAGATACGTTACTGTAAATAAAACACAGGCTCATCTGCCTGTGGGTCGATATGGTCTGAATAGACTCTCCATGATAAATTGGAGACGGGAATCTAAATTATCAGCAGGAACTTATCTCCTGCTTTCATGCACTGTAGAACTCCCGCTGTCGGAGTTGATAAGGAGGCAGTTTGATATATATGTATGACAGTCATATAATCCAACTTATAATTTTACCACCGTAAAATTCAATAATCATATGGTGAAATGCCACTACACTATCACCTAATCATGTTTCTGATTCATCAAGTGTACCAACAAAATCTTCTCCGTTACAATAATATTCAAGCGCATAAAGAATGGTTTCTTTTATCGTTTCCATCTTCGAATCCGACGGTCTATAATCTTCATCCATAAGCAAATAACAGTCGAGAAATGGCTTAAGGTAATAATATTTTTCATTGTCTGAGTAGTAAAGTTTTAATACATCTTTTGTATACCATCCCTCGAATGCACTTTCATAAAAGTACTTTCTTTTGCCTGTATATACCTCATCATACCTTTCTACAAACCAATGCAGACCCACTGATAATGAAACTGCATCTACAGGTAAGTCTTGAAATTTATGTTCATAATACAAAAAGTATTGACTGTCTGTTCTGTAGTATGTATGTTTGGGGTCGATGGGAGAAAATGCTGCATTTAGTTCCGGATCTGGTCTAGTCTGATAAGCAACTAGTATACCTCCAAAAACTATAGCAAAAAAAACACCAAAAAGAACTAACAGCTTTTTATCCATAATACTGTCCCCCTATATAATGCGAATTATGATACAAATAATATACGGACTTTTTAACTTGAAAGAAATGATACCAACGACCTAAAATACTATTCTCCTGTCCCATTCGCATATTCGGAATAAGTAGCGGTTAAAAACTCCCCCATTTCACTATACCAATCTTCATTTGGAGAAGATAACATTGTTTTTTCTACAAGAAGCACCTCTGCTCGCAAAAATGGTTCCAATAACTGAAGTCTCGCAAGATATTCCCTACTTAGATTAATTTCTCCATCAACAATAAATCCAGTATCATCATTAGATATTTCGAGTAACTGATTTGATACACCTATATAATCTTCTGATAACACAAAAGAATTTAAATTGGATTTATCAGAATTGTTATATGCATTTTGTACACATGAAAAATATTCATTTAATAGCGGATGTATTTTCTCGTAATCATCAGCACTTTGATAATATTCAGAAAATGTTAGATTTACTGAACCGTTTTTAGTTTGAGAAGAACAAGCAGACAAACTTAATATCGTTAAAAGAACCATCGTAACAATAAATAAGTACTTATGTCTCATATAAATTGCAATCTCCTTTTTAGCAAGTCTATTTTATTATACTATTATAAAGGCTCTGTAATAATTAGAACATACCTTATTCTACAAAGCATTGAATTAAACCTCCAAGATAAGATTCTGCATATAAATAATATTCCCCTTGGATTTTTACAACCTGTAATTCTACTTGCTCAAATACTACGCCAACATTGTTAGTGACATTTACTACTATAATTTGGTGGTTTTCTATTTTTAAATTGACACCATAATCATTAAAAATTCTATCCTGTATATCTTTTGATGCAGATTCAGAATCATAATCATTATAAAAAGTCATTTTGATTTTAATATTGCCAACTTTATTGTTGAATTCATTAAGTTTATCCTGAGATAGCCAATCTGAAACAGTGTCATGGTAGTAATCTGGATATAAATTGATTATGCCCTTTAGATTATTTTCATTAATTGAACTCTCTAATTCATACAGTAACTTGTGTATAGTATTTCTTCTACTCACTGTTGCTACGATACATATAGTGACTAGTATGCAAACAACTATTATCAAAGAAAACAGCAGATACTTTTTTTTCATTTGCATGATCCACCTTTATTAGATTATTTTCATTTTATCCCAAAATGCAATAACTGGCAACTTATATTATCTATGAGCATTCTCCACAAATACTCAATCAGGCATCTCCACAATGCTTATGCTTAACTCACCACCGCATATATTCGCACAGAAAGGAACCCTCACTGTAATGAAATAGCCAACTTGCTTAGATGAAACGCTGGCAAAAGAAGATACATTCGGGGCTATGCTGACGCATGACAGTAAATTATCAGCGGGAACTTATCTCCTGCTTTTTACTGTTGTACTCCTCCTCCGTTATTAAGCCTTCATCAAACATGGATTTCAGTTCCTTGATCTTTGATCTGATATCTTCCGTATTGGAGACATCCTTTCGTGTTTCTTCAGAGGATTTAGCATACAAAAGTGCAGATATAGATGAAGAAATCATTAAGACAAAAATTGATGTTCCAATAGCTATTACGTGCGTAATCCATGAGGCAGAGCTTAAATTTCTTGGGTCGGGGATGCAAAATAATTTTAAACACATGCAATCCGTTACGATTGCTAACATTATTGGAACTATAATATGAATTAGAAACTTTTTTTTCATGTAAATCTGCTCTCCTTGCGAATAATCTATAGATTTTATTTTATCACAAAATAAATAAATGGACAACTCCACGTTGGATATCCAAGGGGAACTTCAGAATACAGAACTTTCCGAAAATACGATGCATGCAACCGATACATTTCGGCTTCATACACCGTATTTCCGAAAAAGCTAACACCCCTGCAAGCCCTTGTTTTCCTATGTTTCCGACACCCCATCCCGTTTTTCTTATAGTGAAAGGGATGTTCATATATATTTTAATCAATTAGAATTCAGGCGTCAAAAGTCCTTCCCAAAACATTTGACAGAAAATTGCATCGGAGAAGTTGTGCTCACTCCATTGCACCAAACATTTCAATGAGCCTCTTAATGCCAAAATCGTGTTCAACAAAGGCTTCCACGATTTTTGAGTCTCATTTCCATGGTGCAAAAGTCGTTTGCACAATCTTCGCCGGTGCAATTTCAGTTCAAATTTTTAATCAAGGCTCTTGATACCCAAATCCTATTCAACATCATTCTCAAAAAGGAGGTTACCATGTCAGATAAAATACAAAAAATAAAAATAGATGAATTACCCCATTCTGAATCTATTAACGATGAAGATGTTTTTATTGAAAGCAACGGTCTGGAAACCTATAAGGTTACGGCAGACGATGTTGTAAAATATGTTTCCGAAAACGAACACATGACAGAAAAATATGTACAATCCGATCTGATTGGAGAAAGCGACGGCATCGCGCCGTTAAATTCGGAAAAGAAAATCGACGGCAGTTACATTACATATGGAACTGGCGCAAATACTGCCTACGAAGGATCCAGCGGTAAAATGCTGGAACAGAGGCTTGAAGCGGAAAAATCCCGTGCAATATCGGCAGAAACATCTGCATATCAGCAGGCAGCCGGATATACCAATCAGAAAATTGCTGACTTAAAAACAGTTGCATTTACCGGCAGCTACAGCGATCTGTCCGATCAGCCAACCATACCCACCAAAGTATCCGAGTTGGCAAATGACAGCGGCTATAAGACGACAGATACCAATACTTGGAAAGCCAATACAGCATCCAGTGAAGGCTATGTCGCCTCCGGCAGTGGACAGGCAAACAAAGTCTGGAAGACAGATGCAGACGGAAATCCGGCTTGGAGAACTGAAACGGACACAAAAGTCTCTTACGGCACAGAGGCTCCAAACGCAAACGGAACTGCTTCTGCCGGCTCGTCATCTTCTGTTTCAAGATCTGACCATGTGCATCCATTACAGACTTCCGTGTCCGGTAATGCTGGAACTGCTACAAATCTGGCAACAGCAAGAAAAATAGATGGAGTGAACTTTGACGGTAGTGCTGATATTGCACACTATGGCACGTGTTCTACTGCAGCAGCAACTGCTGCTAAAACAGTGGCCTGCACAGGGTTTACGCTTGTAACAGGTTCAGTGATTCGTGTGAAATTTACAGTCACAAATACCGCATCAAATCCCACATTAAATGTTAATGGAACGGGAGCAAAATCTGTTTACTATCGTGGTTCAGCAATTGCTGCCGGTTATTTAGCAGCAAACCGGACATATGAGTTCGTGTATAATGGAACCCAATATGAATTGGTGGGAGATAACATCTCAAGCCTCGAAACGGAAATGACATCCCTAAAAAAATCTGTCAGTGATGGTAAATCTGCTGTCGCCAGTGCCATCACTGCACAGGGAGTCACTACGGCGGCAGATGCAAGCTATGAAACTATGGCAGCGAATATTACATCCGCAGGAACCGAAAAATATAACGCCGGTTACAGTGCCGGATCATCATCCGTGACCGTAAAAACACAGACAAAGACTGTAACGCCGAACGCATCAAAACAAACTGTCAATCCGGACTCGGGATATTATCTGAGTGCGGTGACAGTCAATGCTATACCGTACTTTGAATCATCCAATTCTGCGGGTGGAACCACGGTTACGTTTGGATAGGAGGTATTAAAATGGCAATCAATCAGGTTTTTTACAATAAAAAAACATCCAACGGGATTGAAACACAAACTTTAATCGATTTAACAAGTGCAAGCAGTGCTTCTGCATTATCCGCAGACCTTTCTCCAGGTATCGTCGGCTTCGCCAGAGATGGCTCCCGTTGTGTTGGTTCTTGGGAGAACTATACTAATTTGATGAGAAGCAATGTTCAACAGCTCATCAGAGGTGTTACAAACACATCTTATGCCGGATATCCAAAGTCATTTATTCCAAACGGCAGATTTCGCTACGAATACAATAACGGACACTCAGACTTTATTTTTTACGGTACATTGAATATTAATGCAGGACTTGCAACAAATAAGAATGTAAATATTGCTGAAATAGCAATGCCCGCAAACAAATACACTGTATCCAGCGCATATATTAACTATTCTACAACGAATGGCACGTCTGCCAGTACAAGCTTGTTATCGTCAACAAATACCCAATTATCCGGAGGCGGCTCCGGATATAGTCTTCGCACAAGCAATTATATTAGCTCAATCGGAAGCGGAGGCGCCAACGCGTATATTACGATTTCGTTCGTAGATAAATAATAAATATTTAGGATTCGGATATCAAAAATCCTACTCCGAAGTAATTGGTGGAAAATTGCATTTTCCCTCTCTCTGCATCACTCTGTTTTCTCTGCTTCCCGGCTCCCTATCACGTTTTTCTTATGGTGAAGGGGCGTTTATATATATCTTTAATATTTTAAATTCAACATCATCTCAAAAAAGGAGGAAAATCCTCTGCTCCTGTATGGACAGTCGCATTTTGCTCCGCAAAACAAAGGAGGATTTAAACCTATGGCAACTTATGACGACTTTGCAGACAAACTGATCGACAAACTAGGAGACACCAAACTTGGCAAAAATCTTGGCCCACTGATCGATCAGCTCAAAAAAATGGCAGAAGCAGTCCGCGAAATCGACACTGCAATGACCAGTCTGTACAAAGTAACAGACGAGACAAATGCACGATACACCCGCTTTCTCACCGACACCTTGCAAAATGCAAAAAATCTTGGACGCACAATCTCTGACCTGATCGAACAGACTGCAAACTGGGCAAAACTCGGATTTTCACTGAATCAAGCGGAAGAGCTCGCCAAGGCAAGCTCCATTTACGCAAACATCAGTGGTGTGGACGACGATACGGCAATCAACAATCTTGCCGCTGCAATGAAAGAATTCCACATTGAAGCGGCTGACAGCATAAAGATTGTTGACAAGCTAAGCAACCTTGGCAAAACCTACAGCACATCATCCGCCAGTTTTGGCGAGGCATTGGGTGTCTCCGCCTCTGCACTTGCTTCGGCGGGTAACAGTATGGACGAATCGCTCGCGCTAATCGCCGCCCTGTCCGAAATTACACAAGACTCCGAGGAAGCTGGAAATGCACTTAAAACACTTGGCGAACGCATGAAAGGAGCTGACGGAGAGTCAGCCATTTATTCCAATGAATTGAGCCAATTGTCACAGCAGATTACATCATTCACTAAAACAGCAAATACCCCAAGGGGAATCAGCCTGTTCACAGACAATACCAGAAAGAACTACAAATCCGCCTATCAGCTTCTTTTAGATATCTCACAAGTCTGGAATCAGTTGAGCAGAAAAAATCAATCTGAGATTCTTGATACACTGGTCGGTCCGGAATATAGTGACGCTCTCGCTGAATTGCTCTCTAACATGAGTCAGGCAGAAAACGCATTGAGTACATCTCTCTCTTCTAGCGGCTCCGCCTTAGAGTCACAGGAACGCGCGCTTGACTCCATTGAAGCAAAGACAGTGCAGTTTGAAGCTGCATTCCAGTCACTGTCAAATACGATGGTTAATTCCGGGCTGTTCAAATTCTTTGTTGATCTCGGAACAACCGGCGTCTCAGCATTAGATTCACTAATCAACAAAATTGGTGCACTTCCTGCATTAGGCGCCGCAATCGGCGGGACGCTTGTATATAAAAAAGTCGGTATGGCTTAACATAGCTTGCCATCACCATTGTTATAATGAATATGCCGACTGTATAAAGTTCTCCACGGGGCAACACCGTGACAGTTTACTTATACCGGTAATGAGATACATTACTGTAAATAAAACACAGGCTCATCTGCCTGTGGGTCGATATGGTCTGAATAGACTCTCTAGGATAATTTAGAGACGGGGAATCTTGTGCCTGCAATACTTAGATATTGCATGAAAAGAGATCCGCAGGGAAGTCTCTCTGTGCTCATTCGCACAGAAAGGAACCCTCACTGTAATGAAATGGCTACACTTGCTTAGATGCAACGCTGGCAAGAGAAGATACATTCGGGGCTATGCTGACGCATGACAGTAAATTATCAGCAGGAACTTATCTCCTGCTTTCATGCACTGTGGAACTCCCGCTGCCGGAGTTGATAAGGAGGCAGTTTAGCGTATGTATGATGTATAGCTATCATCTGCTTCAACTTATATTTTACAACCTTAAAATAATATAATTGGTATAGAAAAATATCACCGCACGATTCATAATACTGCCCACCCTATATAATGCAAATTATGATCAAATAAAATACGGACTTTTTAACTTGGAAGAAGTGATACCAACGACCTAAAATACTATTCTCCTGTCCCATTCGCATATTCGGAATAAGTAGCGGTTAAAAACTCACCCATTTCACTATACCAATCTTCATTTGGAGAAGATAACATTGTTTTTTCTACAAGAAGTACCTCTGCTCGCAAAAATGGTTCCAATAACTGAAGTCTCGCAAGATATTCACTACTTAGATTAATTTCTCCATCAACAATAAATCCACTATCATCATTAGATATTTCGAATAACTGATTTGATACACCTATATAATCTTCTGATAACACAAAAGAATTTAAATTGGATTTATCAGAATTGTTATATGCATTTTGTACACATGAAAAATATTCATTTAATAGCGGATGTATTTTCTCGTAATCATCAGCACTTTGATAATATTCAGAAAATGTTAGATTTACTGAATCATTTTTAGTTTGAGAAGAACAAGCAGACAAACTTAATATCGTTAAAAGAACCAATGTAAAAATAAATAAGTACTTACGCCTCATATAAATTGTAATCTCCTTTTTAGTAAGTTTATTTTACTATACTATAATATTAGGAAAAAATCTATATCTAATTTCCCTTAAGTCAAACAAATACTGTTTCCACTGCAATCTTTGTGTAACTACAACACAAAATCTACACTCCACATGTAGACCAATCATAGAATGATATTCAAAACATTAAACGGTGATTTAGTAGCATTCAATAAGGTACTAATTTCGACAAAGGATCATCTAAAGGCACTAGAAAAGACGAATGCTACTGTTTATAATAAGAATGGTACATTTAACTTACAAGGATTATTAGTAAATTCATCACAATCTGTAAGTACATTCACAAAATTAAGCAATTCTGTTAAGATATACAATGAAAATCTCTCAAAATCTACACAATTGCAAAACGCATATGTTCAAGCAATTGGTAAACAGAATACTTCATTAGGAAATTATTTAGCTGGGTTAAATGGTGCAAAGGCATCTATGAGTGGATATATAAAATATCTTATCGGTACAAAAGCCGCAACTATAGGATTACAAGTAGCATCTGTCGCTCTTAATACGGCTATTTCTATGGGGTTATCTCTTGCAATATCAGCTTTAATATCTGCAATTACTAAATGGGTAAATAAAGAGGAAGAAGCTAGAAAAGAGGCTATTGAAAATGCAAAAATTGCTAAAGAAGAATCAAATAATCTATCTGAACTTCTTAATAAGTACAATCAATTATCAAAAGAAGTAAAGTCAAACCAAGGAGTAAAAGAAGATTTACTAAATGTACAATCCGATTTGTTAGAGGCTCTGGGAATTGAAGCATCCCAAATTGATACTTTAACTGAAAAATATGGCAATATGAATAATGCTATAAACCAAATTACGCTAGATTCATTAAAAGATGCTCAAGGCGATTTAATAGTTGCTATAGATGCATATGAAAAAGAACTAATCAATGTTGGCAAGGGATACATTCATTGGTATAGTATTAATAATAGAAACATGTTAGATGCGGGCAAGTCATCCGTAGTTGCTTTTGATATACTAGAAAAGGCTGGCATAATAAGTTCAGGTTCTTATGGCGAAGCTGGGGGATCATTCATTCTTACAAATGATGATGAAACCGTTGACGGAATATTAAAAAATTATCAACATCTAAAAGAAGCTCAAGAAGCGTTAAATTCTGCTATTGACAGTGGCGAACTTACAATGAAAGAAATAATCAAGATTCCATTGTATAACGCTATTAACTCCAGAATTGATGAATTAAAAGAGCCTATAGAGAACTACCAAACTGCTATTTCTGACTTAAATAAAAATATGGCTCAACAGCAGATCATCGAAAGTTTGACTCAACGATCTTCTATACCTGAAACAAAAAAAGAATTTGAATCTTTCAAACAAAGTATGATTGATACTGCGATTGCAAGCACAAAATTCATAGGAAGTCAGGATGATATCAGAAATTCTATAATCAATGCATTATCTGCAATGCCTCAATTCACAAAATATTTTGAAGAACTGAAAGAAGCTCAAGATTCATCCAACGAAACTGCACTTTTCGACAGTTTTTCCAACACTGCTTTCGGCGACCGTATCCAGCACATAACCGACCTCTTCAACGAAGGCTCCTTATCGCACAAAGAATATTTCGACTCACTTCAGTCAGAAATAGACAACTTCGATGCCTCGAACTTTACAAGCTCCGTCGAAGACATGAACAAAGCATCGGAACAGCTCTTTGTAGACTCCATGCAGCAGACAGCAAGCGGATTATCTTCTCTCATCAATTCGTTCAACAACGGTGATATGAGCATCAGCGAATATCTGGAAGGATATCTTGCGATTGGAGATACGCTAAGTACCCTCACGGATAGCCTGCAGGAAAACTCTGTAGCATGGGCCAAAAATGGGAAGTCATTATCCAATCTTGGAAACACAAAATTGGATGAAATACAAGACAGCCTCAGCTCTGCAATGTCAACAATAGAATCCTATCAGGACAGTATTTATTCTCTTGAGCAGATCATGAGCGAATCTGTTACTGCCGGCTCTGATGAATTTAGTGCACATGCCGCTGTCATTGCAGAAGATTTATACAATATCATTCAGACAGGCGGAGAAATGGCAGATACTGTGGCAGGCACACTTGGCACAAGCACCGCCGAAATAGCACAGAGTCTGACCGAAAATGTCTCTAATCAGGAAATCGCATGTCAGGCTATCATGGCAAACACAAACGGTGCCATCAGCAATATGTCCTCATCTATTGGCGAGCTGTTCAACATAATAGGAGCTGCAATCTCTAACTTTAAAGTTGATATCAGTTTTGGCATAAAATCCATTGACTGGAAAAGTGTAAACGTATTCGGCAAAAAACTGAGCTTTCCGGAAATTCAGTTTGAACTTGGAGCAAGCGGAGAATCATTAGACATGATTGGTTCTGCACTCTCTGCTTTCGGGGAATCAATTGCATCAAACTATGATTCACAAAAGCTAAGCATAGAAGATTTCTATTTTGGGAACACAGACGCTGCAAAAGACCGTAATTACACTCCCAGCTCCAACATCACAGAAAATTACGGGAAAAAATTAGACGAAATAAGAGGCTCATCAAAATCCTCCATGGAAGCCACCGAAAAAGACTGGAAAGAACACCTCGACCAGTGCCTCGAACTCTATCAGGCAGAGCTTGACGCAGGGCTCATAGGCTTCGAATCCTTCCTCAGCAAATCCAACACTCTGATCGAAGAATTCTACCACGACGGAAAAATTTCTGCAAAAGAATACTACGACTACGTCAAGAAAATGCTCGAAACGCAGAAAGGCGTCTACGACAAAGTCCTTTCCGCCGTCACCAAACGCTTTGACCGAGAGATTGACCTGATACAGGATTCCATCGACGCTATCGAAAAGCAGAACGAAGCATTGGAAAAGCAAAAGGACGAGTATGACACTATCCTCTCCGTCGTCGATGGCGTCTACGAAAAAGAGATTGAAAATATTCGGTCACAGCAGAATGCGATACAGGATACGATTGACGCATTGCAGGAGGAAAACGACGAGCGCAAGTTTGCCCTTCAATTGGAACAGGCAAAGTGGGAGCTCTACAAGGCACAGACGCAGCGCACCAAGAAAGTGTTTAACGGTACAGAATTTATTTACGACACCGACAAGGACGCAATACGGGATGCGCAGGAGAATCTTGCTGACCTGACGCTGGAGCAGACCGTCGACGGTCTTGAGAAAGAAAAAGATGCCCTCGACGCGGTGATCGAAGAGCTGGAATACTACCGCGATATATGGAGTGAGATATCCGGCATCCGAGAAAAATCCGAAAACGAGCAGCTTGCAATTGCGCTCTGGGGTGAAGACTATGAACAGCTCATCCTCTCCAACCGCACTTCTGATATTGAAAACTTTAAGAATAACTATATCTCTATTCAAGATCAGATCAATGACAATCAGACATTAATAGATTCATACAACGAAAAAGTTGAATACTATGAGAAATTAAAAGACCAATGGTCGAGTATAGCTGACGCTTATGAAAATGCTATGGAAGAACAATATGCGGCAATGGTTCTTGGTGCAAGTTGGGAATCAGATGTATTAAGCGGTCGTTTGGATGTCTTAAATGGCTTTAAAAATGAGTACATAGCAATCCAAAATGCAATAACAGAAGCAGCTAAAAGTTCGGCACAGGCACAAGCGGCAGCACAAAATATAAGCTCTACTTCTTCTGGCGGTTCAACTGGTAGTGGTCCAACTGGTAGTGGTCCAACTGGTAGTGGTTCTAATCCACCCAAAACAGGATCAGGAGAGCAAGCAAATTATAGAGTAGTTGATGCTGATACGTCGACAGTTTATCTTCACAGCTGTACTAAGGCAGCATGTGAGAAATACATTTCAGCTCACAATTTAAACATAGTATCCATAATTGGTACTACTATCACAGTCAAAAAGAGTGGCGGTAGATCTGGAACTGGTACGCGGAATACTGCAATGGCATATGCTTCAGGAACAGAACATGCTAAGAGAGGATTAAATCTTGTTGGTGAAAAAGGCACTGAAACCATTATTGACAATAAAGGTAACGTATCCTTTGTGACACAGCCTACTTTAGTCAAAATGCAAGGCGGGGAAATTGTAAAAAATGCTGCTGCCACCAAAAGCCTGCTGGAAAACCATCCCGTCGTCTCTCTCGAGAAGAACGCTCCCACCCTCAAAAGACCGTCCGACGTTATGCTGGAACAGTGGCAGAAAATCGTCCCAGACCTTTCAGACCGGCTCCTGCCCGCAACAGCTGCACTTTTGACGGCACATCAATTCACTGAAACACACAGTCAGTCAACGCCTGTCGTACAGAACATCACACTCACTCTTCCGAATGTGACCAACAATTCCGGATACGAGCGGATCAAGAAAGAACTCAGACAGATGCAGATCGACGCCTATCAAAATGCACACAGGAGGAACCCATGAGCGAAATAGGAAACAGTATTATCAAATCCATCAACACCATTTTAAACGAACGCCTGAAAGATCTGAAATTTGACAAGACCTTTCACACGACGGTTATGGAAAAAGACGGGGACGGCTTCTACACCGTTCACTATCTCGGCCAGCCGTACAAAATTTACAATGCCCTAGGCACAGACCTTGCGGTCGGACAGACCGTGTGGGTCAAAATACCGGGCGGCATTTTCAGAAATATGCACATCTGCGGTTTATACATGAAAAAGAAACATCGATAGGAGGTGAACCACATGAATACAATTTTACAGACGCCTTCCGTCAACAGAATTCTCCCGCTCTCCCCTTCGGCTGACAGTCTCATAAGATTTTATTATACGGACAGTCAGCCCGTGAAAAACCGGGCAATCATCACGGACAATGCGACCGGCGATATCGTCTACGATCAGACAGAGGAGACAAGGACACTGACTCACACCGTACCGGCGGGCACTCTGACGGCAGGAAATACATATCTGGTAAGGATACAGGTATTTGACGTAAACGGCAATTCTAGCAATTTATCAGAACCGGCACTCTTCCACTGCTTTACCACGCCGGTCTTTGGATTTCGGGATCTCCCTGATAAAAGCACCACTTGCAATGCAAATATCACACTGGCTCTCAATTACGTGCAGGAAGAGGGGGAACCGTTAAAATGCGTGGAGTTCTTCAAATATTCTGCTGACAAAACGGTTTTGACAAGATCTCCGGTGATCTACTCACAGAATCCGTCGTATGAATTCCATACATTGCAGAACAATACGACCTATTATTTCCGTGCAGTCGGTGAGACAAAACACGGCATGCAGCTTGACACCGGTTACATTGAGGTGACAACAAGGTTTGAGACGATTCCCACCAACATTGTGTTTACCGTCGACAACATCTATTCGGAGGGATACATACAGTTTACCTCCAACATCATCATCGTAGATTACGAACTTGAAAACGACAACTACACGCTCGAGGACGGTCTTCTCACCCTTTGGGACAACTCCCTGACCTACAGCGGATTTTCGGCAAAAGACGATTTTATTCTCTTTGTGGAAGCGAAAAAGCTTCCACTCGGAAAACCATTCCTTTCCGCGGGCGGTGGAGCGCTGTCCCTGTCAGTCATTGAGGTCTGCGGCAGCTACTTTTGCAAGCTGTCTGTCAAAGATTCCAATTATTCACTGTATGCCCCGTTTCCGGTACCTGTCCTCGCCACATCAGACGGCAATTTTCTCACGACAGACTCCGGGCAGTACATCGAGGTCCCGTCATCCCATTATTTTGACGGCGAACTGCTGGTGTTTGAGCTGCAAAGAAAAGGCACTTATTACAATTTAAAGGTTTATGCGCGAAATACGGCGCAGGAAGGAAGCACATTATGATTTTTCTTGGCACATCTTTTTGCAGCGGGAGGTATGCACTCTCTCCTCCCGCGCTGATGACGCCCGTCATATTTGCCATACAGATATTTGACGGCGTTTACAATCAATTATTTTTATCCACCGACACTTCCCTGACCGTGGACGAATGCGGGTGGAAATACGGCACTCTGATGGACGCGGAATTTAACGGCACCCTCGACGCCGGAAACTCGTTTTTCAGTCTGAATCACACAGACCATGTGATCATCCGGCGGCGGGAAGCCGGGACGCAGGAATGGACCGTGATCCATGTACAGGAAATCAAGTCCAAGGATGATTTCAACATCCGGTTAAGAGACACTTACGCAAGGGCGGGTGTGGAATATGAATATTCTGTCTCATCCTATCTGAACGGTGTGGAAAATGATTATGTCGTTCAAAATGTATATTCGGACTTTGCCGGATTTTACATTACGGACAAGGACTGTCTCTACGGAACGATCTATGATATTGACGGCTGTGACACGAGCAGAACGATGGCGGCACAGACACTTGAGCTATTAAACAGCAAATATATGAGTGTCGTTTCCCATTCCGCCTTAAACTGTGAAAGCGGTGCGATCGCGGGAACCCTGTTGAAAACAGATCCTTACGAATGCGTCGCCGATCAGAATGCAACGCTCGCATACCGAAACCGTTTTAAAGACAGGCTCGCAAACAAAAAACCGCTGATCCTTAAAATTGATGACGGGCGCATATGGATGATCCGGGTTCTTCCCGACATCAGCGATTCACAGCACGGCCACAGGGATCTGAGGGAAATCTCATTCCAGTGGGTGGAGATCGGGGATGTGAATGATATGCAGGCTCTCTACAATAACGGATTCTCGGATGTGGATTCCACCTGGTTTTAGCGTAAAAAGAACATTGAGGAGGATCACATGAAATATAATATCACACAGTACGATAAGGATTTACTCAAGCAGGAATCGGTGGATTACAGATATCGGCTGTTCATTGTCGGAAAAGACAGGAATGTTTTAGACACGCTGTACGGCATCCAGAGCATCGGCACCTATAACATTGATTCCGAGTCGGACGCAAGAAGGACTGTTTCATTTACTCTGTATCTCGATGAGTGCTACAGAAACGCTTCTTTGGAGAGCAGGCTTGCCGACTGGATCGGATGTGATTTCGAGCTTCAGATCGGTATCTACAGCAACCGGGACGGTGATTATGTCTGGTATCCGTGCGGCTATTATCTGATCACCGATGCAAATACCACCTACAATTCCCTCGACAATTCCCTTGTCTGTACACTCTCCGACTGGTATTCCAAATTTAACGGTGCCAGAAACGGGCAGATCGGCGGTGCACCGACGATTTCAATTCCCAATGAGGATGAGAACGGGCAGCCGGTTACGATCAAGCAGACAACAGAGGGAATTTTAAAAAGTGAGGCAAAGATTGAAAACTATATCGTGGACGATATCGGTCAGTTCTATGGCATGCCGCAGAACAATCCCGATTATGAGCAATACCGCAACAATTACCCTGCCTGGAATCAGCAGCCGTACGATCTGGAATATCAGGCAGGCTGTACCGTCAGCGACATATTAGAAGAGATCCGAAGTTTTTACCCCAACTGCGAAATGTATTTTGACGTATACGGAAATTTCTGTTTTCAGCTGATTCCGTCCTGCGACCATGACCCCGTTCTGCTGGATGATCATTTCCTGCAGAGCATCCTGGTCGCCGACAGTTCAGAACAGGTGCAGTATGATATTGCAAATATCAAAAATATCACGGAGATCTTCGGTGCAGATTATGACGTTGACCGTTTTTCCTCGCTCTGCTCCACTTCGTCCGACACTTATGCCGTCTCTCTGGAAGATTACACGTCATATTCCTCCGGAGACATCATCGCGTTTGTCCCCGATACTGCCAACAAAGGCAGCATGAAGATCTCAGTCAACTCTCTTCCTGCGATTCCTCTGTACAGAGAATACACCACAATATATGTCGATGAGGGAACACTCTCCCCCAACAAGACATATGTCTTTCAGGTCAAAAAGGTGGACGGGGAATACGTCGCCTATTTCCTGGGGCAGTATCAGCCTCATGCACTCTGTGTACTGACGAACGATGCAGGCGACAGTAAATATTCAAAATCCTATTTTGCAGAAAAATACAATTGTGACGAGCGGAATATCACGCTGCGTGTGGAACCGGACAGTCCCTTTTCCGTGCAAAGACTCGGAGAAATTCCGGACGTCAAAAGCGGCGACGAATTTGAGAACATCATCTCCGATTCCGTAGCGGTCGAAAATTCCATTTATTACAATAGAATTTCGTCATCCGTTCACGACGTGGTCACGATCGCAACAAAAATGATTCCGTTTTTAGATGTCAATGTAAAAGTGGAATACCAAAAACAGCAGGAGGACAACCCCAGTCAGTACATCATAAAGTCTGTTTCCAATAATACGGACTCATTTACCAGCAATATTACGATGTACCGGTTTTATCCTCTTTATTACGTATAAGGAAGGTATGGTGATTACTATGAAATATTCCAGACAATTTGGCAGCCGTTTCCCGGAGGAATCAATTTCGGTCGGCGTCAAGAGAGATGTCGATGACAGTGTAAAGGATCTGATCTCTCAGTATTACAGTTATATCGACGCCGGAAATCTCGATGCTGCCTATCTTTTGTATCAGGAAAACAAAACAGCGTTGGAGCCGTACATGATCGATATGTCTTATATCAATCGGTTGGAAGAAGAAATTTACAACGCACATATCGCGACATTGAACAAGATCACAACCATTGTGTCCGATGCAATGCCGCTCTCACAGTCTGACAACAGCTTCTGGCTGCAGAAGTACTAGATGCAACGGAGGTACGTATGAACAGATTAGATTTTTCATTTGAACCACACAGCGATATGAACGCGGACAGCGAATCTGTTGTCAGGCTGCACGCAGAAAAAATAAAAGAAAAATGCTACAGTGACGCCGTTTCCGTTTTGGATCAAAACGGCTATCAGGACGGCTTTCGGGCATCCTTATTTCAGTCACTGCAGGATAAGATCCGCAGATTTCAAGTTTATATCATGAATCAGTTTAACGATGATCCGGACATTTATTTCTCTCTCGGCGAACCTACACCGGAGCAGATGGAGGGAAAAAAGTTCTGGATACAACCATATGTCTAAGGAGGAAGTGTGAAAAATAAATTTTTCACACGCAAATTTGTGCTTGCGCCCAAATTCGCAAGCGAGAAAAAATGGAGGTTTATTATGAGTATTTTACCGGGATTTCAGAAGTATAAAAGACACATTCGGATCGGGGATGACTATATCCTTGATTCCGAATGGACACATGCCAAAACCGTGGAGATGAGTGACGGGAGCACCTTGGATGATACCGTCGCCAATATCAACCGTGAGATCACAGCAACAAAAAAATCTGTCAGTGATGGTAAATCCGCTGTCGCCAGTGCCATCACTGCACAAGGAGTCACTACGGCGGCAGATGCCACATTTGATGTAATGGCTGCAAATGTTGGTAAAGTTGGAACTGATAAATATAATACCGGTTATAACGCCGGTGTTGCAGACACAAAAGTTGGAACGGCTACAGCCGCTCAGGTATTATCGGGTAAAACATTTACGAATGCATCCTCTGTCGGTCTGACCGGAACCATGGCAGATTACTCTGCCAATCCGCAGACAGTCACGCTCTCTTCCAGCCAGACGGGAACTTCTACACTCTCTTTACCCACAGGATATCATTCGTCTGTGAAAGTGAATGCGGCGAATGTGTATAATGCAGGGAAAGCGTCTGTAAGCCTATCAAACTATATAATGACTCTCAACGCCGCAGAGGGCCAGGATTATTCTTTCGGTGCATCTCCACAGCGTCCGAATGATATGGCTGACACATTCGTAGGTATGAGCGCGATATATTTCTGGGATATAAATCATAGCGGAGCACCTGATATAACAGTAAGGCTTGGCTATGGAGCAAACTTAACAACAATAGACGCAAATAGATGGTATACATATGCTGATATTGTTGAACTGCAACCAGGCTTTGCAAGTGCTGGTTCCTATATCCATGTTGAAAGTTGGCCATCCGGAAGCAATATGCGTGTATTCGCAAAGTTTGGTTAAAATTGTGACCTACTTTTTATGCAAGTTTGTGCCGGAGCGTCACAAATTAGAATTGTAAATCTACAGAAACGCTCCAGAATGGAGGTATGTCATGAACGAATTAAACATTGAACACAGAATCACAGAAGTTGAACAGCGAGCCCGCTCAAATACACACCGGCTCGAAAAATTAGAGCCAATCGTTGACGAGATACATACTATGTCAAAAACCATGGTGCAGCTCGTAGAAGCGGTAAAGCACACGAATGAATCCGTACAGGGTTTAGATGAAAAAGTTGACCGGCTGGACAACCGTGTCGACGTTATGGAACGCTCACCGGCAGAAGATGCCAAAAAATATAAGAACACCGCAATAACCGCTATCATCAGCACTGTCGCAGGGGCATTTGCGACAGGAGTATTTTTTCTGATCGCCCAATTTATTTAAAAAGGAGGTTACCATGTCAGATAAAATATCAAAAGTAAAAATAAATGAATTGCCCTCTTCCGAATCTATTCATGATGAAGATGTCTTTATTGAAAGCAATGGCCTGGAAACATACAAGGTTGCAGCAGACAATGTTGCAAAATATGTTTCCGAAAATAAACACCTGACAGAAAAATACGTGCAATCCGATCTGATCGGAGAAAGCAACGGCATTGCACCGTTAAATTCGGAAAAGAAAATCGACGGCAGCTACATTACATACGGAACTGACGCAAATACTGCCTATGAAGGCTCCAGCGGTAAAGTGCTGGAACAACGCCTTGAAGCCGAAAAGTCCCGTGCAATATCGGCAGAAACGGCCGCGTATCAGCAGGCAGCCGGATATACCGATCAAAAAATTGCTGACTTAAAAACAGTTGCATTTACCGGCAGCTACAGTGATCTGTCCGATCAGCCCTCCATACCCACCAAAGTATCCGAGCTGGCAAACGACAGCGGATATAAGACGACAGATACCAATACTTGGAAAGCCAATACAGCATCCAGTGAAGGTTACGTCGCTTCCGGCAGCGGACAGGCGAACAAGGTCTGGAAGACAGATGCAAACGGAAATCCGGCTTGGAGGACTGAAACTGACACAAAATATACGCACCCCACGACATCAGGGAATAAGCATATCCCAAGTGGAGGCTCAAGCGGCCAGATTCTTAGATGGAGCGCGGATGGTACTGCTGTTTGGGGCGAAGATAACAATACAACTTACAGCAATATGACTGCGGCCACAGCATCGGCAGCTGGAAAAGCCGGTCTGGTTCCGGCACCTGCCGCAGGTGCACAGGCAAAATATCTTCGTGGAGATGGAACGTGGCAGACACCTACTAATACTACGTATAGTGTCGCAACAACATCTAAAAACGGGTTAATGAGCACATCAGATAAAGAAAAATTAGACGGAATTTCAGAAGGTGCAACCGCAAATGCCCCGTCCGAAACTACTCCTAAGGCAGCAGGTACAGCCGCAACGGGAACAGAAGAAACATTCTCGCGGGGCGATCATGTTCATCCAGCGCAGACAAGCGTATCTGGAAATGCAGGTACTGCGACGAAACTTGCAACGGCAAGAACTATAGACGGAGTGAGTTTTAACGGCAGCACTGCTATCACACACTATGGTACATGCTCCACGGCGGCAGCAACAGCGACTAAAGTGGTAGCGTGTACAGATTTTACCCTTGTGACAGGTGCGACGATACGCGTTAAATTTACAGTCACAAACACAGCAGCAAATCCGATGTTAAATGTAAATAGTACTGGTGCAAAAATTATTTATTACAGCGGCGCAGCCATATCAGCCAGTTATTTGACGGAAAACAGAACGTACGAGTTCGTGTATAATGGAATCCAATATGAATTGGTGGGAGATAACATCTCAAGCCTCGAAACGGAGATGACATCCCTAAAAAAATCTGTCAGTGATGGTAAATCTGCTGTCGCCAGTGCCATCACTGCACAAGGAGTCACTACGGCGGCAGATGCCACATTTAATGTAATGGCTGCAAATATTGGTAAAGTTGGAACTGATAAATATAATGCTGGTGTTGCAGCCACAAAAGTTGGAACAGCTACAGCCGCTCAGGTATTATCGGGTAAAACATTTACTAATAGTTCTTCTGTTGGAGTATCTGGAACAATGACAAATCGTGGAGCTTGGACTGGATCTACAACTGGTAGTGGAAATATTACTATACCAGCAGGTTATCATAATGGATCTGGATATGTATCTGGAGCCGGGGCTTATAATGCTGGATATAATGCAGGGGTTGCTACCGGAGGTTCAGGTAAATATAAAGTGACTACAGGAAGTTTTGATTATCAACATAATGCCGGAGCCGGACAGTGTAGAAAAGAAATAAATACAGGTTTATCGAATGTTGTTTACTTTATGTGTGCTGGTGAACGGACGGATGGCACGTATGGCACAGTCGGTAGTAATTTAAATGTCTGGTATTCAAAATCTGGTGGAACTATTGTCACAAACGTTGGAACTGCAAATGTACCAATACATTATACATGGATTGCTGCAGGATCATGATTGCTAATGCTATTATATGAATTTTGAATGAAATTTTCCTGTAATTCAGAAATAATGCCAATTGAATAAAAAGAAACCTCTGATTATACTCGGGGTTATAATTCAGGTGTATCTGCCGGAGGAAGCGGATTTTTACTGTCTGCCAAAAGATCCGATGGCGGCGATGGCGGATCGGGTTGTCTCTTGACAGAATATACCGCAAGCGGCAGAACAGTTACTGCAAAAGTATATTTAGCCGGATTAAGTTATACCATATCTTGGGTAGCATACGGATCATAAATGCGACGATGGCGGTATATTTTATATAATCCCAGAAGCATGTAAGGAATCAGCAAGAAAAAATATGTCACGGTATATTGGCATTTTCCCTCCCAGAACATGTGAAAAAGAAAACCTCCGATAAAAGGAATATAACATATATAGTTTTCCATATTATGATCTTTTCTCATGTACCACAAATAGCATAGATTTCCAAGCCATGTAAGCATAAGAAACTTATCCAGTAACCATTCGGAAATCTGTCTTATAGGCTGTCCATCCCCAAAACATACCCGAAAAAAATTGCCATAGCCTGTATCCCCCGACCAGAGCAAAATCCAATATCCCTGAAAGTCGGGATTATTCCATTGAGATAATGTTTTTCGTGTAAAAAAAGAAACTGCGTCCTTTTTGTCTTCCCGGAATTTATGAAGAATGTTGGAAATCTCTACTATAGACATCTGAGATGCAGTTTCCTTATCTGCACTGGCTGCTACATAAATATTATAGTTATATCCATTGTACCATCCGGGTGTTCCCTCTTCATTCTCCTGTAATCCCATGGCAATATATGCACTGGCAGGAATTCCCTGATCAGTGGGAGCACCCGTGATGCTTTCAAGCAAAACAGATACTCCTGCCTGTCCCAGCAACACAAACAAGCTAAGCAGTATGGCAACCAAAAATCCTTTCAGATTTTCTTTAATCATGCTGTCTGCCAAAATAAACAGAAGCAAGGCAAGGTAGAAAATCAGGTAATTTAATTTTAGCAAAACAGAAAACAGCATAAAAATCCCCGTACAGAATGCATGAAAAAATTTTCCTGTTTGGCGCCACTGAAGCAATTGCCAGATAGCATATAAGGAACAAAACAATCCCGGAACTGTGCCATATGCAAAATAGATGTAGCACTCCATCGGAAAGAAAAACAAAACCAGTACATAAATAAATTTGCCAAGGTGTACGCTTTGAATAAAAGAAGAAACTATTTTTGCAAGATATACCGCACTTCCCCAATAGAAAAAGATATTAAAAAAGCAGACAATCATATTATTGTGTGGACCGAACAAAAATGAAACCAGAATAAAATATAAAGCAAGTCCATTCTGGTTACTGCACCGATAGCAGTATCCGCCCCAATTCCAATCCGTATAGTCAGAATCAAGAAAATTCGCAGCAGCATCCAGCACCGCTTTTGAATCTGAATAAACAGACGGATGAAGCACAAGAAGCAATGTGGCAGCACCGATAAAAAAGAGAATCGTCAATATTCTCAAACTCTTCTGCGAAAAACTGATTTTGATATTCTTTTTCCCCATCAATGCAATTGCAAAAATGGCAACAGCAATAAACAGTATATTGAATACAATAAAATCTTTGTGGAATACAGTATGCTCATATCCATCACTTGCCATAGTACTGGTTGATATAATGCTTGCAGAAAACAAAAAAAGAATAATAACAGCAGAAAAAATTTTTACGATAGATGCACATATCTTTTGTAACATATTAATACTGTCTCCCTTAAAAACAATGTAATTGCACAAGTAGGTCTGTTAGTTATTATCACATGAAAGACGATATAATGCAAGCATCTTATGATTTAAACTTGCAACAGGGATCTTAATATACATTGGAAGGATGATCAGGTTGACATCATAGATCGCTCACCGGCAAAGGATACCAGAAAATATAAGAGCACTGCGATAACAGCCATCAGCAGTACCGTCGCAGGGGCATTTGCGATAAGATTATTTTTCCCAATCGCCCAATTTATTTAAAAAGGAGACCAGCTATGAAAAGTCAAGCCTAAATTAGCAAAAAATTTCTTTTTCGTATCGGTGGTAAAAAAGGGTAACTTTAATAAAGCTCCCTAAGGGTGCATTTTCAAAATCTACCGATATTGGTATACAGACCCCTTAATCAAGGTTAAATTCAACTTCGTCAGTGAGCATCTTCCAGATGACTCTGACAAGCTTGCCGGCACAGTGCCCGAGGGCATTATAGTGAGTCCGGCCTTCCGCCATCTTGGTATCATAGTAAGCCTTGAAGGTGGCATTATTTTTTACAACATTGTGAGCTGCGTTGACGAGTGCGTATCTGAGCACTCTGGAGCCGCGTTTGGACATTCTGGTACGCTTGGCACTGTAATTACCGGACTGGTAAACAGAAGGGTCTAAACCGGCAAAAGCAAGCAGCTTGGAGGGGCTTTGGAAGCGGTGGATATCACCGATCTCTCCCAGTATCATTC
>JAAUZB010000025.1 GCA_014804775.1 Roseburia sp. | reverse complement strand
TTTGTCTAAAATACAGCAGGCAGGTAGAAATAATGTAGATATACTAATTGTTCCAGCTTCGGATTGGAAAGAAATGACATTATTAGCTGCAAAGACAGCAATTGTGCGTGGGGTTGAAAATGGAAGTAATATAATCAGACATACAAATAACGGAATGTCGATTGTTTCAAATGTTAAAGGCTGTGTGTTGGCACAGACCGATTACTTTCAGTCTGATACAAAGACATTATCAGCACAGGTTGCTATGAAAGGACGCTTTACTCTTTATTCGTATATTGGAAATCTATTTGTATATCTGTGTAATTTATATTTGTTAGGGAGTTTCATACTTCCCAAAATTAAACGATTACAAGTTCATAGGGGCACTGGAAACTCTTGAATAATGGATATTTTCTAAGTCACCTATTCCAACTATCCAACAGAGGTAGAGCGCGCGTCTGTTAACCGTAACTAATTCTAATCCCAAACAAGACATTTTGCCAATGCTTATTTCAGATTTATTGAGATTTGATTGTGGTATAAAGAGTTTGAACGAGAAAAATGGTAATATGATGAAATACGAAATCGACAACGATTTAACAAAGATTGCAAGGCAGAAAGCACCATCTAATATTTACCTATATGCGATTGTGAATATGGTAATGAAATTATCTAAATGCAAATCAGATGATAAGGTTGTCGTTAATAAATATGTAACGCCTAGATATGAGAACGGAAAACTTTCTACGTTTGTTATTGAACCACGGAAGTACAGTGGTATTCTTCCGTGCATTATATTTTACCATGGTGGAGGATTTTTATTAAAAGCGTCAAACGCGCATTGCCAGATTGCAAAATGGTATGCGGAAATGGCGAAATATAAGGTGGTTTTTACAGATTACAGATTATTACCTAAAAATAAATATCCTGTCACAGATAGGCGTATGATAACGGAATCAATGAAGAAATTCACGGATACGCCTGTTTGGGACGCAAAGCTGACAGCAATGTTTTGGAAAGCGTATTTAGGAAATCAAGTGCCTAAACAGATTCAATATGCATCGCCTATAGAAGCAGAATCATTGGAACATTTTCCAAATGTTTATATTGAAGTGGCTGAGTTTGACAGCCTTCGTGATGAGGGAATTGCCTTTGCAGAAAGGTTACGGTCGGAAGGCGTTTTACAGAGCTTCATGAAGTGAAAGGTGCGTGTCATGGCTTTGAAACAGCGTTTGAAAGTAGAATTGTAAAAAAATCCATGCAGAGAAGAATTCAGTGGATTCAATCTGTTTTGAGCAAACAATGAATGAAACAACTTCCAGTTGATAGGGATGACTAAAAATCGCAATAATCCTTTGAGTGCATTTTTTAACGATAGAACTGGGGAAATATTTGTATTAATTTGGACACGCAATATGGTACGGCGAAGTGCCCAATGTTGTGAATACTTTTGTTAAGGGATATGATCTTTCAGGGAAGAAGATTGCGCTCTTTTCAACTTCCGAAGGCAGTGGAATTGGAAAGAGGGCAGAGAAACTAAAAGAATGGATAGATAGCATTTCATAAGGAGAGTAACAATGACCGAGAATATCACAGTTTTTACGCAAAACAGCATCCGGATCACTGACAGGGGCAGACAGATATATATTGACCCTTTCCAAATGCGTGAGGAGCCGCATGATGCGGATTACATTCTTATCACACATGACCATTATGATCATTTTTCGCCAGAGGATATAAAAAAGGTCGCAGGCAGTAACACGATTCTGATTGTACCTGAGAAGATGCAGGGCAAGGTAAATGAGGTTGCCGATCTTGTGTGCAGAATTATAACCGTGAAGCCCGGTGCCTATCGTGAAATTGATGGTCTGGAGATTGAGATGGTTCCAGCGTATAACATCTTAAAACCCTTTCATCCTAAAAGTGCTGAGTGGGTCGGATATATCCTCCAGGTAGAGGGTAAGCGAATCTATATCGCCGGGGATACCGATGCTACGAAAGAAGCAAAGGCAGTAAAATGTGATATTGTGCTTATCCCTATTGGCGGGACATACACGATGGATGCAAAGAAAGCAGCGGAGCTTGTGAATACGCTTCGTCCGGGTGTTGCGATTCCTGTTCATTATGGAAACATAGTTGGGAAGCCCAGCGATGGAGAAGTATTTGCGGATAATGTGAAAGAACCGATCAAAGTGGAGTTTAAGATTTCGTTTTAATGAGAGACTGATGATGACAAAGCCTGCTAATGTTTGTCAAGCTATATTTCCTGACATTTTGTTACAGGTGATGCCAATATAATTTTCTTAATGCTGTTGCTCAAGTAAGTCGAGTGTAGCAAAATGAGGGGCTGTAAAAAGCTCTTTTTTGTAATTAAAATCATGTATGCCCCAACAGATGTTTCTTATATTTTTCAATGCATTCTGTAAATAAACGGATGGCGCCCTGGGAGTCTCCGTTTCGGATATATTCCGTAGTCTGTGCCAGCACCGCATAAGTATCCTGCCGTCCGATGTACTCACAGTAATCTGTCCAGGCGGAAATGGAGGCGGTAAAAAAAGCGTTCATAATAAGTGGAGAAATGCAGTTTCCGCTCAGCGCTGTCAGTGTCTTACGGTACATAAAAAGGGAGGAGGCGAACGTCTTAATATCAGAGGAAATAGCTCTCTGCACATCGGCTTGCAGGAGCTCAAGCTTTCTGATATCGTCAGGGTCGTGCCGGCGTGCAAGATCCTCAATGGCAGGGCATTCCAGATAGATGCGGACATCCAATAGATCGACCAGCATTTTCCTGTCAGGCATGCCGCCCCGGTAGCGTATGATGGCGAACAGTGTATCCAGATTNCCTGTGCTGGCATAGTCCGCAACATACACGCCCTTTCGTGANACTACGTCCAGAAANCCCATGCGGGTCAGTTCGCGNATGCCTTCGTGGACNATGGTCTTGCTGACTCCCATAGTATCNGCCAGTTCNCGCTCAGANGGCAGNCGGTCGTTTGGCTTTAANTCTCCNGACAGGATCATTTCTTCAATCTGGGATAAAAATAATTCTTTGATAGACGGTGCATCAATCTTTTTGAANTTCAATGANGNTTCCTCTTTTCCTATTTTGCAATNTAAATATATCATGANNNATGNNGCATCGTCAANAANAACTGGTCAGACCAAGACCAGAAAAAAATTTCGACTTTTTTTTTGGCAATTCTGTCAATTTACAAGAAAACAAATGTGTTGGAAGATAGANATATAGTATGCGGTTCGTGCGCCNNNAGACGGAGGACATGTATGGGAAAAGATGTGCGTGTAATTGAAGTAAAAAGAAGTATTTTTGAGAATAACGATAAGGATGCCGCAAGGCTNAGNGATGAANTGAANGAAAAGCGGGTTTTTCTGCTGAATCTGATGTCTTCCCCGGGATCGGGAAAAACGACTACGCTGNTGGCGCTTGCCCACGCTCTGGAGGGACGGATTAAAATGGGCGTGATGGAGGCNGACATTGATTCCGCCGTGGATGCGGAGAAAATGACGGAGGCGGGAATNAAATCNATTCAGATCCATACGGGNGGNATGTGNCATCTGGATGCAGATATGACCAGACAGGGNCTGTANGAGTTNGGTTTAGANGANGCGGAACTGATCGTNTTGGAAAATGTAGGAAATCTGGTTTGTCCTGCNGAATTTGACACCGGTGCAGTGAAGAATATGACGATTCTNTCGGTGCCGGAGGGGGATGACAAGCCGCTCAAATATCCGNTAATGTATGAGAAGTGNGATCTNCTTGTGATCAACAAGACGGACGTTCTGCCTTANTTTGATTTNGACAGGCAGAANGTAGAGACCTATGCAAAACGCCGCAATCCNAATATTGATATCTTATATATTTCTGCGAAGACAGGCGAGGGAATCGGGGAATTGGCGGACTGGATCGTAGCACAGGCGAAGGAATGGATGGCGTAGAAATGAAACAGGAAAAAACGAAGATTCTGGCAGTGGCGGGTAAGGGCGGCGTGGGAAAGACGTCTATTGCAGCAACACTTGTCCGTATTNTGGTAGAGGCATATCCGGAGAAAAAAGTGCTTGCGATTGATGCAGACCCCGCAGTTGGACTTTCCACAGCGCTGGGGATAGAAGTACAGAGTACAGTGGATGACATCCGAAGGGAAGTTGTTGCTGCGGCTGAGGATGGGGACAGTAAAAGTGCCATTGAATTATTGGGCGAGGCCAGATACCGCATTTTTGATGCATTGGTGGAAAAGGACGGGTTCAGTTTTATTGCCATCGGGCGACCGGAGGCNGCNGGCTGCTACTGCAAGATCAATTCTTATCTCAAGGAAGTGATCAGCATTCTGTCTGAGAATTTTGATTACGTGGTCATTGACGGGGAAGCNGGTATAGAGCAGATCAACAGACGGGTGATGGAGAAAGTCACACATTTGCTTTTGGTTACGGATTCCAGTAAAAAGGGAACCCAGGTGATCCAGACCATCCGCAAAGTGGCAGATGATCTGGTAATGTATGAGCAGATTGGAATTATTGCGAACCGCCTNCCGTCTNTGGACGTGAAGAATTTTATGGATACAGGGGATATCCCTGTGCTGGCTTACATTCCGTCAGATGCATCCTTGGCCGAATTTGACCTGAAAGGGGAGAACGTTTTTTANNTGCCGTCAGANGCGGCTATTGTTCTGGGGACNANGCAGGCCATGAGNGAGTTAGGCATTTTNAACTNAGAGGAGTTTTANGGTGCAGCAGGTTATGGAAAGGTACGGTAATTAAGATGAAAGATTTAAAGCATTTGTATTATTTCGAAAAGCTTTTGGAGGANGCGAANAATGAATTGATTCAACGGGCNCAGNCAGANGGGAAAAGATGTGTTGCCACNCTCTGNGAGAATATNCCGGAACCGCTTCTGAATCTGCCGGGAACCTTTTCCGTGCGTCTGCGTGCCCCGCGCACCGGCTCCATAGAAATGGCAACCTANTATTTGACCAGTTTTCTGTGCGAATACACAAGNGCGCTTCTNGAGCGGGCGATGGAGGGCGGTTATAATTTTGCGGACTGTCTGATCGTGCCGGACGGATGCTCCATGTTGAACCGCTGTGCAGAGAATATGGAACTTTTAAAGACCATGCCGAAGGAACANTTTTTNCATGANTATATGGAGATNCCCATGAANGCGGACGACAATGGGNTGAATCTCTATACCCTGCAGTGCAGNAACCATATTTTAAAACCGCTGAACGAGAAATTTGGNATTGATATTTCCGATGAGGCCATCCGAAAGGCCGTGGAGGAGCACAANTATATCTGNGANCTGATTCGTCAGATCGGGGAATACCGCAAGGAAGAAAATCCAAGAATTACCGGATANGAATTTCATATTNTTACNATGGCGACCTATACNGCGCCAAANTATCTGCTTNNAGAGANNCTNGAGGAAACGCTNGAGGAACTGAAGAGCAGAAAGCCGGATGACAAAAAAAATTATCGGGCGCGTGTGGTNCTGGTGGGNTCNGAGGTGGATGATGTGGATGTGGTANGGCTGCTTGAGGANTGTGGAGCATACGTATGNGCNGACCGTTTTTGCTACGGTTCATTCCCCGGGAGNGACAGAATAGAGCTGACGGAGGAGGAAGATGCATTGACCCAGATCTGCCGTCAGTATATGTACCGCGGACAGTGTCCAAGATACATGAATCAGGATAAGATCCAGGAGAGACGNAGATACGTGGATCAGCTGGCAAAAGAATANCATGCNGACGGNATTATCTACCAACAGATAAAATTCTGCGATCCATGGGCATATGAACGCACGGTGGGGACGCATGTTCTGCGGGAGGATTANCATTATCCNGTNNTGTCCATAGACCGNCCCTATGNTGTAGGCAATTCCGGTCAGNTCCGTACCCGTGTNCAGGCTTTTATGGAAAGTGTGGAACTTAAAAAGATCCAGGGAGGTGGCAGATAGTGGGAAAACAAGTAGGAAGTGAACGGCTGGGAGACTTCTATACGAACGGCAAGGTGAAAAAACGTCGNGAGTGGCGCGGTGTGAGAGATACNTTCTATGATTATGCGCGATGGCTCCACATTATGGGAATCCTGACGAAGTTCATCGTAAAACCCAGAAATATCAAAGCTTTTTTCCGTTACCGTTGGATGGGAAACTATCTTGCGGCACCCATGATGGTGGACAGACATACACAGGGATTGCGGGGACCGCAGCTGCGTATTGCNCACACGGAGTTTGACTTGGTCATGGAGGATGTTGCCAAGCTGCTGGACAATCTGTTTAAAGGTGACCGGAGGATTGGNAATAACAAAAAATTTTCTGATAANGTAGTNCTGGTGGATGAAAATGAAATGACGGCGGTAATGATGGGNTTTCCGAATCTGAAAGGGCTCAGCCGCGAGACACCGTCAGTCTATGTCTCCGTGCTGCTGAATCAGTATGCGGCATGCCATTATATTGATGTGGCACAGGAGTTTGGACTTCCNGGGGATGTGTGTCCTATGCCTGAGGCGGAGGCGGGGGTGTCAATNGATGATGATTTCCCTGTTTTGGGCGCATGTGCGATCCAGTGCAATACCACCTGNGACGGNTCCCTGATGGGAAACGGTGTCATATCAAAGCGCNTGGAACTGGAGGACGGTATTCCNTGCTTTCAGCTTGCGGCGCCGTTGCGNCACAGAGAGGATGATGTACAGGAATATGCGGCGCAGGAGATTCGCAATGCCATCAAATTTATAGAGGAACATACCGGTGAAAAGTGGGATTGGGATTATTATTTTACATGTGCAAANCGTGTCAATGAATCCACACGCCACAGGATGGANTGGCTGGATATGAATAAGACAGATTATCCGCAGGTATTCGGTTCGAATCTGGCACTCTATACGGAAACAAANTATATGGCGATCTGNGGNAAGATGCAGGAGTTNGTGGAAGCCGACCGNAAGATATCAGCCATTGCNGAAAAGGCATATAAGAACAAGACGATGGTGGTCAAGGAGTACCGCCACCGNGCGATCATTTGGGGAGTACAGTCNCATTTTTACTTTGACTTTTTGATCTGGCTGCANAANTGNTGGGGAATCCTGCCNCTTACCGATATGCTTTCCATGGTATCTACCAAGGTGCTCTCNGAGGANGACAAGGAACAGGCAATCTANGATATGGCATGGCTGACAGAGAATATGATCATGCGNAACCGGACACATGGCGGATACAAGGTTCTGNTGGANGANNTATGGGAATTCTGNGANGAGTTCCGTGCGGANACCGTGATTTTGTGGGAGCATATCAGCTGCAAGGCGCTGGATGGAATGCACGGGCANTTCGAGGAGAAGGCGAGAGAAAAAGGAATNCATTTGATCTGGGTGGATCATGATCTCTTTGANCCGCGGGTGATTTCCAGNCAGGAGATCCGTGATCAGGTCAACCGTTATATGAGGACGGTTTTCCGCGAGGAGCCTCTCGACCCGACTTTGGAGGTAATTCACGACGAGCATTCATGGTAANGGAATGNGNACATATACAGCAAATTGCACAGGGGGAAAAATCGATATGAAATATTATGGAGGATGCGATTCCGGAAGTACTTATACNAAGTGTGTGATTATGAATGAAGACGGCAAAATGGTGGCAAATGTNACTCTGCGCAGCCGNATCAATTCNGTGCTCAGTGCAGANGACGCTCTGAAACAGGCTGTGGCACANGTCCCGGATTTAAACAGTGCGGAGGATTTGGNGTATCTGGTAGGAACCGGATANGGAAGGAACAAGGTTCCTTTTGCAGACGAGAACATTTCAGANATCAGCTGTCATGCNATGGGAGTNCATGTGGCGGACCCNAGCGTAAAGGCTATTATTGATATCGGCGGGCAGGATGTCAAGGGTATCTCTGTTGACACTGACGGTACGGTATTGAANTTTGCCATGAATGACAGATGTGCGGCGGGAACAGGNAGGTTTTTTGAGGCGATGGCAAGAGCATTNGAGATGGAACTCACAGAGTTTTCCAANCTGTCGCTGAAAGCNAAAAATGTGATNCCCATNACGTCCCAGTGTACCGTATTTGCAGAGTCNGAGGTTATNTCTCTGGTGGGAGAGGGAAAACCTATGGAGGAGATNGCNGCAGGCATAGANNTATCCGTTGCCAAGAGGTGTTTNGTGATGTCNAAAAAGGCGGGAGCNGTNGACAGNGTCACACTCACCGGAGGATGNGCGAAAAATGANGGACTGAANGATGCGATTGAGAAAGTCCTGAAGTTAAAGGTCATTGAACTTCCCATTGANCCGCAGCTGATGGGNGCNCTGGGAGCGGCGGAGTACGCCAGACAGAAGGGAGGAGCGAAATGACAAAGACGATAATATATGCGATNGCNATCGTGGCGGCNATTCTTGTGGGGCTGTTCATATTATCTTTTCTTGTCTACTTCTTTAACCTGGATATGAAACTGACCGCAAAACTGGCACCGTTGTTTGATAAGCACTACGANAAGATAGACAGGGATAAGCATTTATAAATGTTATGAANCTGTATGATGAAACCATAAAAAAAATTCAGACGNTCCTGAAGGAGGNGAGCCGCGCNCTGCCTACAGGAGATACCGGGTGGCCCGAGATTTCNGACCGGAGCATGATACTGAGAAGTGACATGGCTTATGAATTGGGAGGAGAGGGNCTTCCGGCCATCGGGTGCACGCTTNTTACAGCGGATGAGACGCTTGTTCCGGCAGATGAAGTTACCCTGTTGGGCAGGGATCTGNCAGAGNTACGAAAAGATGNNCCCTATGCGCGAATCGCTCTGGTGCGNGTGGGCGAGGATACGCTGGGGGAAGGACAGGCTTTGTANCAGGCGGTCCGTGCCCTGGAATATACGAGATATCACTTTTATCCGGAGGGGTTCATGATGCGTGTGTCTGCCTCCAGACAGAAAGAGACGGTNCGNATCGGGAAGGATGCNCTGGCAAAAGGNTTGGATTTTNCAAAGGCAGGAAACTGTATGATTTCCGCTTTTCACAGGAATACNTCTGTGAAGGCNGTCCATCTCTATTATGTGACGCAGGAAGAGTACGATTATAAGGCGTTGGAACATTGCGCAGCGGAGGCGGAAAGCATTACCAAAACGATTGACCATATTTTAAAAAATGCGGTCATGGACTGCGGCACCTGCGGNCTGCAGAAGNTNTGCGACGAGGTGGAGGGACTGAGNGAANTGCATTTTGCAAGGTAAATTTTTTTACTGTNTTTGACAGGATGCGTTTGCAGAGATAAACTATAANTAAGAGAAAAGNGAANAANAANNTACAAGGAGGAGAAGGTATGGCATTTGACATGGAGCAGTACAACAGNTGGCCTGCAAGACATAAGCATGACACGGAGCCGAGCAAAAAGATCATTGCTTTGGGCAAGAAGATNACGGACGTGGCAGCGCATATGATCGGCGGGGTGAANGTGGAGGACCCGGAGTATTGGGGACTTGCNGAGATCATCACNGAGGAAATGGCGGAGGTAGGGCTTGCCATGAAAAAGAGGACGCCCTACACCTTTGCTGAGATGTGCAAGTTGAATAAGATCAGTAAGGACGGGGAGGAAAAGTTTCAGAAGCTTTTGGATGAAATGAGTTACATCGGTCTGCTGGAATATGATTACGGATATCACTATGACCACAACGGACGTACTCATGAGCAGACGGAGCGCAGGTATGTTCTTCCAATGTTTGTGCCCGGATCGGCAGAACTTTTCAATATGGAGGAGTTACCGGATGGGAGTAATCCCAGACTGCGGGATCACCCGGATGTGGCATCTTTCTTTGAGCGTATGACATATATTCCTTTGGCGGGAATCACGCAGATGGTGCCGCCGGGAGGAGCAGGAATCGGTATGCACGTCATTCCGGTAGAAAAAGCAATCTCCATGGAGAATCAGTCGGTAGATCTGGAACATCTTTCCTACTGGCTGAAAAAGTATGAAGGACATATCGGGGTAGGACGGTGCTCCTGCCGCGCTTCCCGGAAAGTTCTCGGGGAAGGAGTGGCGGATGATGATTACGGATGGTGCATCGGCGTGGGCGATTTTGCCGATTACTGCCGTGAGACGGGAAAAGGTCACGACATCACCTATGAAGAGGCCATGGCGATCCTGCAGAGAGCGGAAGAAAACGGTTTTGTACACCAGACTACTAATATAGACGGGGAAAACAAGATTTTCGGTATCTGCAACTGCAACGTAAATATTTGTAATGCCCTGCGTACATCCCAGCTTTTCAATACACCGAATATGTCCCGCTCCGCTTATGTAGCGCATGTTGAGAAAGAAAAATGCGTAGCGTGCGGTCGATGCGTGGAGTATTGCCCTGCGGGTGCGGTGAAGCTTGGGCAGAAGCTTTGCACTAAGGACGGTAAAGAGGTGGAATACCCGAAACAGGAGCTGCCGGATTCGGTAAAATGGACCGAAGATAAGTGGGATCCCGATTATCGCGATAACAATAGGATAAACAGCCATAAGACGGGAACATCGCCGTGTAAGACAGCGTGTCCGGCTCATATCGCTGTTCAGGGATACCTGAAAAAGGCTTCCCAGGGGAAATATAAGGATGCGCTTGCACTGATCAAGAAACAGAACCCGTTCCCGGCTGTCTGCGGACGTATCTGCAACAGACGCTGTGAGGACGCCTGCACCAGGGGAACCATCGACGAGGCGGTTGCCATTGATGCGGTAAAGAAGTTTATTGCAGAGCAGGATCTGAAAGCGGAGACAAGATATATTCCGCCGGTAGTGATTCCTGCAAGCATTCACATGGATCATTTCCCGGAGAAGATTGCCATCATCGGAGGCGGACCGGCAGGCTTGAGCGCTGCATTCTATCTCGCAGAAAAAGGATACAGCCCAACTGTATTCGAAAAAAATGAAAAAGCAGGCGGAATGCTGCATTACGGAATTCCTTCCTATAAATTGGAAAAGGATGTCATTGAGGCGGAGATCGATGTCATCCGTGAGATGGGAGTTGAGATTAAAACCGGCGTAGAGGTCGGCAAAGATGTAACGCTGAAAGAACTGCGCGAGCAGGGATATAAGGCGTTCTACATAGCTATCGGCTGCAGTGCAGGCAGACGTCCCGGCGTGGAAGGAGATGAAGCGGAGGGAACCATGACCGCTATAGAGTATCTGCATGACGCCAATACCGGAAATACNTCATTTGCAGGAAAAGTAGTAGTTGTGGGCGGCGGTAACGTGGCGATCGACGCGGCGAGAGTAAGCATCCGAAGCGGCGCTGCGGAGGTAAANATGCTCAGCCTTGAGTCTGAGAAAGAGATGCCCGCATCCGCAGAGGAAGTCAGTGAGGCACGGGAAGACGGTGTCACGATCCAAAACGGATGGGGACCGAAGGAAGTTCTGACAAAGGACGGAAAAGTGACCGGAATCGTATTCAAGAAATGTACTTCCGTATTTAATGCACAGGGCAAATTTGCACCTGCCTACGATGAGAATGAGACTATTACGGTGGAATGCGACCGTGTCATCTTCGCGATTGGNCAGAGGTCAGTGTGGGGAAGCCTTTTGGAAGGAGAAAAAGTCGAGTTCAACGGACCAGCAATTGTGGCAGACAAACTTACATTCCAGACGGGACAGCCGGATATCTTTGTGGGAGGCGACGTTTATACCGGACCTAAATTTGCAATCGACGCTATTGCAGCAGGACATTATGCGGCGGAGTCCTTGCACCGCTACGTNCATGACGGACATATGACGATCGGTCGCAACCATTGGGAATTCAANGAGTTGGATAAAGATAATATTCGGGTTGAAAGTTACGATAATTCATCACGTCAGAGNGANGGCNTTGATCCGGCAGTNCCTGCNAAGTCCTTTAAGGATGCGCATCTGACACTGACAGAGGAGCAGGTGAGGAAGGAGACTGCACGCTGTCTGGGCTGTGGAGCTACANTNGTGGATGANAATAAATGTATTGGCTGNGGCGTGTGTACGACNAAATGTGANTTNGATGCGATCACACTGCACCGTGACAGACCGGAATGTACGAATATGGTNACAGCGGAGGATAAGTTTAAACACATTATCCCGTATCAGCTCAAACGTGCCGTCAGGATCGTGACACACAAGAAAAACTAAGGAAAGCAGGAATGGATCAGCCATGCATGAGTTGGGAGTCGTATTTTACGTTGTACGGGATGTCAAGCAGGTGGCAGAGGAAAATGCTGTAGAAAAGGTCTCTTCTGTGACATTGCAGATCGGAGAAGTGTCAGGGATNATTCATGAATANCTGACTGACTGCTGGAACTGGGCNAGGAAGAAGGAGCCTGTCATGGAGGAGGCAGAGCTGTTGATAGAACAGATCGACGCGGTTTCTTTCTGTGAAGACTGCAAGCAGGAATACCCNACGGTGGAGTATGCCAAAGTCTGCCCTCACTGCGGNAGCGAGAACACTTATCTGGTACGGGGCAANGANTTTCTGATCAAGGAGATCGGGGTGTATTAGCCGGACAGTAAGGCGAAAAGTNTATATGTGAGAAAGGACTCTGAGGCAGANCAGGTATNNNCTCAGGGTCCTTTTGGATATGNGAGAGNCAGGNATNAAAAAGTTTTAAAAATCAATAATTTTCCTCTTGCAAAATGGGATAAGTTGTGATAATATATTCTTCGTTAGGTCGTCATATTCGAATANAATAATCTGGCTCCGTGGTCAAGAGGTTAAGACATCGCCCTTTCACGGCGGTAACACGGGTTCGATTCCCGTCGGAGTCATTAAAAACGTGCCGATGTGGCTCAATTGGCAGAGCAGCTGATTTGTAATCAGCAGGTTATCGGTTCGAGTCCGATCATCGGCTTNNATAAAGCAAAATTCTTGGACCATTAGCTCAGTTGGTTAGAGCAACCGGCTCATAACCGGTCGGTCCTGGGTTCGAGTCCCCGATGGTCCACTAGTTACAAGAGTTGTTTGCATAAAAATGTTATATGGCCCAATGGCTCAGTTGGTTAGAGCGCCGCCCTGTCACGGCGGAGGTCGCGGGTTCGAGTCCCGCTTGGGTCGTTTGTGAGGGATCTTAGCTCAGCTGGGAGAGCATCTGCCTTACAAGCAGAGGGTCATAGGTTCGAGCCCTATAGGTCCCATTTTACAACATAGTTGTAAAAATGCCGGCGTGGCGGAACTGGCAGACGCGCAGGACTTAAAATCCTGTGGTGGCAACATCGTACCGGTTCGATTCCGGTCGCCGGCAGTCGCATCCGAAAGGATGTAAGTTGAAAATTCAACTAAAAGAATATGTGTGCGTAGCTCAGCTGGATAGAGCACTTGGCTACGGACCAAGGTGTCGGGGGTTCGAATCCTCTCGCGCACGTAGAAAAAAGTCTTGGAAATATAGTTTCCAAGACTTTTTTATCGTATAAGATTTTTTATTTAGCTTTCTTCCAGCAGATTCTCCAAAGCACACCTGAATTTGTCCTGTCCCTCGAGAACGCTGCCGTCTCTTAAGTGATTGAAGAAGATATCATAACTGTCGGGCGAAAGGAAATGGAAGATGTAGCGTTCTGCGACGCCTTCCGCCATCATACGTTGATTCAGCCGTTCAAAATGCTCAACTGCATATTTATATTTGGCTTTGTTTTCCTCGCAGGCATCACCGTCATCTTTGATTTCAATCACAAGATAATAGCATGTCTCCTCTTTTTCTATTTTTATGAAAAAATCAGGATTGAACTTGTCATGATAATATTTTCTTGTCTTTGAACTCTCGGAGCCGTAGCGGCAGCTGTACTCAATTTCATAAAAGCTCCTGTCGCGCGACTTGATCCATGCGGTAAGCAGGCCGGCGTTTTCTCTTTTGCAGAGAAGCTCAATAAATTTTCTTTCCGGCTTTGAAACAGTCAGGACAGTAGTGACCGGCGTTTTGAACAGACAATAGTCTATTTCCTTTGAGGAAGACTTGGGCAGGGATTCGTCCTCCAGAATGTCTGTGACGACCGCTTTCTGATCCTTCGCTGTGATCTCGTTTTCCCAATTGTTTGTCAAAAATACTGTTCGATCCTGACGGAGCATACTGACACTGATGGATTGCTTTGCCAGTTCACGCGTGTTTACTTCAAAAATATCGTTTGGAACAGACTTTGAGGAGACAGATTTCTTGTTTTTTCGAAGAAGCGGTGTAAATGCCGAAAGGATTTTGTGGACATTTGCTTCGATGATATCGTCTCCGCTGTTTCCACGTTTTTCCATGGACAGTCTTACAATTTCCTCGATCACATGTCGTGGAGGAAGTGCGTTCTGTGTGTATTCATCCTGTCCCAATTTGAGCGTTTTGCCTTCCCATTCCCGCTGCTCAAATTCTTCAAAGAGTTTGTCGACAACTTCATCGACAGTCCAGGTGATATTGCGAATGACATAATTGCGTTCCCGCGAAGAACCGCCAAGAACTGTCTCATATGTCGTTTCTCTTTCCACTTCCACGGACTGCGATTCCAGTGCGATCCCTTCTGTCATTAACCGCGTGAAGTCAACAGAACCGGATTCGGCAGGCTTTTCAACCTCTGTCTGCTCCGTAGAATAGTTAATGTTTTTCACGGAGAAATGATATTCGCTCCTCACACCTGTGATGATGACTGTGCTGCTTACCCGGGTTTCAATCTCTAGAACTTCGTCGACTAAGCGCTTGATTTTACTGCTCCAGGACCGGTGGTTGAAAACAACGACTTTAGGCTGCGGTGACTGGTAAGCATCCGGAACGCGCAAACCGCGCCCAAGAACTTGTGCAATGAGGAGTTTGGAATTAAATGCTCTGTCTTCCCACGGTACGATCTGAAAAACATTTTTCACATCCCAGCCTTCCGTAAGCATGGAGACGGATATGATCCATTCGGTTTTATCAGACTTGTCGTCAACATATTTGAGTTTTGCAACATTTGAGGCATGCTCCTTTGCAGAGGTTACAACAAGAACCTTTGATGCAGCGTTTGGCGCATCCTCCTGTTTTGCCAGAAAAGCGGTAAAATCTTCATATAGATTTTTTGCATGACTGATATCGCGGGTGACAAGTATGGATAGCGGTTTTACAAGAGGATATCTTTCCGCATTATCCCGATGATTCTGATAAATTTTCTGAAACCGTTCATGGTCGCCGCGGCTTTCGTCTTCTTTGACATAATCGATGTTTTTTACGATGTGATCCTCGATTGCCTGACGGAGCGAATACCGGTATAATACATCCGGAAAATATTCGTCCTCGAGATATGCCGTACCTGTAAAACCTAGCATGTAGTGAAAGCCGTATTTATCGCTCAATAAGAATTCTCTCCATTTTTTTATGGATGCATCGCTTCCGGAAACCTTATTAAAAATATGGTGTGCTTCATCATTTAAGACGAGCGTATCCCGTCCCCTGCCCAGAAAGCTGTCATCGATGGAGGAGCCGGTGTTTTCATATACAGCATGAATATTTTCAATGCATAGGTCGCCGGAACTTACGGTTTTGTTTGCGCTTACAATACACGGATTTTTGAGGACGGCATTTGACGGGATGGCTGACTTAAGGCCGGCGTCTCCACTCAGACTTTGAAATTTCTGCGTTAAGCCGCTTTCGATCGTCAACGAAGGACATAACACCAGCACACGCTTTACGAGTCCCAGACCAAGCGCGATCTGTGCAACCCCATACATGACATAAGATTTTCCTGTGCCGGTAGCCAGATCAACAGTTGCATAAGCCTTGTCTTTCATCTGCAGGATTTTCTTATAATCTTCCTGAGAAGAATATTTATCCCGGAGGCATGGATTGAGAGAATAGTTATATTCCGCCAGATCCTCTAATGTGACATACTGGCCTGACGCAAGAAAGATAATGGCGGTACGGATCGCCTCCTTCTGGTAGATGCGGTCGCCGCACAGCCGGTTGATAAAAGGCATCCAGGAATCCAGATCCAGTGCATTGGTATCATAGGCGCGGTTGACTTTTAGAACTAATTCTGACTGTTTAAACGTTTTTATTTCCTGCATTTCGCGCCTCCTTCTAATGTAAAGCATTCGGTGAGATCGTTTCCGAAAATATCGGTATATACAACCATAATTTTTTGACCGACGGACGCTTTACTCAGCTCGATAGTAAACGTATTGTCGGATATGTTAAGTTCATCGGAGAAGAACACGTTAGACATTACAAATTCTCTGCCGTTATAATCACTGTCAATAAATACGGCAGACAAAAGTTCAAAGCCAGACATTGTCTTTTCCTCGGCAGTTTTGCCTGATCTGGGTTCTTCCGAAGAAAATTCGGTGACCGTAAGAACTATTTTATCATCCTGACAGGACAGGCTGCTCTTGACCGACGGAGTTCTGTTGAAGGAGAAACCGATGGACTCATCCAGCGCATTTACATCTTTTTGAGAGCGCGGCTGTCGGAATTTCTTAAAATCCTTCTGATGAAGTTCTTTGACCATCTGGTAAGGTATTTTTAGAAAATAGTAGCGAATGCCGTTTTGCTCTTCGTAATCTGTGAGGAAGTCCACACGGGTGGAGGGGGACACGATATAAATGCGGCCGCCATGCATCCTGTTTCCGATATGCTCCCCGATGTCGGCAAGAAATGCATCGTCCACATTGGAATCTTTGTGCAGATTATAATTGAAGATCACGACCGGATGATCGTCTTTTCTTCCCTCAAATGTATATCCGCCGATTTTGGATTCAACCAGATCAATATTGAACAGTCCTGATACAAATTCCTTATATTTATGAAATTCCATGGTAAGGGCGGCTTTTAGATCATATGTGCCCAGCGAGCACGTCATAAATGCACGGGCATGTTTCTGATATTTCTTTTTCGCGTTTGTCAGGCTTTTTGATTTCGCGATTTCAATCATCCGTTTCTGAACCGTGTAATAGGAGAGCTTTCCGATATCACATGTGATCCATCTGCGGTTCAATTTTTCAGCAACGGAGGCGACAACGCCGGAACCCGCAAAAAAGTCCAGAACAATATCGTCCTCGCAGCTGCATGCCCGGATGATCCGTTCGATGAGTTTTACCGGTTTTTCTGTCGGATAACCCATTCTGTTATAACCGTCAGCCTTGACTCGGGAGGCGACTGCCATTTGCCACCAGTCCTCCGGAATTTTTCCTTTTTGATTCAGCGCATAGCTGTTCCCGATAAAACCGGAGCCGTCCAATCCGGCTTTAAAGTTGTCAACCGTTTTTTCACTGTGCTCTACGCGGATCGCATCATCGTTGAAGATCCATTTAGACGATTTACTGTACCAGAATATTGTGTCATGCTTTCTGTTGAACTGTCTCATGCCCGGAGATCCGGGCCCGTTATATGCCCAGATGATCTCGTTTCGGAAATTGTTTTTGCCGAACACTTCGTCAAGTATGATCTTGATGTAATGAGCCATTTTCCAATCTAAATGGACAAATATACTTCCGTCCTCCGATAGGATGGAATGAGCGAGAATGATCCGTTTCCTCAGATATTCGATGAACTCTGCGCCTTCTTTTTTATCGCGGTATGCCTTTGCACCGTCTTTGCTTGAAAAATCATCCGAAGTTGCAAAGGGCGGGTCAATATAGATAAGCTTTACTTTGCCCTTTACGGTATCTTTGATCACAGGATCTTCATTTTTGTAGACTGTTTTCAGGAACTGCAGATTATCTCCGAAAATGATCATATTGTGCCAGCCGTCATCATAGGCAGGATGGTCGGACCCGTTAAAAAGTCTTTCTATCTGTAAAGGCACGGGAAAGGAACCGTCATCGTCTGCCAGCAGATCCTCCCTGCGCATTTTACCGGCATATGCCAGTTCATATTCCTTGTGGTTGACAGGGAACAGTTTATATTTGAAGTCTTCCGGAATGGATTCTCCCTTTTCCAGTAAGTCAATTACATAATCTTTTTCGGCTTTGCTTAACATGATTTCCTCATTTCTGTGTTGCGTTTTGCATAAATCTGTTTTCTACGATTATAGCGAATGAAAGGGAAAATATCAATGAAGAACAGGAGAAAGTTGACAATCGGAAGAAAAACAGATATAATCTAAAACAAATGTTGCAAAACATTTGTTTTAGATACGGAAAGGAAAATACAGAATGCCACCGAAAGCAAAGTTTTCAAGGGAAGAAATTATAGAGGCAGCACTTGCAATCGTAAGAGAATACGGAGCAGACGCACTGACTGCCAGAGCGTTAGCGGAAAAGCTTGGGAGTTCGGCGAGACCGATCTTTACTGTTTTTCAAAGTATGGAGGAGGTACAGGAAGCGGTACTCGCTTCAGCCAAAACGCTTTATAAGCAGTACGTCGAACGCGGTCTGAAGGAGAATCCGGCATTCAAAGGTGTTGGAACGCAATATATACTTTTTGCGGTAAACGAGCCAAAGTTATTTCAGCTTCTTTTTATGACGGAGCAGGAGAGCGTTCCGAACCTTGCAGGTATTTTGCCGCTGATCGATGAGAGTTACGATGCGATACTTTTATCGATTGAGAAAGGGTACGGACTGGACGGCACCGCGGCTGAAAAGCTGTATCGTCACCTGTGGATCTACACGCACGGGATTGCGGCGCTGTGTGCTACGAAGATGTGCCGGTTTACCGGGGAGGAAATAAGTGCAATGATGACAGAAGTGTTCATGAGTCTGTTAAGAAAAATAAGAGAGGATGCGAACAATGCTTGAGGTAAAAGATATTACAAAATTTTATGGAAGCGGAGAAAGCCGGTTTGAGGTTTTAAAAGGGATCAGTCTTAACATAGAGGACGGAGATTTTACGGTAATTCTGGGAGCGTCGGGTTCGGGAAAATCCACCCTGCTGAATGTCGCTTCAGGACTTGAACGTCCGGACGGAGGCAGTATAGTGTACGGTGGGGACGACATTACAGCGTTTTCGGACCGCGAACTGACTGAATTCCGCAGGCGGTATGTCGGATTTATTTTTCAGCAGTATTATCTGCTCCCGCATATGAATATCGACAAAAACGTAAAGATGGGCGCTGATCTGGCGTCAAACAAAGACTACAGGGATATCATTGAAGCAGTAGGGCTCAAAGAAAAAGCAAAAAAATATCCGGGCGAGCTTTCCGGGGGCGAACAGCAGAGAGCTTCAGTGGCAAGAGCATTGGCAAAAAAACCTAAGATACTGTTTTTGGATGAGCCGACCGGTGCATTAGACGAGCAGACGGGCAGGCAGGTGCTTGATTATATCTGCAGGCTGCAAAAGGAGTACGGTTTCACGATCGTGATGGTCACGCACAATCTGAATATTGCGGAGATGGCAAATACCGTGATTAAAATGAACAGCGGGAAAATATCAGATATTTATAGGAATGAGACACAAAAAAATGCATATGAGATAGGATGGTAGGATATGGTCATTGGACTTAAAGATACAGCGAAATTATTTGCAATTTCGGTGATTGCATGCTGTGCAGTGTTTGTCTGTACACTTTTCCTCAATTACAATATTGATATCGCAGGGATTGAGAATGAGATAACGTCAGAGCAGGCGGTCATTATGTACGAAGCGATCGTATTGATGGGAAAGGTAGTTGCCGCGGTGTCGGGAGGTTCTCTGGTGATCACCTCGGCCATTATGCTGCTTTTTCACATTAAGAATTATATTGACTCTCACGGAAAGGAACTTGGTATATTAAAGGCGCTTGGCTACTCGGACGGAAAAGTGGCAAAGCATTTCTGGGTATTTGGACTGAGCGTTTTTGCAGGCTGTGTACTTGGCTATACAGGGGCTTTTCTTTATCTGCCAAATTTCTATAAAACCCAGAATAAAGAGGGACTGTTTCCTAAGCTGGTGCCGCAATTTCATATGTCTCTTGCGGTCTGTCTGATCGTGCTGCCGACCGTTTCCTTTATTTTTCTGTCGGTTTTGTACGCTTACCTTAAAATGAAAAGTCCGGTGATGCATCTGTTGAGGGAAGCGCGTGAGGGCAAGGTTCGAGTCAAAAAAAATGAGACGGGAGATCTGCCGTTTTTGCAGGACTTGAAGAAAGGCACATTGAGAAGCAGGAAGATGCTTGTATTTTTTGTGGGATTTTCAGCATTTTGCTTTTCGGCGATGACGCAGATGTCTATGTCGATGAATCAGCTTGCAAGTGAAACATTTTCATGGATGATCATCTCAATCGGTCTGATCCTGGCATTTATGACCCTGTTGCTATCATTGTCAAGCGTTGTGAAGGGGAACGACAAGACAATTGCAATGATGAAAGTATTTGGCTATTCAAGAAAGGAATGCAGCGGCTCGCTGCTTGGCTGTTACCGTCCTGTCTCTTATATCGGATTTGCAGTCGGGACAGTATATCAATATGTGCTGCTGAAAATTACAGTGACGTTTATTTTTGCGGAGTATGAAGATATGCCGGAATACGGCTTTGACGTTCCGATAATGTTTATTTCTTTTGCAGCCTTCCTCATCACATATGAGGTCATTTTAGCCTGTTATTCCCGAAAGATCGGCAGACTGTCTGTCAAGGGAATCATGCTTGACTGAAAGCCTGCCGGTGGACATTATTGCAGTATCTGAATAACGATCATCGCGATCCAGAAAATGGAATAGAGAACCATTCCGACATTTATGACCGCAGTGGAGAAACGGCTTCCTTTCGGGATGCTGATTTCGCCGGGGTTTAAATGAACTTTCTTTTTATTTACAAAGAACAGGATAATACCTGCGATCACAAGCCCGAACAGAGCGAACATGTAAAGCATGTATGCCGCAAACTGCGGTAGATGGGTTGTCATAAATTCCATCATATATTCGGGGTCGCCTGATGCCATTTCGAGTGCGTCGAGATCAACGAGGCCTATGACCCAAACGCTTAACACAGATCCGATAAAGTTGACTGCCATGTGCAGAAAAATAGTGTAGCGGATCGTACCTGTCTTTACATAGACAAATGCAAAGATTACACCGAGGACAAAGGCGTACGCAAACTGGTTCAGATTGCCGTGAAACAGACCGAACATCAGCCCGGAAATGAGAACCGCGGTGCCTTCTCCGTATTTTACAGTGCTATCAACGATAAGCTTGCGGAAAAGGATTTCCTCGAAGACAGGTGCAAGCAGCACCATGATGACGAGATTCAGCCATAAATTTGTGCTGGTGGAGATATCGACCATAGCATTTGAAACCGGGTTCCCTTTGATGACGCCGATCACCTGGGTGAGGATTAAACCGATGATGTTGCTTAAGTACATGCCTGCCATGGATATGATAAATGCGACAATCCACTGCCCGACAGACATTTTTTTCTTTTCAATCTGCTTTGCCGGAACGAATTTGCAGATTAAGAAAATCGTCAGCGGCATGGCGATGCAGTACGTGGGGAGCATCATAATGAGCAGAGTATAGTTTATATTTTCCAATAAATCCGGATTGGTGCTGTTGACAATCAGAGATATGACAACCTGCAATCCGTAAATGATCAGAGAGCCGATAAAGTACATAAGTCCGAGTCTGGAAAAATGACTGCGGGTTGCTGATTTTAATTCGTGATCCATAATAATAACCTCCGTTTTTCATTGTTAAAAATTTTATCTTATGTTTTACTGATTACTGTCCGTATGATCTTCGCTGTCACGGCTGAGCAGCCTTGTCTTGAACAGCAGTCTTTGTTTGAGCGCCTGAACCTTTACCATATAACCGCTTGTAAACAGCGCACCGACAAGTAGGACGCCGAGTACAATACCAAGCGCAACGGAAGCAATCTCTTCATAGATACCTGTCGAGGCGAGTCCTTTTATATCTATTACGCCGTAAACAATAAAAGCAATGATCGCAGCGATAAAAAGTCCGCACATTCGTTTTGTGAATTTTATTCTATCCTGATTTTCATAATCGGCTACTTTGAGAAGTGTTTGCTCTGTCTTTCTATCAATCATATTTTCCTTCCTTTCTCCGTCCAGAAATTCTTCGATGCTTATATTAAAGTAATTGACGATTTCAATCACCAGATCAAAGTCGGGCATGTTGACGCCGTTTTCCCATCGGGAAATACTTCGGTTTGTCACACCGAGGAGCTCTGACAGTTGTTCCTGTGTTAGATTTTTTTCTTTACGGAGTTCTTTTAAGAACGCTCCGATTTTTTTCTGATCCATTCGTTTTTGGTCCTCCTTTCGCTCCTATCGTAGCTTTTTGGATGAAAAAAGTACACGACACGGTGCGAGAATATCGTTTTTTTATGAGAAATTCATGTCTACACAGGGAAAAGTATAACACATATTGTGTGTATATTGCTTTTTCAATAAAAATACTGCATAATGAAATGGAATTACAAAATAACAGAAAATCAGTTAAAAAAGATGAATTATAAAATGATCCAACATAAAACAGCTCAAAGTATAAGATTGGAGGCTGAATCATGGAAAAGGATTTACCGGAAATGATAAATGCAGACAAGTCATTGAATGAATTGTGCCAAAATTCAATAGACTTAATTGAATATGCAAGAGGAATTACAGCAAAGCAGATTAACATCATTCAGCTAATGACATTTTATTCCATAGGAAGATGGATTGTAGAAGAACAGCAACAAGGCGAAAGCAGAGCAAAATATGGACAGCGAGTGATTAAAAGGCTTTCAGAAGTTCTGACTGAGCAGTATGGAAGAGGATTTTCGGTAGATACATTGGAGAACGCCAGACGATTTTTTCTTACATATCAAGATAGAATTTCCGAAACAGTGTTTCGGAAATTTGCTGTAGAAAAATCCGAAACAGTGTTTAGCTTTTTTGAAAAAGAATCGCCGTTCACGCTTCCGTGGTCTCATTATCTTCAATTGATGCGTATTAAAGATGAAAATGAGAGAAAATTTTATGAAATAGAAGCAACAAATGAGGCATGGGGAATACGGACACTGCAAAGACAATATAACTCGAGTCTCTATGAGAGGTTGGCTTTGAGTAGGGAAAAGGACGAGGTAATGCGACTTGCGTCTGAAGGTAATGTGATAGCAAAACCACAGGATATTGTAAAACAACCCACTGTGCTTGAATTTCTTGGCTTAGATGAAAAAGCAAAATATGTGGAATCTGATTTGGAGACTGCGATTATCAATAAATTACAAAAATTTTTGTTGGAATTGGGCAAAGGATACCTATTTGAAGCAAGGCAGAAGCGATTTACATTTAAGGANGATAACTATTACGTGGATCTTGTGTTTTATAACCGGCTTTTACGGTGCTATGTGCTGATAGATTTGAAGATTGATAAACTTACACATCAGGATTTGGGACAGATGTTGATGTATGTNCATTANTACGATANNTTTGAGAAGCTGCCGGAAGAGAANCCNACGGTTGGGATTNTGNTATGNAAGGAAAAGGATGATGCCCTTGTAGAAATTACATTACCAGATGATGCCAATATTTATGCATCGGAGTATCAATTATATTTGCCGGATAAGAAGGAGCTTCAGAAGAAATTAAAGGAATGGATAGAAGAAGGAACGGAATTGTAGATATTTTGCACCCATCGGGTGCAAAATTAAAAAGAGCGTACAGACACTGAAAAATTGATACGATGACGAATGAATCTAAGGAGTATACATTTATGAAAGATATCAAAAATTATACTGCGGCTAAATACAGCAGCGGGAGCTATTCAGCGATTGAAGACGGCATATATAAAATTGAAAAGGATGGTGAAATCCTTTATGTGACTTCGCTATCCTTTACGCAGGAAGAGGAATGGGAAGAAGGGGCAAATGCAAGTGAGATTTCACAGTATCCATTAGAAGATGTACTTGATAAATTTTACTGCTACATATCCGACTTTTATGATAAACTCAACACGGCGGAGTCCTCAGACTGCTATCTTGAATTTGCAAGTCCACAGTTAGAAGACGTGAAAAGCCTGCGTTCCATTATTGGAAAGCATGTATATAATAAAGAGACAGACGGATATGTAAAGCTTATCATTGAATAAAATGCAGGAAATTATGTGTCAAAAAGCCTGCATAATTCATCGATCAGCGTATCAGTATCAAATTTATCGATATTATCCTGAAATGCATAATAGACACCTTTGATCTTATAGGTCATCTGCAGATTAAACGAAAGATTTTCTTTATATTCGGGATGCAGTTCAAAAACGAGCTTTTTGATGGAGAACGAAATATAATCGATCAGCTTGTAATTCTGTGAACCGGAAAAAAGAATATCTATCATGTTTCTTTGCGCGATAAATGCAGTTACCAGTTCTCTGATAAATACTGCAGGAGCATCTATCACATTATTCGGATCAGAAATATCCTTCAAAATATTTTCAACAATTTCTATTCCCAACGTATCTGACAAATCATAAATATCCTTATAGTGCAGATAGAAGGTTGCTTTGCTGATTTCAGCTTTCTCTGCAATCTCTTTCACGGTGATCTGCTCTATTTCTTTTTTGGAACGCAGCATAAGGAACGCGTTTTTAATATTTCTTTTGGTTTTGATCTCTCTCTTATCCATGAAGTCACTCCTAGTCATTTTCTCTAAAATGTCCATTATTGTTCTTATGTGAAATATTGTTGATAGCAACTTGCAGCAATATTTGTTATATTATAATCAATTATTGGACACGAGTCAATTAGACAGGAGGAAACGATGGACTTTTATAAATTTTATACGGGACAGGAATTTGAGACATATGAATTTTTAGGAGCACATTACAGCGAGGGGGCGACAACATTCCGGGTGTTTGCACCGGCTGCGCGTAAAATAAACCTGCTGATCGACGGACAGGAATATGCTATGGAGCGGATACATAACGGACATTTTTATGAAATCACATTGCCTGATATAAAAGAGGGAACGTGTTATGAGTACCGCATTTACATATCGGAACAATCTTACACAGACCATGCTGATCCTTATGGATTTGGAATGGAGCTGCGACCGGCGCATAAGTCTATTGTCAGAGATATAAGAAGCCACACGTTTCAAGATCAAAAATGGATGGAAAACATAAACGATGCAAGAACAGCTCCGCTCAACATTTATGAAATGCACATGGGTTCCTTTCGGAAACCTTCAGACAAAGCAGACGCGTGGTATAATTACGAGGAGATCGGTGACATGCTGATTCCGTATTTGACAGAAAGCGGCTACAATTATGTGGAATTTATGCCGCTAAGTGAACATCCCTGTGATGAAAGCTGGGGGTATCAAAATACCGGATTTTATGCGCCCACGAGCCGCTACGGGACAGCGCAGCANTTACAGAGNCTGATNGATAAACTGCATCAAAATAATATAGGAGTCATTTTGGATTTNGTNCCGGTGCATTTTGCACTTGACGCCTACGGTCTGGCGCGCTTTGACGGTTCGGAACTGTACGAATATCCNAGTTCCGATGTGGGNGTCAGTGAATGGGGAAGCTGTAATTTTATACATTCAAGAGGTGAAGTNAGAAGCTTTTTGCAGTCTGCNGCAAATTATTGGCTGAAAGAGTATCACTTTGACGGNTTGAGAATGGATGCGATCAGCCGCATTATNTATTGGCAGGGNGATGAACGGCGGGGCGCAAACGGAAATGCCATNGATTTTATCAAAGTCATGAATNAAGGACTGAAAGAGAGAAACNCNGGATGNGTTTTGATCGCNGAGGATTCCACGAATTTTCCAAATGTTACAGGCGCGGTNAACGANGGGGGTCTGGGATTTGACTATAAATGGGATATGGGATGGATGAATGATACGCTTGAATATTTNANGCTGGCGCCGGAACAGCGGACGGCAGGCTATCATAAGCTGACATTTTCCATGATGTATGCATATAACGAAAAATATCTTCTNCCTCTCTCTCATGANGANGTAGTTCATGGGAAAGCTACGATNGTACAAAAAATGAANGGACAGTATGACGTGAAATTTCCACAGGCAAAAGCATTATATCTGTATATGATGATGCATCCNGGAAAGAAATTNAACTTTATGGGAAATGAGATCGGGCAGCTNNGNGAATGGGACGAAAAGAGAGAACAGGACTGGGATTTGAGAAAGTTCCCGATACANGATGCATTNTATCAATTTATAACGGCATTAAATAAACTGTATCTGTCAACGCCGGCTCTNTATGAAAAGGATTATGACAGGGAGGGATTTGAGTGGCTGGACTGCCATCNGGAAAATGANTGTATTTACGCCATACAGCGGAAAGGAAATTCTCANATTGTATGCGGTGTATTTAATCTTTCCAATGGTACGAAACAGTATAACATACCTTTTAAAGACGATTCAGAGTATGGCATNTTGCTGCATACCGATTGGGAANGCTTTGGAGGGCAGACAAAAGAAATATGTGAAACAGCNAGAAAAGATCAGNTGATTTCTCTGCCGCCCTTTTCAGCGGTANTGNTNANGAAAAATTAGGNTNGTCTGCTGTANGGTAGTCGCGGAGGACGAAGAAAAGAAGTANTGCCGTAAANGCCAGAAGAATACCCTCCAGTGCANCAGTNGGGANGGNCNGNNCCAACAGAACCGTGCCGGCATCNACNAGAAAATGAATGCCTACTGCCANCAGGAAAAAGAACCCCTTCTTTCCTTTGACAGCCCGATAGACCAGCCAGGACAGCGAGATGTGAAGCATGATNGCGGATATGCGCTCTACACCTGCAGCAAGAAAGTCAGCAGGTGAGAGCGTCCAGAGCTGNGATATCTGTGNNTATGTCATCGNNNCTGTTTCTTCGTCCANAACCGCAANCATGGAATCAAGACCGCCGGCATTGATCATCATAGACATGACCAGATTCGAGATATAGGTCATACCGATGAGGAGAANCGCTTCGATTCCGCCGTGTCCNATGCCGTACATAATGGCATTANGTTTTTCCAGATTTTTTTTCATACAAAAGCGCATNGCNAAAAANCGCCCNGTCTCCTCGAAAATGCCTGCTGCAAGACCGCCNTAGACGGCATAGAGCCAGATGTTTTTTGTGAGGAGTTCGCCTGNCGCTGCAAACACNACTGTGTGAAAAATCTGNTCCAGCACCAGTGCAGATAAGAAAAATGTTCCGCAGCCGATAAAGAATGCGGACAGGTTTGCCTTTGTGCGTATTTTCCAAAAGATACACAAGCCNNTCGGCAGNAGGATGCTGATTCCAAGTGTGATACACATNGCAGCAATATTTGCGCCGGGTACGGTATTTACAGTGCTCATAATTAAACTCCATTTCTCAGATATTTTTTGTTACCGGTATTATATCATTTCAGTTCTGGCATCTCAACCGATTTTCTTTTGNAATATATATTANGTACAGCANTATTCCAATCACAGAGACNATCGCTTCCGTAATGGGATATGACAGCCANACCCCTGTCATCCCAAAGGCATAAGACAGAANAAANGCCATNGGGATGACGATAAAAAATCCTCTTGATAAAGAGACTANCTGCGCCGGAANNGCTTTNTCCGTTGATGTAAAATGNGTGGAAATAATAATATTAAATCCNATAAAAGGAACGGCAGTAAAATANAATTTCAGACCGTCNACGGCNATCTGCTGCAGAGCGGCGTCATGTNCACTGTTAAAGACTTCNGCGATGGGATTGGCGCAAAAGAAAAAANTGAGATAAATACAGCAGGAAATAAGCAGTACAGTGCAAAGCGCATATTTTAATATTTTTCTGATATCAGNCTTGCAGCCNTATCCGTANGAACGGCTGGTGATCGGCTGCATTCCCTGNGCGATCCCGGTGTAGACAGATGCAACCACGAGCGAAAGATTTGCAACGATTCCGTAAGCGGCAACGCCGATATTCCCCTTTAAATGAAGGATAATGGAATTAAATACGATCATAACGACTCCCGAAGCAACTTCCGTGATCAGGGAGGGAACGCCCAATGANATCATGNNTGCCGTTAANCGGANNGACGGTCCNGTTTTTGTAAAGTGAAAATNATTCTGNTNNNTGATCNNATGCTTNGACATCACACACATGCTTATTACAGGGGCAAACCCNGTTGCAAGTACAGCTCCGAANATTCCCATGTTCAGCGGAAAGATAAAGATATAGTCCAAGAGGATATTGGANAAACTGCCGGTCAGCATNGCANCCATGGAAAGTCTGGGATTGCCGTCATTTCTNACAAAACAGATCAAAANATCATTCATCATAAATGCGGGGGAAAAGAGCATGATAAAACGCAAATATGTTTTTGTCATATCAAATACTTCGNTGTCAGCTCCTAAGAGCGCGGTGATCACANCCGAGAAAAAAATTCCCAAAAGNANAAATATTACCGCTAAAATGGAGGCNNCTTTGACTGCNTTTGTAAATGCATGGCTGGCATTTTGATATTGCTTCTGTCCNCTGAAAATAGAATANTTTGTNGCTCCTCCCATTCCCAGCATTAATCCGCAGCCGTGNATGAAACTNTAGATCGGAATGGCAAGATTGAGAGCGGNTAATCCGTTTGCNCCTAANCCGTTNGCTANGAAAAAGGTATCGGCGAGNATATAGCAGGACAGACCGATCATGCCGCATACATTGAGGGTGACATATTGGATAAATTCCTGAAACAGTGTCTTTTGATTCATTGTAANTGCCTTTCTGTTCTCTCTACCCGATGTCATCCCCATCAGGATGGGGAGCGCGTTGACTTTAAATTCCGTTCATTATACAATGATATATTAGAAAAGGCAATAGCCAAAGTATTGCTAAAACAGCAAAAAAAGTATAAAATAATTTCTGTATGATAAGAAACGAGGACAAACATATGCTGAAGGGAAAGACTGTACTTCTGGGAGTGACAGGAGGGATTGCAGCCTATAAGATGCCGAANGTGGCAAGAATGTTGAAGAAGATGCACTGCAATGTTCATGTGCTCATGACNCAGAATGCAACGAACTTCATNACNGCGGTCACTTTTGAGACNTTGACAGGAAATAAATGNCTGATCGATACATTTGACCGTGGCTTTGAATTTTCNGTGGAGCATGTCGCNCTTGCAAAGCAGGCGGATTTNGTGCTGATNGCTCCGGCGACGGCAAATGTGATCGGAAAGATTGCAAACGGAATTGCTGACGATATGCTGACGACGACGGTAATGGCATGTACCTGCAAGGTNTTGNTNGCNCCTGCAATGAANCATAATATGTACCATAATTCCATTGTCGAAGAAAATCTGGAAAAATTAAAAAGACATGGGTATGAGATCATTGATCCGGTCTGTGGAATGCTTGCGAACGGAGATACCGGTGACGGAAAACTGCCGTCCGAGGAAGTGTTGACAGAGTATATTCTCCGCGAGCTTGCCTTTCCGAAGGATATGGAGGGACAGAATGTTTTAGTCACCGCAGGACCGACACAGGAAGCAATTGATCCGGTGCGTTACATTACCAACCATTCCACCGGAAAAATGGGATATGCGATCGCCAAAATGGCGATGTACCGCGGAGCAAAAGTGACGCTGGTAAGCGGACCGACGGCGCTGACGGCTCCGATGTTCGTGGATGTAGTGCAGGTGGTATCAGCAGAAGATATGTACCGCGCCGTCATGCAGCGGGCAAAAGAGCAGGATATCATCATCANGGCGGCAGCAGTGGCGGANTACCGTCCNGCGAACCCTGCAGACGAAAAGATAAAGAAAGCGGACGGTGAAGCGNCGGTTCCACTGGAGCGNACGAAGGACATTCTGGCTTCNCTNGGTTCCGATAAGGGAGATACGATTTTGTGNGGGTTCTCAATGGAGACNGAACATATGCTGGAAAATTCCAGAGCCAAGCTGGAAAAGAAAAATCTGGATATGATCGCTGCCAACAATTTAAAAGAAAAGGGAGCCGGATTTGGAACGGATACGAACATCCTTACACTGATCACAAAAGACAAAGAGCGGCAGTTAGAACTGATGAGCAAGGAAGAGGCGGCAAATTGCCTGCTGACAGAGTTGATGGGGTTAAGGAAATAGAANATTATGCGTGGTGAGGGCAGAACATGGAAAATATGACTACTGTACGGGTACAGAAAAATCAAGTGATAGCAAGAGAGAAAGAAAAAGTAAAAAGATGGTATATTATCAGGGAGGGNTCTGTGGTACAGCGCAATTCCTATGCGAGGGTTGTGCTCGGAAAGGATGCTGTCATCGGCATTTCGGAGAGTGACAGATATCTCTGCGATTACATAGCAGTGCAGGACACTACTCTTGCGGTATTCCATTATGATTCTGCGGAGGATGTGCGGAACATTATTCAGGGGCAGGAAAGCATGCGCAGTGTATTGCTGCGGGCTTCGCTTAANCAGAGACAGATGCTGTTGAAGACATATGCGGCATTTTCCAACCTTGTGCGCCAGTTTCATTCGTTTGTAGAGACACAGTATAATGACTACACGATGCTNTGTACGAAATATCAGNTGGAGGGTCAGAACTTTTCGCGCATTGATAATTTTAAACCGCTGGAAATGGTTCACCGGGCTGAAAAATGGGAGATCAACAACAGTATCAGCCTGACCGGAAATTATCTGGAGGAGTATGTCCGTCTGATGCAGAAGGATGACAGTATGTGCATCGGAGCCATCATGGAGGCGTCATACCAGACGAGGCGTGTAACGCAGGGCATTATCGAGATGGCAGATTATCTGAAATACAACCGTGATATTCTGCTCTCCGAGTCGGAGCGCGATATTTTCTCCCTTTACTATGATCTGCTTCATCAGGCAAAGAGGAATGGCTGCGACGTCAAACCGCTGACGGATGCTATGGATGCAATCGGGGATGTGATAAAGAAGCTGAACATTTATGAGGAGAAGCTTGTGNCGGCCCGCATGGAGGCATATCACAACATGGAGTTGGAAGAAGAAACTCCGGAGCAGGCTGAAGNTTCAGGCGAGACGGGCGAAGCGTGGAATGAGGAGCCGGAGGAGGAAGAGGACTGCCTCGTGCACATCCTTTCCTATGCNGGGTTTGCCGAGCAGGAGATTGAGGAAGTACGTTCTCACATTTTGGCATATCAGGCGCTGCCGGATATGATGTCTACAGATTCGGAAGCTTTTCAACTTCGCAAAAGGCTTACAATGATATTTTACGATGNCTACCTTAAGGTCTTTATGCGTGTGATCAAGCAGGAGGATGAACTGACGCCGATTCTGCAGATGTTCCTGAATTTTGGATTTATGGATGTGCAGCTTGCCGATGAGGAGAATGCCAATGCGCTGTTCGAACTGACGGAACATCTTGATGTGTGNAACTCTGATCACATTTATACGATCTACGAGTGGCTCAAGAGTGTATACGAGGGTAGGAACGAACCGTCTAAAAATGAACTTGATCTTGANTATACAGGCTATNTCAANGAGATGNAAAAGAGCGGTAAGATCCGTGCGGAGCAGNTGCCNGCCTACGCGGCAAATAAGGAGATGAAGGTTAAGTTTGAGATTCAGAATATGTTNACTTCCGGTAACAGAGCGACTTACGGAAAAATTTCTACCTTCTGTCCGATTCTCTGCGGAAATGATCTGATCAACTCTGTGGANAAGATGCTGGTGACGGCACAGAAAGTGGACGACGCGCTTGATAAGATCAGAAAGATTGATTATTCCGTATTTTACCGTGAGACGATGTTTGTAGACCCGGCACACGGCATCAACCGTGAGATGATCATGAAGGAAGTTCTGCCGAACGTCATTCTTATGCCGAACGGAGGAACGAGAGCGATGATGTGGCAGGAGACGGCGGGAGTCAAGAGAGATACGCCGGCAAGATTCTTGCTTCCGATTTTTACCGCAGTTGATCTTGATGACATGATGATTGAGACAGTGGGGAGGTTCCGTTGGGAAATCTGCCGGAAGATACAGGGAGTTCACTGGAATGATATCAGAGAGAAATCGTTGACGGCAGAGTACTGTGATTATATTCAGTTTTACAGGAAAAACAACGATCTTTCTGTTGATGCCAAGGAGAAGATCAAGAGCGCTCTGCTNCGCGGCAGAAATAATTACCGGGAAGTATTTGTAAAAGATTACCAGAACTGGATCAAATATGAATGTATGGGAAGTTTCCGTCTGAATAAGGTTTCCAGAGGAATTCTGATCACCTACTGTCCGTTTGCAAAGAAGATCAGACAGGAATTGAAAGGAAATCCGATGTATCAGAATGCCCTNCAGCGAATGGAGATACAGACGGCAAAGAAAGTACAGCGCATCAACGGATTGTATGATAAATATCAGAAAGCAGGCGGAACGATCACAAAGGAACTTCAGGATAATCTGGACTACTATGATCTGTAGGAAAGCCTGTATCTGAGGGCGTGAGTTTATCTGCACAAATGCTTTTTTTGTACTCTCTCGGAGATAATCCGGTATGCTTATGGAACAACCGGCTAAAATACAGCGCATTATCGTAGCCTACCATGGAAGCGATCTCGCTGACCGAATGGTCGGTTGTTTCAAGCAGTTTCTTGGCATTGGACAGACGAATATCCAGAAGGTATTGAAGCGGTGTCACGCCAGTGTACTGCTTAAACTTTCGGAAGAAAGAGCTGATGCCAAGACATCTGCTTCCAATATAAGATTCTATATTGATATTTTCGCGGTAGTGCTCATGAAAATAGGCTGCTGCCTGAATCACTTCTTCGAGGAAAATNCTTGTCTGGTCAAGCACGCTTTCGTGATTGAANCGAGCGGCTGCGATTATCAGCTGTGTGAAAAGTAAAGAAACAGATTCTTCAAAATATTCTTGCTGCAATTGCAGCTCTGAGATGATCCTCTCAAAGATATGGACATAATGAGGGTGCGTACCTGCCGNTATGATACGGACGGACGGGCTGATCGCGTGTCCCTCCAGCAGTTCGTCTATATCTGATCCTGTAAAATGAATCCAATATATGGCAGGGCGGTCTTTGCCAAGGTAGACGTATTTCTGAAATTCTCTGGGACGGTAGAGAACCATATTCCCGGCGTCAATTCTTGTAGGAGCATCATCGTCAAAGTAAAAATAGCCTGTTCCGGAAGCGATATAGATCAATTGGTAATCAATCCTTCCGTTCGGTCTGCAAGTCAGAAGCTTAGGATGCGAAATAAGTCTGTAAGTTCCGCAGCTGTTGATCACAATAGATTTATCTTTGCTCCAATTGCCGTCAGGCTTATCTTCCGGAGAATTACCATAATTTATAAACATAATTACCCTCCATGACAAGAATGTGCATATATTGTACAACTTTCGCTATTGAAATGCAAGGAGAATGCTGATAGAGTAAAAGTGTAGTAGATTCACATGTAGTTGTGTCAAACTCTTACAATTTTATGGAAAGGATGGGTGGTTTTTATGAGAAGAGTTGTTAGACAGGCAGCTAAAATGGTGATTTCATTGTCATTGGCAGTTATGCTGATGATCAGCGGAGGACTGGGAGGAGTAGAAACGGGATATGCATTTACTTCTATTTCAGGTGTTCCGCAGGTGTCCGGTATGCCGGATGATTTTTGCCGTGGGGTTGATATTTCTTCCGTTTTGGCATTGGAAGAGAGCGGTGTAAAATTTGCATACCAGAANGGAACGCAGGATGATATTTTTAACATCCTTGCAGGTGCGGGNGTCAATTATGTACGAATCCGTATCTGGAATAATCCGTATGAAGCAGAGTATCCGTATAAAGGATACGGCGGCGGAAACTGTACCTTATATACAGCGAAGGTACTGGGAAAAAGAGCAACAGATGCCGGAATGAAAGTTTTTATCGATTTCCATTACTCAGATTTCTGGACTGACCCCGCAAAACATTATGCTCCGAAGGCATGGGCGGATTACAGTCTGCAGTACAAAAAAGATGCGGTATATAACTTTACATACCAGTCACTTTGTGAGCTGATCGATTACGGCGTAGATGTTGGAATGGTTCAGATCGGAAACGAGACAAACGGTTCCCTGTGCGGTGAGGGCGGATTTTTTGATGACATCTGGGACATGAGTTCGGGTGTTGCAGATTTAATGCAGCAGGGATGCTATGCAGTAGACGACATCAATAAGAAATATGGCAGAAGCGTATTAAAAGTTCTGCACTTTACACGTCTGCTCGCAGATGGGGAATGGTATGCAGAACAGCTCAGCCAGAGGGGCGTGGATTATGATGTGTTCGCAGCTTCTTTCTATCCCATGTGGGACGGAACTGTTTCGGAGATGACGACTGTTCTTACGAACATTGCGAAGACTTACAATAAAAAAGTTATGGTGGCGGAGACAGCATATCCGTATACGTTTGATGATGCGGACGGCTCGATAAACAGTATATATGGCAGCGAAGCTATGAGATATTCAAATTATGCAGTGAGCGTCGAAGGGCAGGCACAGTCGCTTTATGACGTATTTAACGGCATTGCCCGGGTGAACGACACCTGTCCGGGATACGGACTTGGCGCATTTTACTGGGAGCCTGCATGGATTGGAACACCAAGCTGGGCATGGGGAACATATGGAACCGGCTGGGCGTCTTCCACATCACAGAGTTATGAGGATCTCTTTAAAACTGGTGGAAGCGAGTATTCGACAACGGATCAGGGAAGTTCCTGGGATAATATGACCCTGTTCGATGCAGACGGAAAAGCAACAAAAGCATTGTACGTGTTTAATGACATAAGAGGCGTTGCAAGCAAAACCTCCTAAAACGCTGCAGAAAGCTCAGACGGATCTTGAGGTTTGAGGCAAAGTTTGTATTAGCAAAATAAATTGAGGGCAGAAGGTTAAAGATTATGGCGACAGGACATTTAAAGAAAATAGGCGCATTATGTATTAGTGCCGGTTTATGTGCCGCGCTTTTGGGTGGATGCGGAACGAATAACACGGGTGCATCTGCAGATAGCGCAGGCGGTACGGAGTCAGCCGGAAGCACGTTTTCGGTGACACTTCCGGAAGGACCGGAGGACTCTGATGTATACGTAGAGGCGATACCGGACATTTCAGATGATTTTATCAGGGGAATGGATGCGTCGTCCGTACTTGTGGAGGAAAACAGCGGAGTTACTTACTATAACTTTGACGGAGAGGAACAGGATGTTTTCCAGACTTTGGCGGAATCGGGTGTAAACTATATTCGCCTGAGGGTATGGAACGATCCGTATGATGAAGACGGAAACGGATACGGTGGCGGAAATAACGATGTTCCAACCGCGATAGAGCTTGGCGGGAGAGCATCTAAGTACGGGATGAAAGTATGTATTGATTTCCATTATTCTGATTTCTGGGCTGACCCCAAAAGGCAGCATGCACCGAAAGCGTGGGAAGGCATGAGCCTGGAGGAAAAGACAGACGCTTTGTATGAATATACAAAGTCCAGCCTTACAGAAATGCTAGAAGCCGGCGTTGATGTTGGAATGGTACAGATCGGAAATGAAATCAATTACGGGATGTCTGGCGAGACAGATACAGCAAATGTGATTGAACTGTTAAAATCAGGAAGCCGCGCAGTCCGTGAGATTTCAGAAGCATATGACCGTGACATTCAGATCGTGGTTCACTATACGAGGATCACGGAGCCTCCCAAGCTGTACAGTCTTGTCGAAAATCTTGCGGCCGGGGAGCTTGACTATGACACGATCGGTCTGTCGTATTATCCGTTCTGGGACGGAGATATGAAAAATATGAAGTCTGTTGTAAAAAAGATAATTAAGGATTACGGTAAAAATGTTGTGATCGCAGAGACTTCATACTGCTACACATCGGAAGACGGTGACGGAAGCGGGAACAGTTTAGTTGGAATCAATGATCTGGTTGACGGGTATCCGGCATCGGTACAGGGACAGACAAGCATGATCCGCGATGTCATTGCGGCAGCAAATGAAGCAGGCGCGTCTGGAGTATTCTATTGGGAAGGAACATGGCTTCCGGTAGGTAAGGCAACAGATGACAATTCTGCTATATGGGAAAAGTACGGAAGCGGTTGGGCAAGCAGTTATGCATCCGATTACGATCCGGAAGATGCGGGACTGTATTATGGAGGCTGCTCATGGGATAATCAGGCATTCTTTGATTTTGACGGATATCCTTTGGCATCGTTAAATTTATTTAAGTACCTAAAATATGGCACCACATTATCATCAGCAGTAGATTATGTGCCGGTCGAAAGAGACGACAGCGATGAAGAGGACGAGATCGATCTTTCGGAGCTGACGAATCTCGTTTTGAACCCGGGCTTTGAGGATGCGGATACTTCCATGTGGAAGGTAACATACGAGGGTGATACAGATCCGACTGACTTTTTCGAAAAGCCAGAAGACGCATATTCTGGAAATTTATCTTTCCATTTCTTCTCGGCGGATTCCGACATGGAATTTGCGATAGAGCAGGAATTCACAGATCTGGAGCCGGGGACATATTACCTGACTGCATATTCACAGGGCGGCGATGCGGATGCAAATGCAACTTTTGAACTGTATGCTGTCACGAATGGAGAAGAACAGACAGATCCGTTCCAGTTGACGACCTATACGGATTGGAAAAATCCTACGATTCCGAAAATTGAAGTGACAGACGGGACGCTTACCATTGGAGTCCGCATTAAGACAAATGCAACCAGTTGGGGAACGGTAGACGACTTTGCACTGTATAAAATTTCGGATTAAAAAATAACAAAAAATTGTTTTAAAATCGTTGTATAGTTTTCCTCCGAATTTCAAATAATATGTTTGCAGTAAGCAAATAAGTTTGAAACGGTGTCGGTATGAGGCACCGGAATGGAGGAAGAGATGGCAAAGAACGATACTACAAGCAACGGAACAAATTGCAGAGACAGCTACGAAAACAGCTATGAGAATAGCAACGGACAGAACAGCTCTAAGAACAAAGCGTCCAATAAGGCTTCTGACAAGTCTTCCAACAAAGCGTCCAATGCTTCTAAGAACAGTTCCGGATCTAACAGCTACGAGCAGCAGTAAGCATGCACAGCTGTGAAACAATTGCATAAGATGTAAAAAGCAGGAAAACAGATTACAGAGCATGTCTTTGTAATCTGTTTTTCTAAGTAAAAATATGCAGAAAGGAACAACATGGGATTTTATACCATTCATCCAAGGGAGATAGATTCGGTTTTAATGCAGAAGAATGCGCAGATCATTGACGTGCGAGGCAGGGAAGAGTACCGCAAATCTCATTTTCGGAATGCGATCAACTGCCCTTATGACGATATGGAATACTGGCTGCGCCGTTTCCCGAAAAGGCGGACGCTGCTGCTGTACTGTGAGTACGGGAGCACCAGTCTTCTGGCGGCAAGACGTCTTGCGAAGGAAGGCTATCAGGTTTACACGGTAATCGGGGGAATCAATGCAATGAGGAAATATATGTCAGCGGGCAAAGAGGGAATTGACATTGAAAAATAGAACAGATAATATAGAACTATGTGAGGTAAGATAATACACAGAGGAGATTTCATGAGAACATATGAGTTAGTGGTTCCCTGCCATTTCGGACTTGAGGCGGTACTTAAGCGCGAGATTTATGAGCTGGGATATGAGATAGAAAAAGTGGAGGATGGCCGGGTATCGTTTGTAGGTGATGCGGAGGCCATCTGCCGCGCAAATATTTTTCTGCGCACGGCGGAGCGTGTGTTGATACAGGTCGGGCGTTTTCGGGCGACGACTTTTGAAGAGCTTTTTGAAGGTATTCGGGCGTTGCCATGGGAAGAATACATTCCGGAGGATGCAAAGTTTTGGGTGAAAAAGGCATCTTCCATCAAAAGCAAGCTGTTCAGTCCATCAGATATTCAGTCTATTGTGAAGAAGGCGATGGTGGAGCGGATGAAGCAGAGCTATCACAGAGAATGGTTTCCGGAAGACGGGGCGCCATACCCGGTCCGCATTTTTCTGCTGAAGGATGAGGTGACGGTGGCACTTGACACTTCCGGAGATTCTCTGCACAAAAGAGGATACCGCACCCTTGCCAGCAAAGCGCCTTTGACAGAGACGCTTGCTGCGGCTTTGCTGATGCTGACACCGTGGAAACCGGACCGGATTTTAGTGGACCCGTTTTGCGGCAGCGGAACATTTCCTATTGAGGCGGCAATGATCGCGGCAGGGATCGCGCCGGGAATGAACCGTGAATTTACCGCCGAAAAGTGGACAAATTTTATCGATCACAAGATTTGGTATGAATGTGTACAGGAAGCGCAGGACATGGTGCATACTGATGTAAATACGGATATTCAGGGATATGATATAGACGGAGATGTCATCCGTGCAGCACGGGAAAATGCCAAGCGCGCCGGCGTGGATCATCTGATCCATTTTCAGCAGCGTCCGGTGGCAGATCTCAGACATCCAAAGAAATACGGATTTATTGTGACGAATCCTCCCTATGGGGAGCGTCTGGAAGATAAAAAAGACCTTCCGGCGCTTTACGGGCAGATTGGAGAGGCATACCGCAATCTGGATGCGTGGTCAATGTATCTCATCACAAGTTATGAAGATGCGGAACGCTACATAGGAAGAAAAGCGGACAAGAACCGAAAAATTTACAATGGAATGCTGAAAACATATTATTATCAGTTTATGGGTCCAAAGCCGCCCAAAAGGAGAAACGAATGAAATATTCAAAGCGATATCTGGCTTTTTGTGTAATTCTGGTCATTGCGCTGTTGGTCAAATTTAACGCGCTTACCGGACAGTATGTGGAAATCGGGAGCTTCCGCGGCGCTCATCTTACGGAGGAAGTATGGAATCCGCTGATAGCCGGCAGCGTGAATGATAATTTGCTGTCAGTGATGATCGACAACAAGGAATATACGAATGAAGACTATCCTTTTTACATGGATGATAATCTGAATATTATGGTGCCGGTTACCGTGTTGAGAGACGCATTGAACTGCAGTGCACACGTTTATGATGACGAAAAACTTTTGGTGGAGAAGCATTCAAAAGTAATTGAGTTCCCTTTGGATCAGACCGTCATAGACGTGAACGGAGAGGTTGGAAACGTTGTCTCTCCGTTTACGCAGAAGGATGACAGATATTACGTCAGCTTAAACGATCTGTCGGGATATCTGGATTATTCTTACAGTTGGAATATACAGGAAAATACGGCAACTGCCGTGGACAATTCCGGCAATGCGGTCAGTATTCCCACCAGATATGACCTGAGGCAAAAAGGAAGAGTGCCCGACGTGCGCAACCAGGGGGCATTTGGAACCTGCTGGGCGTTTGCTGCGCTTGGGGCGATGGAGTCCTCGCTTTTGCCGGAGGAGGAAGTACAGTATTCACCGGATCATATGACGCTTGGAAACGGATTTAATCTCACACAGGCGGACGGAGGTGAATACACGATGGGTATGGCTTACCTTGCCGCGTGGAGGGGACCCGTCTATGAGGAGGATGATCCGTACGGCGACAATGAGACGGACGACACTCTTACGGCGGTGAAGCATGTGCAGGAAATGCAGGTCATCGACGGCAAGGACTACGAGAGGATCAAAGAGGCCGTTTTCAAATACGGCGGAGTGCAGACATCGATTTATAATGCGCTTAGAAGTTCAACGTCGCAGTCTCCTTATTATAACAGAGAGACAAGCTCTTATTGCTACATTGGAACAGAAAAACCAAATCACGATGTTGTCATTGTTGGATGGGATGACAGCTATTCCAAAGAAAATTTTTCTGTGGATCTGGAGGGAGACGGCGCTTTTATCTGCCAGAATAGCTGGGGAGAAGAGTTTGGAGATCAGGGATTTTTCTATGTGTCTTACTATGACACTAACATTGGCACACATAACGTGGCATATACCAGAATCGATGAGACCGACAACTATGACCATATATATCAGAGCGATCTCTGCGGCTGGGTCGGACAGCTTGGATACAACAGAGACAGTATTTATGGTGCCAATGTATTTACCACAGGGCAGGAGGAGCAGCTGGTTGCAGCAGGCTTTTATGCTACCGGTAAGGATTCAGAATATGAGATCTATCTCGTAAGAAACTTTGAAAATGAGGAATCTTTTTCCCAAATGATACCGATCGCATCCGGAAAGCTTGGAAATGCAGGATATTATACGGTAGATTTTAATCAGGGTGTCGCGTTGGATGCCGGAGAGCGCTATGCGATCGTGCTTCACATGATCACTCCGGGTTCTGTACATCCGATGGCGATCGAGTATGCGGCAGATGATGCGACGAAAGACGTTATCTTAGATGACGGAGAGAGCTATATCAGTTTAAACGGTACAAAATGGGTCAGTGTTGACACCGTTGAGCAAAGCAATTTATGTATCAAAGGATTCAGTGTAAATCGGTAAAAGGACAATTTATATATGATGGAAGAGAAATCATTGCGGTTCGCGGCATTTTTCCTGATGTTCCTCACAGTCATGGTGTGTGTGACACTGCCCACCTTTCCGACGCTTCACACGATGGCGGTGGAAGACAGGGAAGAGCGGCTTGCGCAGGAAGAATGGGAAGCGAATCAATCACAGATACAAATGCAGGATTTGCAGATTAAGGAGGAAGACGTGAGCTCCAACGAGATCGGAGGCGAGATCAGTCTGAAACTGCCAGACGGTGTGGACGGAAGCGAAATCGGAATCAGTAACGACTATTTGACGCAGACGATTCGGATTGAGATCCCGGGAGTTGACCGATACTATTTTGACAGTGACCCAATCGCGGGGAGCAGTAACCATATCGATACTCTTTCTTATGCCATGACTGGGGAATACGGAGTTATTGAAATTGCGATGGATCAGGTATATGAACTGGACACTGCGTACAGCGACCAGAAATATTTCCTCAATTTTTTGACGCCGAGGGAGATTTATGACAGAGTGATCGTAATTGATGCGGGTCACGGCGGAAGGGCGCCCGGCGCTACCAAAAAGGGAATTAAGGAAAAAGATATAGATCTGGCAATTTTATTGCAGCTCAAGGACATATTTGAGGAAAGCGGTGAGAATATCGGAGTATATTTTACCAGGACGGATGACAGCAATCCTACGTTTGATCAGCGTGTCCAACTGGCGAATAAGTCCAATGCAAACCTGTTTGTGAGTGTACACAATAACTCGACCAGAAGCGGTAGAATGTCGTCGGTCAGCGGAACGCAGGTTATGTACGACGAGACATCAGAATTCAGCAGGCGGTTTGCAGAGATTTGTCTGGAAGAGGTGACAGGCACGTTGGGAAGCCGGAATAAAGGCTTGGTGGAGGGCGACAGTATCTACATCATACGGACAAGCGAGGTGCCAGTTGCTTTGATCGAAGTAGGTTTTATGACAAATGAGGAGGAGTTGTCGCTCCTCAATACAGAAGAATATCAAAGGCAGGCTGCCATGGGGATCTATCAGGCAATCCACCGTGCCTTTGAGGAGGGATTTTAAATGAAAAAAATTATTTTTGCTACCGGAAATGCCGGTAAAATGAAGGAGATCAGAGAGATTCTGTCGGACATGGAAGCGGAGATCCTGTCGATGAGTGAAGCAGGAATTCAGGCTGATATCGTGGAGGACGGGACCACCTTTGAGGAAAATGCCGTAATTAAGGCAAGGACAATTGCAGATATCGCAAATGAGATCGTGCTTGCGGATGACTCGGGGCTTGAGGTGGACTATCTGGGGAAAGAGCCGGGGATTTATTCTGCGCGGTACATGGGAGAGGACACTTCCTACGAGATTAAGAATCAGAATATTCTCGACAGGCTTTCCGGGGTGCCGAAGGAGAAGCGCACGGCACGCTTTGTCTGCGCGATTGCGGCAGCGCTGCCAGGTGGAGAGGTCATGACGGTCACGGAGACCGTGGAGGGGTACATAGGCGAAAGACCCGCCGGAACGAACGGATTTGGATATGATCCCATTTTTTATGTGGAGGAATACGGCTGTACTACAGCAGAGCTGACCGAGGAGCAGAAGAATGCCATCAGTCATCGCGGTAAGGCGCTGCGCGCGATGAAGGAGAAGCTCAGGCAACACGGATTCTGATCCGGGGATTTTGAACCGCGGATTTTGAGCGAAAGGGTGTTGACTTTTTGACTCATGTTCGATATAATAACTTTTGCGTCACGGATGAAAAGGTGAAAGCCTGTGCATTCGCGACCGGTTATCGGGGTGTGGCTCAGTTTGGCTAGAGCGCCTGGTTTGGGACCAGGAGGTCGCAGGTTCGAATCCTGTCACCCCGATTAATGAAAAACAGCCGAAAATCATGATTCTTTCGATAAAATCAACGATTTTCGGCTGTTTTTATGCTTAATTTATAATTTCAAATTATGATTTATAAGTTAAATTTATAAAATTTTTTGTCATAAAATTTGTCATAGTGATCGTTAATAAAAAAGGGAATTCCGCAACTTATCCGCCGCTTCCCTCTTAGCTTGCTCTTCCTTATCCATCATGGAGTGTCGGTACACTGACTTCATAATGTGGTCCGTCTCCCATCCTCCCATTTTTAGGATGTCCGCCTCTGGTACTCCCAAAGCCGACATCTGGCTTGCAAAATAATGTCTTAACTTGTGGAGCGGAAACCGAGGTATACCCAGCTTATTCTCAACCTTTTCCAGATGCTTTGTAATTCCACCCGGATGCCCTTTATATACATACCCCTGTTTTCTTATCTTTTCTGCCAGCTCTTCGGGGATAATGATGGTCCGGGTGCTTTCCGTGGTCTTTGTGGTCTTAATGATCCACTTTTTCGTTTCGTCTTGTACCAAGGCTTTATTTACGCGAACGATATCTCCGTCAATGTCCTTTGGTTGTAAGGCACATATCTCTGACCGGCGCATTCCATAGCAAGCTAAAGTGATAGGAATTTCATAAGGTGTGTCTTTTACTTCTTCCAGAATTCTCTTAACATCCCCTTGTGATGGCGTGTAAGGTTCTGATTTAATCTTTTGAGGAAGAGTCGTACTAATTTTAAGATTAGGCAAAAAACGCCCCAAAACAGCAGTTACAAATCCGTGGTAGTTGCGGACAGTCTTGGGAGACTTATCCTTTGACATCGCATTCACCAGCCGATCTATATCAACCTGTGAAATGTCCGTGACTGGAAGTTTCAAAAACCATTCTGGCAGGCGATTTACCGTCTCGGAGTATTCCTTTATTGTCCGAGGAGACAGCACATTCCTTTTCAAATCCACATAGCTTTCTGCTGCTTTCTGAAAAGTCAAATGTTCCGACTTAGTTTCCTCTTTTTTCAGTTTTTCTGCCATAAGCTCTATAGCTTCTTTTTGTGTAGGTTTGTAATCCGTGATAACTGTATATGTTTTGCCCTTATACATTTTCCTTATCCGGTAGGAGCCGGACGGTAGTTTTTCGATTTTCATGGGATCCTCCTTAAATTCAAGATATATAAAACCGCTCGATATTGGAAGTACCGAGCGGTTTTCTTTTTATTTTTCAATCAAAAACATAAATTTATTGTTGCTCCAAACATTATCAGTAAAGTGTATTTCTATGTTTTGATAATCTTTGGCAACTTCCCATCCAATCCAGCCTTTAAATTTTTTGCCGGCGGCAATCGTTCCGTCTAGCTGATTTCCATCTTTTTCTAAAAGCGCCGAAAGCGAATAATTTAACGCATAATCATCAGCGTAAGCATCAAAACTAAGCATACTGCTTATTGTAAGCTCTTTTTCCGAATTATTAACAATCTCAAATTCTGCAAGAACATAAACATTGCCGTCAGTTGGTTTATTATATTGCCCGCCATTACTTTCTATGTAATCAGTCAATGTTACTTGTACTCCATTGAGTTCCGCAGTTTCTCCGACTCTAAATAAAGACTCTGTTTCTTCTGTATTTTCATTATTTTCTTTTATTTCAGATTCTTTTGTTTCAGATTGAGAAAAGTTTTCTGCGCCGCTATTGTTTTCTGTGGCAGAATTAACTCTCTGTGGTGAATTACTAGAATTATTGCTTCCAGAAACATAAATTCCAATAACAAGCCATAATCCGCATATTATCAATGCCGCAATCGAACAAGTTTTCTTTTTCCCATCTTTTTTACATAAATCAATAATCGCCAAAATTGCCCCAATAAAAAATGTACATCCGATTATTGACAGAACCAATGCAGCCACTCCCATTGACGAATTCTTGGCCGCTTGATTAGTCGGATTTTGGTTATTAACGTTTTGGTTGTTCACATTTGTTGCTATAGGCGATCCGCAATTTGGACATTTTTCTGCCTTTTCCGAAATTTCCTTCCCACATTCTGGGCATTTAATCATTGCCATAATAATATCTTTCCTTTCTTTTTTGTTTTTGATATCATACCACATTTTGTCGTAACATGCAAATATTTTACTATAATAATAAAAATGTGTTCTAAAATTAAAATCATATAATATAAATATAACAATGGAGGTAATTAAAATGGACAAGCAAAAAGAAAACAAAATAACGAACATATGTTTAGGGGGGGGGGGGTAAAACCTAACCGACAAAATAACGATTCAAGCGTTATGAAAGAAAAAGATTTTTACAAAAACAAGATCATTGAAATGGTTAATCAGATTAAAGATGAAAAGCTACTAAAGCGCATCTATAATTTGGCAGAATATCTATATATATACAAATAAGGGCGGTTAATCGCCCTTATCGTTTGCCAGTTTCTTTATAATTTCTTCGAGAAGTTTCCACTCGTTATCATCCAGTTTTGAAAATTCTTTAAACAGACTCTTTGCAAATTCATTTTCCCCCGCCATTATATCATCAATTCGAGTCATAGCATCGGTATTTTCTGTTGCTTCTTTCGGCTCTATTCCTTGAGTAAGCCATAAATAACTGATATTAAAATTCCGGCATATGGCTTTTATTACATCTTTGCTTGGATTCGCATCATCGACATTTAATAATTTCCATACATACTGCGGAGTTTTTTCGATCATTTTTCCAATTTGTGTCTGTGATTTTCCACTTTCGTCAAAAACCTCTCTTATCCTTACAAGAATTTCGTTCAATTTTTCACCTCCTTTTATAAAAATAGTACATCATATTAAATCTAAAGTCAATTAAAATTTAAACTTAGTTGAAAAACATATTGACACAAACACTAAGATGAAATATAATTAAACTAAGTTAAGGAGGTGAGAAAAGTGGGCATCGTAAATTCTTTGACAGAAAATGACGAACGCCAGATTGCAAAAGACATAGTAAGATAGCACAAAACCAATAAATTTTAAAGGAGGTTTGGCCATGGATAATTTGAAAGAAAAAATCATTGAGAGTTCCATTGATGATTATAAGAAGCTCTCCAAGGACAAGCAGATGTTTGTTCTCGGATATATGCAAGGGGTTCTTTGTAATCACAGTGACAAGAAACAGTTACAAGAGGCGGCGGTATGACGTTTGAGAAATGGCTATCAGAAATCATTGAGAGTAAGAGCATAAATCTTTCTGATGCGGCGATAAAGTCTGGTGTTTCCTATCGGGCGGTTTACAACAGTCTTCGCGGGACAGGTCGCGAACTTCGCTCAAGTGAGCTGATAGCCATATGTAAGTATGTTGGGATCAATCCTATGAATTTTGTGGGAGGTGATGCGGATGCCGAGGGTAGCTTTGAGCACAGAACAAAAAATGGCTTACAAACTGTCTGATTTTAAGAAGTGGGTAAGAGTGCAGATGGCTCTCAATAAAAAATCGCAGTCAGAAGTTGGTAAGGTTCTTGGTGTGTCACAGGTCAGGGTGTCCCAGATGCTCAAAGACCCAAATGAAAAGAAAAAGGGAGAGAGGATAAACCCCGATCCTTTTAGCTATGGACAAGTGATTGCTCTTTGTGATTTTTTTGGGGCGAGCAAGGAAGAAAAAGAAAGGTTTCTTACAATATGATGTCTATAGTTGGCGTGCGTAGTAATAATGAGGCACCGGAACAGACGGAAGGAAAAGTAAATATGGAGAGCAGGAAGACTATAGGCGTGATTACCGCCATGCTTATTTTGTTGATGCTGCTTGGCTTGTGGATAGCAGCACAAAAAGAGCTGCAAAAATCAGATGCATGGCAGCAGTCGCAGGAAAGAAAAGCTTTAAGAACCGAATTGCCGGAAGTTGCATCGGTACAACCGGACCAGATTGGGATTATTCCAGATGACGTGCCGGAAATGACCCCAGAGCAGATTGCGGAAGAAATGTACTGGGACAGCATTGAACTGTTGGCTATTTGCGTTGAGGCGGAAGCCGGTAATCAAGGACTTGTTGGCAAGCGGCTTGTAACAGATGTGATTCTGAACCGTTTCGACGATGACAGCGGGATCTGGCCAAATACAATCTCTGAGGTGATCGCTCAACCGTATCAATTTACATCTTATTGGGACGGTGGCATGGATAACATCTGGGAAGTCTCAGAAGAAACTTATGAGACAATACTTATGGAATTGGAGCAGAGGAGCTATCCGGGAATCTATTATTTTCGCGAAGGCACTTGGCCCGAATATGGGAGCCGGTGGAAGAAAGTAGGCGATCACTATTTTAACACGAGATAGGAGGTGGACAATGCATAAGTATAGCTTCAGAAGAAAAAGAGCCCACAGGAATTACCGTTCCTGAAGGCTCAAGAAATTTATTTACAAGCAAATTATAACACATGGAGGGTGAAAAGAAAATGACTTTTTTCACTGATTTGAAGGAGAATGTACATGTATAAATATTTTTGCAGTAAGTGCGGCTGTTATTTAGACCCCGGCGAAGGAGAGACTTGTGAAGAATGCCTTTCGGAACTGGAGCATAACCGAAAGAAAGAGCTGAAAAAGATCTCGTATGCCACAATTTTTACGAAGATGGAAATAAATGACTATTTGAGAGGGAATGCAGGATGATTGAGATTGCGCCAGATAGACCGGATTTTGACGAATATGATGCGGAGCTTGCAAGGGTACATAGACATCATAAGCGGTTGGCTTACGAAATGATATTAGCAGATGAAAGGATGGAGGAAGAAGTTGGATATAACAGAAGTAAAAACAATTATCACGCAGGAGAGCGCGAAAATTTCCTGCAATTTTGAACAAGCCAGAAAGGCCATGTCAGATACTCTTGCCGAGTATAAAGGAGCTGTTTTCACAGAGGAAAGTATAATATACGCAAAAAAACATGTTGCCAGTTTGAGAGCGCAGAAGAAGGCGCTGCAGGACAAATTAAGGGATGAAAAGAAGAAATATATGCAGTCGTGGGACGAATTTGAAGCACAGGTGAAGCCATTGATTTCGTTATATGATGAACCTATCAATTTGATCAATGGGCAGGTACAGGCGTTTAAGGAGGACCGGATCTCGAAGAAAAGACAGCTTATATCGCATATCTACAGTGACACTGTTCCGGAGGAACTGACAGATTTTATTCCAAAAAACCGAATTTATAATTCCAGATGGGAAAATGCATCTGTGAATGAGAAAGAGATCCGTGCCGAGATTACGGAGACGGTGGAAAAGACCCGGGAAGATGTTGCCACTATCACCAGTATGGAATCAGAAGCCACTGAAAAGGCTTTGGCCATGTATCGGACCAATCTGAATATAGGGGAAGCAGTATCATACATAAATTCGTACGAGCGTCAGAAGCGGGAAATCATTGAAAGAGAGCAGGAACGTAGACGGCACGAGGAAGAAGAACGTATACGCCGCGAAGAGCGTGAAAAGCTGTTGGCAGAGCAGAGAGCGAAAGAAGAACAAGAGGCTGTAGTTGAACAAGTTCGTGAGGAGGCGGCACATGAAGCTATTGATAGCCTTATACCAGATATGAATGGAGAGTTTTCTCTCTATGAATACAGAATCTCACTTTCTGACGATGCCAAAGGAAAATTAGAAATGTATATGGACAGTGTAGGAATTGAATGGGAGATGATTGAATGAATGAAGAAAAGAGTCCTATGATTTATGCTGCTATATGTGGAGTAATGGAAGACATTGGATCAGTTGGAAAAGGTAATTATAACAAAACACAGGGCTTTAAATACCGTGGAATTGATGCGGTGATGAATGCTCTAAATCCTGCCATGATTAAGCATAAAGTTTTTTGCACGCCGGAGCTGCTTGAGCAGGGTAGAGAAGAACGTACTACGGCGAAGGGAAGTTCATTGATTTATTCTGTATGCCGAATGAGATACCGCTTTTTTACGACAGATGGATCGTATGTTGATGCGGTTGTTGTAGGGGAGGGTATGGACAGTGGTGACAAAGCCACAAATAAAGCTATGTCAGTAGCGTTTAAGTATGCCTGCTTTCAGACCTTCTGCATACCGACAGAAAATCTTATGGATGATCCGGACAAAGAGACACCGGATGAGAGCAAAAAAGGAAGTATTTCAAAATATCGGCAGGACAACGTAACGAAAGATCTCTTTGCGGAGCTTTCTGATGAACTTGTCCGTACGGGATACGGGACCAATGCTGTTATTAAGAAATACCGTGTAGAAAGCATTGAGCAGATGACAAATCTGCAGATTAAAGACTGCATCTCAAAACTAAAATCACTTCCCGACAAGAAGGTATCTTGATGAAATGAAGTATGGCACCAGAGACGATTTCAGACGCGTTTTTGGGAGGTCATATATGTAGGTTGAGACACCTCGGTGTAAACCGAAAAGAAACCATTCATGCAGAAATAATATATCACAAATTATGAAAGCCATAAGAAATCCTCCGGGATGTCCCGGAGGGGAAAGGAGCAGGAGGATATAAGTGGAAAAGGCTTGATTCACGGTCAGAAATATTGATTAGAGAGGTATAAAAATGTCACGTCAAAAAAAAGACAGTCTTAATTACTTCTCATTTGACACGGATTTTTTCTACGCTGATAAACGGATTTCCAAGCTTCATAAAAGGTTTGGAAATGATGGCATTGTATTCTTTATATATCTTCTGACGGAGATTTATAGGAACGGATATTATGTAAGATGGGATAAGGACTTGATCGATGATGCAATCGACCTCAATCTCACGGAAGGGCTCATAGAGCAGATGATGACATTCTTTAAGGGCAGGGGGCTCCTTGTTGAAATAAATATCAGCAAGGGGACATCGAACCGTACGGACACTATCATCACCTCGCCGGGAATACAAAAACGATACCAAGAGGCAGCCAAGGGACTCAGAAGAGATATTTTTGTTGATGAAGAAATATGGCTTTTGAGCAAAGAAGAAACTGCGTCTTGTATTAAGGTTACGAAAAATGAGGATAAATCCGGGAAAAATGAGGATAAATCCGGGAAAAATGAGGATAAATCCGGGAAAAATCATACAAAAGAAATGAAAAGAAATGAAAAGAAAGAAAAAGAAATAAAAGGAAATAAAACTACTAAGGCTGCTTCGCAGCAATACTATCCTGATGATCTTCTCAATCAGGCATTTCTTGACTTTCTTGATATGCGAGAAAAGATAAAAAAACCAATGACTGAAAGAGCAATTGAATTGGCTATGAAGAAATTGATAGAACTGTCTACATTGCCATTTTCTGAAAAAATGGATAATGATACTGCAATTAAGATTTTGGAACAAAGCACAATGAATTGTTGGCAGGGATTATTTCCGCTGAAAGGGGATGATCAGAAAGCAAATAATTCTTCTGATTGGGAGCAAAGATGGAGGGATGCATAGTGACAAGAGATGATACAAAAAAACTTTTGATGCGTATATCGTCTGTGTATCCGAATTGGAAGCCACAGGCAGAGCTTAAATATGTTGTGGAAACATGGTGGGAATATTTATCGGAATACACCTATGACGAAATGAGGGCAGCATTGAAAACATACATATCAACCGATACAAGCGGTTTTGCTCCAAGCGTAGGACAACTTATTGACAAGCTTTGCACGATCAGTAATCCGACTGAATTATCAGAGATGGAAGCGTGGTCGCTTGTCAGTAAGGCATTACGTAATGGTTATTATGGAGCCGAACAGGAGTTTGAGAAATTACCATTGCTTGTGCAAAAGACGGTAGGATCACCGTCACAGCTCCGCAACTGGTCGCAGACAGATAGTGATAGCGTAGAGAACGTCATACAATCAAATTTCATGCGTACATACAGGGCGGTACTCAGCAGAGAAAAGGAAATATCAAAGATGCCGCCAGACATAAAAAAAATATTGAATTCGACGCTGAAAGGGATTGAAAGTAATGGAAGTTAGGAATGATTGCACATACCCGAACTGCCTGATCTGCGCAAATCCCGATTGCGATAAGGAGAATAAAGATATTCACGCCTTATTAAAGCGCAGAAGATGGACATTAAATCCAACACTCTACCGCCAGAAACAGCAGGATTACAGAGCGAGGATAAAATCAAATCTCCCGCACTGTGACGAATGCGAAAACTGCATACTGGTGGAAAAGGAGAAGCAGGACGGGTATCGGAGATTATGCATTGATGAAATGCGGCTAATAGAGCAGAAAGTGTCAAACTGTCCGCTGTGGTGCAGGAAAAGGAGGGATAAGGATAAAGGACAGGCTTCTTGAAATGATAAAAATGCGACTTGACGGTTGTACGTTTTTGTAAAATGGTACAACTTCCCCCTAAAAACCCTGTACAATATCATTAGGGGAATTGTGGAGTGATAGGTAAAATAGAAAGGTGATTAAATGGACGATCTTACACCGAAGCAGAAAGCTTTTACGAGCAATTAAGGAAATGAGGTAATGAAGTGGCGAACATTGGAAAGCCTCCGAAGTATAAAAACAAAGAGGAAATACAAGAAAAAATTGAACAATATTTTGAGGACTGCAAAGGTGAGCCGCTTTGCGATGCTGATGGGAATCCAATGCTTGATAAGTGGCAGAATCCTATCATGATAGGACAGAAACCACCGACAATCACCGGATTAGCTCTTGCATTGGAATTTACAAGCAGACAGGCATTGTTGAATTATCAGGCAAAGAAAGAGTTTGTTGACACGATAACGCGCGCGAAGTCCCGTGTCGAGGAATACGCCGAGAGCCGTCTGTTTGACCGTGACGGCACCAACGGTGCACAATTCAGCCTGCGGAACAATTTCAAGGGATGGAACGAGAACAAAAAACTAGAGGAAGAAGCAGAGGAAAAGGAAACTGTTAGAATTGAACTCACACGAAGCGGAAAGAAATATGAACCAGAAAACGATAACGCTAGATGATTTAATACCACAGAATTTTGATGATGTGCTTATGGACGTTCTGGAGCATAGACATTCACATTATATTTTTAAAGGTGGCAGAGGTAGCTGTAAGTCCTCTTTTGTGAGTATAGCAATAATTCTCTTAATGACAAGACCAGAGAACAAAGACAAGCACTGTATTATCTTCCGAAAGACGGCGAATACATTGAGGGATAGCGTATTCTCTCAAATGCAATTTGCAATATCAGCACTTGGACTTGAACCAGATTTTAAATGCACCGTAAGTCCAATGAAAATTACATATATCCCGACAGGGCAGGTAATATTGTTCCGAGGTGTTGATGATAAAATGAAACTGAAGTCCTTAAAAGCACCATTCGGATATTTTGCGTTTTCGTGGTTGGAAGAAGCGGACACGTTTTCGGGTATGTCAGAAATAAGAAATATATTGCAATCGTCAATGCGTGGCGGTAGTCTGTTCTGGTGTTTTATGAGTTTCAACCCTCCAATATCCATAAATAATTTTATGAATGAGGAGGTGCTGATTGAACGCGCAGACAGGTTTGTACATTCCTCTGATTACAGGACAGTGCCGAGAGAATGGCTTGGAGAACAATTTTTTGACGAAGCGGAGCATCTGAAAGCAACGAATGAAAAAGCATATCGGCATGAATATCTGGGAGAAGCCGTCGGAACTGGCGGAGCAGTATTTGAATTTTTGGAGTTTAGAACAATCACAGACGAAGAAATCAGCCGCATGGATAAGATTTTTCAGGGGGTGGATTTCGGGTATTACCCCGACCCTTACGCATTTATCAGAGCTTATTACAACGCTGCAAAGGAAACAATTTATCTGATTGATGAAAACTATGTAAATAAGCAGCAGAACGCAGTCACTGGGCAATGGATAAAGGATAAAGGGTATGCAGACTACCAAGTTACCTGTGACAGTGCAGAACCTAAATCGGTGGTGGATTACCGTGATATGGGAATATCTGCCAGAGGTGCGATAAAAGGCCCTGGAAGTGTTGAATATGGCATGAAGTGGTTGCAGAGTAGGCATATTGTGATTGACATGAAGCGCACGCCGCATACCGGAAAAGAATTGAAAGAGTATGAGTATGAGAGGGATAAGGACGGAGTGATTATTTCCGGATATCCTGATGCGAATAATCACGGAATAGATGCTTTGCGGTATGCATTTGAGCAATTCTATAACAGGAGAGGAAATCACGCATAATGGAAATTATAACAATGATAAAAAGGTGGTGGAACAGTTTGTGGCAGAAAGAAGCACAGGACAAATTCGGAGTTGAAACAATTGAAAGCGATGTGATGAAAGCAGCGCTTACCGATTGGGTGAATATTTATCAGGGGAAGCCGGACTGGACGTTTTCGGACGATAAAGGGAATGTTGACATAGAATCCTTTAACTTTGCAAAGAAACTGTG
>JAAUZB010000024.1 GCA_014804775.1 Roseburia sp. | reverse complement strand
CGACGGCATGATGATGGACGACGGCATGATGATGGACGACGGCATGATGATGGACGATGGAATGGAAGGTGTCTTTGGAACTGAATATTACGATGACGGAGAACCGGAGGTAGACGAATGATTTTAAAACTGCAGAATATCTATAAAGACTATCAGCAGGATAAACTGGTGGTTCCGGTTTTAAAAGATATCTGTCTGACAGTGGATGAAGGCGAATATGTTGCCATTATGGGACCGTCCGGATCTGGCAAGACGACATTGATGAATATCGTCGGATGCTTAGATAAGCCTACCAGCGGAGTCTATGAGCTGGCAGGTGAGGATGTTTTGAAACTGAAAGACAAGGAACTGTCAGACCTGCGCCTTAGAAGCATCGGATTTGTATTTCAGAGCTTTCACCTGATGCCGAGGGAGAGTGCGGCGGAGAACGTTTCCCTTCCGCTCAGCTATGCAGGAGTCAGAAAGAAAGAACGCAAGATCAGGGCGGCAAAAGCATTGGAGCGGGTAGGGCTTGGAGAACGTATCAATTTTAAACCGACGCAGCTTTCCGGAGGACAGAAGCAGAGGGTGGCGATCGCCCGCGCAATGGTGAATAATCCTAAGATCCTTCTGGCAGATGAGCCGACAGGAGCGTTGGATTCCAAATCCGGCGAACAGATCATGGAACTGTTCCACACACTGAATGAGGAGGGCGTGACGATTGTCATGATTACCCATGACCCTAAAATCGCGGCAAATGCTAAGCGTGTCATCAGGATCATCGATGGCGTCATCTATGAAGGAGACGGGGAGGCGGCACAGTCATGAAGATTAAGAAAGTGATCATTACAGTGGCGGTAGTTGCAGTGGTAGGCGCGGCTGCTGCCGGAGGTGTCTATGCATATAAATCATACCAGCAGAATCAGCTTGTGGCAGAGGTGCAGCGGGTAGGCAACATCAGCTGGGGATACTGGGGAGATTCTGCGACCAGCTACGGTATGGTGACGAACGATTCCTCACAGGAGATTTATCTTGCCGATTCCAAGACCGTAAAAAAGGTCTATGTGGAAGAGGGAGACACAGTGGAGGTCGGAGATCCGCTTTTAGAGTATGATACGGCGGAGCTGCGCATTGAGATTGAGCGCAAGAAGCTGGAGCTTAGCAATATACAAAATGACATTGCGATTGCGACCCATGCGTTGGAGACGCTGAAGGTGACGAAGCCGGTGGATAAGACGCCGCCGTTCCTCGACACCGATCTCCAACAGAAATACGAAGAAATCAATGCCACGCAGAACCGCATGCCGGAGAAGGATGTCAATGACAGCCGGATCTACAATTACATCACGGAGACATCCTTGCCCTATAATGCTGCGGATAATCCGAAAGGAACGAAGGATGATCCGTATATTTTCTATTGCAATAAGGACGCCTATGTTTACGGAAGTTTCTTTAACTCGATCCGCGCAACGGAGAATGGCGGCGACGGAAAATACGCTGTATTTTATGTATGCAAGAAGGATTCTTCCGGTAAAATGGTATTTGCGACCGTTCCGGTCTCCGGAGACAATACCGGTACGCCGGGCGATTCGCAGGATACCGAGAGCACGGAAACGGTTGAGAATACTGAAAATGCACAGAACGGCAGAGCGTCGTCATCGCAGCCGGTTCTTGATGGCAGCGTCAGCCCGAATACGGTTTCCTTCGACGGAAACAATATGCCAATCATATATGATTCGGAGCGTATGTGGTATATTTTTACCGGTGAGGAATATGTGCCGGATTCCGCGGCGGATAATTACCTCGATGATTTTTTTAATTCCGCAATGGAGTGGGAAGAGCCTGTCGGTTATACCAAGGAAGAGCTTGCACAGGCTATTTGGGAGAAAGAGATGGAAATTAAGACTCTGGATATCCAGAGAAGACAGCAGGAACTGCAGCTACAGAACATGCAGGGCACGGCATCGGACGGTATGGTGTATGCCGAGGTCGCCGGTGTGGTAAAAACAGCCGGGGACCCGGATGAGTATCAGAACGACGGGACAGCGTTTCTGGTCGTGAGCGGTGATGAGGGACTCTATGTGAGCGGAACCATCAGCGAACTGCTGTTAGGTGACGTGGCGGTCGGTACGGTGGTGTCGGCAAATTCATGGGAGAGTGGAATGACTTTTGATGCTACGATCACTGAGATTTCAGATTATCCGGTCAACAATAACGGCTGGGGAGAAGGAAACCCAAATGCGTCTTATTATGCATATACCGCATATATCGAGGACAGTTCGGGACTTCGCAACGGAGAATATCTGGATCTGACGATATCCACGAATCAGTCGGAGACCGGTGGACTTTACATTGAGAAGGCCTATGTGCGGCAGGAAGACGGAAAATCCTACTGTATGATCGCAGATGAAAATGACCAGCTGAAAAAGCAGTATGTTGTGACAGGAAAAACAATTTACGGCTCTGCAGTTGAAATAAAATCGGGACTGACAGAGGATGACCGCATTGCATTCCCCTACGGCAAAAATGCAGTAGAGGGAGCAGCAGTTGAAGAATCGTCCAATATGTATTGGTAGGGAGGCGCAGAATATGTTTGAAAATATAAGATTATCTTTCCAGGGGATCTGGTCACATAAGATGCGTTCTTTCCTGACCATGCTCGGTATTATTATCGGTATTGCCGCCATTATAGCGATCGTATCTACCATTCGGGGAACAAATGAACAGATTAAGCAGAATCTGGTCGGCTCCGGAGAAAATACGGTGGAAGTATCCCTGTATCAGGGAGAGTGGCAGTATGAAATGTCTTATAATGGCATTCCGAGCGGCGTGCCGGTGATCACAGATGAGGTTGTACAGCAGCTGAAGGATATTGAAGCGGTAGAAAATGTTTCCTGCTATACCAGCAGACAGGATTACAACGGAATATACCACTTGAATACAACACTGTCCGGCGGATATGTGAAGGGAATTGATCAGAACTATTTTTCAACATGTAACTATATCATGAAAGAGGGAAGAGGCTTTACGGAGGATGATTTTGCCAAGTTCCGTAAGGTGGCGATCTTGGATACGGATTCTGCCGACTCCCTGTTTCAGGGCGAGCCGGCCGTGGGAAGCACCATTGAGATTTCACAGGAGCCTTACGTTGTGATTGGAGTCGTGACAAAGGCAAAAGAATTTGAACCCGTGATCAATTCTATGGAAGATTATTATACTTATGCGGGAGATACTGCGGGATCGGTTTATATTCCGAATACGACATGGCCGATCGTATATCAGTATGATGAGCCGCAGAACGTGGTGCTGCAGGTTGCGAGCACGGACGATATGACAAGCGCCGGTAAGGCGTGTGCGGACATATTAAACGGATATCTCTCTCCGACGGATGAGACGATCCAGTACAAAGCGAAGGATCTGCTTGAGCAGGCACAGCAGATACAGGAGCTGAGCAGCTCGACCAATACGATGCTGATCTGGATTGCGGGAATTTCCCTGATCGTCGGCGGTATCGGCGTTATGAATATCATGTTGGTATCCGTGACAGAGAGAACGCAGGAGATCGGACTGAAGAAAGCGATCGGTGCGAGAAAAACAAGGATTTTGGCACAGTTTTTGACGGAGGCAGTCGTACTTACCAGCCTTGGCGGTTTGATCGGTGTGATCGTCGGTATTGTGCTCGCCGAAATTATTTCCTATCTCAATACGATACCGGTTGCCATCAGCGGGGCGGCTGCAATAGGAGCGGTTGCATTTTCCATGATCATCGGGATCGTATTTGGAATGCTTCCCTCGTATAAGGCGGCAAATCTGAATCCGATCGATGCACTGCGACACGAATAAAACGATGGAGACAGCCATGATAAAACGGATTGTAATGTTTCGCGGTGGAGTGGAGACACTCGAGTACTTTTCGGACGCGATGGCGGAAAAGTTTGAGCAGATGGGATATACGGTCTTCTTTTTCGACTTGAAAAATGAGGAGTACAGCGCCAAAAAGCTGCGAAAGTTTTTAAAGCCGAGAGAAACGGTCCTGATCACCTTTAATTTTGAGGGACTTGAAAAGGAAGACGGCGTTTACCGGGAAGGAATCGGGTATATCTGGGATACCTATGGGATTCCGTGCTATAATATTGCGGCGGATCACCCGTATTTTTACCATGAGAGGCTTTGCGATCTGCCAAAGGACTATCACCATATCAGCATTGACAGGAGACATGGGGAATATTTTCGGAATTTTTATCCGGAATATCGGGACGAAGGATTTTTGCCCTTGGCGGGCTGCACGCTTCCTGAGCCGGCGCAGGAGGGAGAGCGCGACATTGACGTGATCTTTGCGGGAAACTATACGGAGCTGCCTTTTTTTGAGCCGTATATCAATTGGATCAATGAGGAATATGCGGCTTTTTACCGTGGCATTATCGACGAACTGCTGACGGAGACAGACCAGACCGTGGAAGAAGTGGCACAAAAGCATTGCGAGCGCGAGATGGGAAAGGTTCCTTATGAGGATTTGCGGATGGCAATGCATAAAATGATCTTTATTGACATGTATGTGCGCAACTACTGGAGAGGAACTGTGGTAAAAACACTGGTGGATGCCGGTATCCGGGTGGAGGTCGTAGGAAAAGGCTGGGAGAAGCTTGACTGCACGCATCCGGAAAATCTGGTCATCCATCCGCAGACAGACACGGCTGGATGTCTTGAGATGATCGCACGCGCGAAGATTTCCATCAATGTGATGCCGTGGTTTAAGGATGGAGCTCACGACAGGGTATTCAGCTCCATATTAAACGGTGCAGTATGCCTGTCAGATGTGAGCGATTACCTTTGCGGGCAGCTTGCAGAGGGAGAGGGAGTCTGCTATTATCACTTAAATGATCTGTCAGGACTGCCCGGGCAGGTGAAGACTTTGCTGCAGGATGAAATGCGCAGAAAGGAAATCATAGCTGCGGGACAAAAGAAAGTGCAAGAGCAGCATTTATGGGCAAACAGGGCAGAGACTCTGGCTCAGTGGTTCGGGGTATAACTTCCTTGCAATTTGAAAATAATGAGTGTATAATATCGTCAGAAATTGACAATGACGAAAAAAGAGGAAGAACATGATTGATTTAAAATTTTTGAGGGAAAATCCGGAGCTTGTGAAACAGAACATCCGCAATAAATTTCAGGATCACAAGCTGCCGCTGGTAGATGAGGTGATTGGTCTGGATGCTGAGGCAAGGAAGACTCAGCAGGAGGCGGACGAGTTGCGTGCAAAGAGAAATCAGTTGTCCAAAGAGATCGGGAAGCTGATGGGACAGGGCAAGAAGGAGGAAGCGGAAGCTGTCAAAGCACAGGTTGCCGAGGGAGCTGCCCGTCTTGCCGAACTGCAGGAAAAAGAGAAGGAACTTCAGGAAGCGGTTGCCAAGATCATGATGACGATTCCGAACATTATCGATCCGTCCGTGCCGATCGGAAAAGATGATTCCTGTAATGTCGAGATCGAGAAATTCGGAGAGCCGGTGGTTCCTGACTTTGAGATCCCTTATCATACGGAGATAATGGACCGCTTCAACGGCATTGACCTCGACGCAGCCGGAAAGGTTGCCGGAAACGGTTTTTACTATTTGATGGGAGACATTGCAAGACTGCACTCAGCAGTGATCTCATATGCGAGAGATTTCATGATCGGNAGAGGATTTACCTATGTGGTTCCGCCGTTTATGATCCGNAGCAATGTGGTGACAGGCGTGATGAGNTTTGACGAGATGGACGCNATGATGTACAAGATTGAGGGNGAGGATTTNTACCTGATCGGNACTTCAGAGCATTCCATGATCGGCAAATTTATCGACACGATCAATGAGGAGGAGAAGCTNCCCTATACGCTGACGTCTTATTCNCCGTGNTTCCGCAAGGAGAAAGGNGCTCACGGCATNGAGGAGCGCGGCGTGTACCGCATCCATCAGTTTGAGAAGCAGGAGATGATNGTAGTCTGCAAGCCGGAGGAATCTCCGATGTGGTATGAGAAGCTGTGGCAGAATACCGTNGATCTGTTCCGCAGTCTGGATATTCCGGTTCGNACGCTGGAGTGCTGCTCCGGNGATCTGGCTGACCTGAAAGTGAANTCCTGCGACGTGGAGGCGTGGTCTCCGAGACAGAAGAAATACTTCGAAGTTGGAAGCTGNTCCAATCTGGGAGATGCGCAGGCAAGNCGCCTTAAGATCCGGNTTAAGGATAAGGAGAACAACAAATATTTTGCACANACTTTGAATAATACGGTGGTAGCGCCGCCCAGAATGCTGATCGCATTTTTGGAGAACAATCTGAANGCTGACGGNAGCGTGAGGGTTCCGGCAGCTCTTCGCCCATACATGGGCAATCAGGAATTGCTTGTGCCGTGCAAATAAAAAGATGCTGTATATGGGGTTGTCGTTTCACGAATNATTGTTCGTTAAGGCGACAACCCCTTTTTGTGACAGGATTACGGCAAGAGAATGGGGAGCAGACGATGAGTGAAACGATTTTNGTGGTAGATGACGAAAAAGAAATAGCNGATCTGATCGAGGTGTANCTGAAAAATGACGGATACACGGTGTACAAATTTTACAACGGTANGGATGCGCTGGANTGTATCGGGAAGACAGAACTGGANCTTGNCATACTTGATGTGATGCTCCCGGATATTGACGGATTTCGNATCTGTCAGAANATCAGAGAACGGTATTACTATCCGATCATCATGCTCACGGCAAAAGTTGCCGACGGCGATAAGATCATGGGGNTGACGATCGGNGCGGATGATTACATNACGAAACCGTTCAATCCGTTNGAGGTNGTAGCCAGAGTAAAAACGCAGCTGCGGCGGTATANGAGATACAATAATCCNGCCGCNGAGAGAGTGGAAGAANCTTACGANTATGATATCCGGGGACTTCTCATCAACAGGGAGAATCACAAGTGCAGCCTGTTNGGAAANGAANTGCAGNTGACNCCGATNGANTTTTCAATCCTNTGGTATCTATGNGNACANCAGGGCAGGGTNGTGCCGTCTGAGGAGCTGTTTGAGGCTGTNTGGGGNGAGAAATACCTGAACAATAACAATAACACCGTGATGGCGCATATCGGCAGGCTGAGAGAGAAGATGAATGAGCCTGCGAAAAATCCGAAATTTATAAAAACAGTATGGGGAGTTGGATATACCGTTGAAAAATAAAGTGTTCAAAAACAAAGAATTTCGTCACTTCCGCACTAAAATGTTTGTGTGGACCGTGGTGCTGATGTTGGGGGCAATTGTAGGAACCTCAATATTTTATTCTCTTGTAATATACAGAAAATTTGCAAACGGAGTCGTATATCTCTTTCAGCACGTACTCCGTATGGATTATGACGCGGCACTGGAACTATACCGCAGGACGTTCCGCGATCACTGGTCAATGCTTGTGCTGCTGTTTATCGCGGCGGTTTTTTTTCTCATATTCCGTATTTATCTAAATTGGTTTACAAAGTATTTTGACGAGGTAAACGCCGGAATGGACAGCCTGCTAAAGGAAAACGGGGAAGATGTGTCGCTTTCTCCCGAGCTGCTTCCGTTGGAGCGAAAAATGAATACNGTGAANCATACNGTNGAAAAGCAGAAACAGGATATCCTTGAGNCGGAGCAGCGGAAAAACGATCTGATCATGTATCTTGCCCANGATCTGAAAACNCCGCTCGCATCTGCGATCGGATATNTGAATCTGNTGCGCGATGANGGGCAGATTTCAGAGGAACTGAGAGAAAGATATCTNTCGATCGCGCTCGACAAAGCGGAGCGTCTNGAGGATCTGATCAATGAATTTTTTGAGATTGCNAGATTTAANCTGTCTGACATTACNCTGCAGTATAGCNGNATCAATCTGACACGTCTGCTCGAGCAGCTNGTATATGAATTTAAACCGATNCTCGGGNCNAANAATCTAAACTGCCGTCTGGACATTGCNGAGGATCGGATGTTANGNTGCGATGCGGACAAGATTCAGCGNGTNTTTGANAATCTTCTGAGAAATGCNGTGAATTACAGNTTNGAGGATACGGAAATTGAGATTACGGTTGAGGAGNAGANNGGAAGTTTTGTGATACGGTTTGCGAATCACGGAGATACNGTTCCGCAGGATAAGCTGGAGAGGATATTNGAACAGTTTTACCGGCTGGATGCCGCGCGGAGCACGGGCAGCGGNGGGGCTGGTCTGGGACTTGCCATTGCCAGACAGATCACTGCGCTTCACGGCGGCACGATCACCGCNNCGAGTGAGAACGAGCTGACNGTNTTTACCGTTACGCTGCCGGNGGCNTAAAAACAAAGAAGTTTNGGAACGATGCNNTAGCATCGTTCCGGTTCCGGATATTCNACNCCGAAAGTATCAACAGTAACAGTTTTGATGCGCTGGTCTTCCAACGGGCGNTCNGAATAATCNGTTGNTGTCTCAGCNATCTTNTTAACATTTTCGATTCCNTCGATNACCTTTCCNAANGCNGCNTAAGCGCCGTCNAGATGNGGGCTTGTCTTNTGCATGATGAAAAACTGGCTTCCTGCNGAATCGGGATGCATGGANCTTGCCATGGAGAGAACNCCTTCGGTNTGTTTTANATCNTTTTNAAAGCCGTTCTGGCTGAATTCGCCNTTGATNCCATAACCGGGGCCNCCCATTCCGGTGCCGTCNGGACANCCNCCCTGGATCATAAAGCCTTTGATGACACGGTGGAANATCAAACCGTTATAAAACTCTTTTTTTANNANGCTGATNAAATTGTTTACCGTGTTCGGNGCGATTTCGGGATAAAGTTCNGCCTTTATGATATCGCCGTTTTCCATTTCAATNGTGATGATNGGATTTGCCATATACTACCTCTTTCTCACCAGTAAATTCTGGTATTTNNTNTTTCCACTTATTTTATCGGAAAAAAGGGANATAGTAAAGACGGGAAANAGATTTTATGTGGAAATATTTGATAATTGACAGAAAGGGATTGCATGAAACAAAACAGAATCTATTATGCCGCAAGCNTATGCGCNTTGGCNGGATTTTTGGCATTAGGAGCACGCAGGCAGGACGGACAGANCGATAANGNNCAGGATGTCATGGCAATGCAGGAGACNGCGGAGACNGCGATCTCACCGCTCTATGCNGGGGTGACNGCGGAGTTTTACAACAACGGGCTGGCAGAGGTTATACAAAACANGGACATGCTGGTTGCANCGGCAAGTGATCTGATTTNCNCNGAGNCAAAAATCTATTCNTTTTTACAGGGACCGAAGTCNTGGGGGAANGGACTNGCATGGTCGGGAGAGTGGTCNAAGGAGTATGTGAAAGGCAGATATTTCGGNAATTTCGGCTGCGGACTCTGCTGTATGGCAAATATTTACAGNACATTGACGGACTACAGCTGTTCGCCNTGGGATATGTATGAATATGCCAAACAGGTATCAGCGTATTCNCCGACAAGCAAGGTNGGGGCGATCGGNTGGGACGATATGAAAACGACACTGCAAAAGAGCGGATTTGACAGTACGCTGTACAACAAGCCGGACAGTTATGAGATGTTTCAGAGACAGATCGCACAGACCCAAGGTGCCATTGTACTGGTGTGCAGCAGTAATGACGATACGTTTTGGGAAAGTACCGGCGGNCATTATGTCAATATCTGGCTCTACGATCAGGAGACGGACGAGGTGTTCTTGTCCGACCCGGGAAGTCCNACCCGAAACCGAAATNGGATTCCGCTGCGCTATGTATATGACGCGTTAAAGACGAGCAGTCAGTACCAGTATCTTTTGATCAACAGCTATTCGGAAGAAGAAAACCTGTGGAAGCAGAACGGCATTGACGAGGCNTGGNTTGCTCCNCAGGGTTGAAACGGAAAATAAAATATCATTGATAAAATGTCATTGTAGTGTTACGTTATAGAGGACACGGACAATGGCATTTTATTTTCAGGAAAGANGAAATGTTAAAACTAAATTATATTATAATCGGAGATTTGCCTCAAAAGGAGATTTGCTATCTGAAGAGGAACTTAANGACGGATGACGCAGAGGGNAAGGGAGTCAGTATAGCNGGAGNAAAGTGGACAAAGGAACGGCTGCGGCGGTTTCCGGCGGAGGAGAGTATCCTGATCTCGGGNGAGTCGGAAGAATTAACGGCGGCGCAGGAACTNGGATTTGCAACGATCGGATACGCGCCATATNCAGACAATGACAGGGTNGATCTGTATGCAGAAGGTTTTGAGGAGATCGGATTGACNCTGATACAACATACATANGAGCGCTGCCACGGTATTCCATGGACTATTTNGGAGACAAAACGGTGTGTGGTAAAAGAATTTTCCATGGAATATCTGGATGANCTTTTCGAACTGTACGCAGGGGAAGGNATGACGGATTATATTGAGCCACTGTATCCTTATGAACAGGAAAAGGAATATCAGCAGGCATATATCCGCTGTATGTACGGGTTCTATGGGTATGGGATGTGGATCGTATGTGANAAGGNGACNGGAAAGNTGATCGGCCGTGCGGGGATTGAATATCGTGAGGAGCTTGGAGGAAAGCCTGAGCTGGGATATCTGATCGGAGTGCCGTATCAGAGAAAGGGATATGCCACGGAGATATGCCGTGCAATCCTTGCCTATGCAAAAGAGGAANTNGAAATGACGGAAATTCTCTGCCTGATCGAAGAAGGCAACAGGGTATCGGAGCATATTGCGGAAACTTTAGGTTTTTNCTTTGAACAGGTGATGGACGTGGGAGGAAAGAAAATGCGAAAATANGTGCNTATTTTGGACTGAAAGGTGAAAAACTATCAGAAGGCTGTGGTANTAAGCGTTGCATTTTATAAGGAAATCAAATATAATATTGGAATACTAAAAAAGATGGATGAAGTGGGTGATGTACATGGCAGATGTTTCATCGGAGGAATTAGAACGAAAATTAGAAGAGGAGAGGGACAGTCTCAAACCGACGAAGGAGTTTGAGAGNCCTGAAAAGTTATATGACGAATTAATTGCCAGTGTAAAGAAGTATCATCCGTCAACAGATATTTCATTGATCGAGAAAGCGTATCGGGTCGCGAGAGATGCACATGAGGGTCAGGTGCGCAAATCGGGAGAGCCGTATATAATCCACCCTNTGTGCGTGTCGATCATTTTGGCGGAACTCGAACTCGACAAGGAGACTATCGTTGCGGGTCTTCTGCATGATGTGGTGGAAGATACCGTGATGACGGATGAGGAGATCTCACAGCAATTCGGNTCAGAGGTTGCTCTGCTCGTGGATGGTGTCACGAAGTTGGAACAGCTTTCTTATGATGCGGACAAAGTGGAGGTTCAGGCTGAGAANTTACGGAAGATGTTCCTCGCCATGGCGAAGGATATCCGTGTGATCTTGATAAAGCTGGCAGACCGCCTGCACAATATGCGGACACTCAAGCATATGGTGCCGGANAAACAGCGGGAAAAAGCCAGAGAGACGATGGATATTTATGCGCCTATCGCGCATCGTCTNGGTATTTCCAGAATTAAGATAGAGNTGGATGACCTGTCGCTGAAATATCTGGAACCGGAGGCTTATTATGATCTGGTCAGACAGATCGACCAGCGCAAGAGCGCGCGTGAGGATTATGTACAGAGTCTTGTAAATGAGGTCAAGGCGCATATTGAAAATGCNGGNATTCCGGCGCAGATAGACGGACGCGCGAAGCATTTCTTCAGTATATACAAAAAGATGGTCAATCAGGATAAGACACTGGATCAGATCTATGATCTTTTTGCTATCCGTATTATCGTGGACTCCGTGAAGGACTGCTATGCGGCGCTGGGTGTGATCCACGAGATGTATAAACCGATTCCGGGGCGGTTCAAGGATTATATTGCCATGCCCAAACCCAACATGTATCAGTCTCTGCANACGACTCTGATCGGTCCTACCGGTCAGCCCTTCGAGATNCAGATCCGCACATATGACATGCACCGTACCGCAGAGTACGGAATTGCTGCCCACTGGAAATATAAAGAGGCAAGCAACAATGAAAAAACGGCAGAGTCCCTGACCGTGACAGAGGAAGAGAAGCTAAGCTGGCTGCGCCAGATTTTGGAGTGGCAGCGGGATATGTCCGACAACAGGGAGTTTATGAGTCTGCTGAAAGGAGATCTGGACCTCTTCTCGGATACGGTATTCTGCTTTACCCCTACCGGAGACGTCAAGAATCTGCCGAACGGTTCCACACCGATTGATTTTGCCTATGCGATCCACTCTGCAGTTGGCAATAAAATGATCGGCGCCAAGGTGAACGGCAAGCTTGTTCCGATTGATTATGTGATACAGAACGGAGACCGGATCGAGATCGTTACTTCACAGAACTCCAAAGGTCCGAGCCGCGACTGGCTCAATATTGTAAAGAGTACGCAGGCGAAGAACAAGATCAACCAATGGTTCCGCAGCGAATATAAAGAAGAGAATATTTCCCGCGGAAAGGAACTGTTGATCGCGAGCGCCAAGGCGAAGGGGATTAATTTTTCGGATATCAATAAACCAGAGTATCAGAGTAAGATTCTCCGCAAATACGGCTTTTGGGATTGGAATTCCTGCCTTGCCACCGTGGGTCACGGAGGTCTGAAGGAAGGTCAGATTGTTAACCGGATGTATGAAGAATACCGAAAGGATCACCTCGCCAACATTACGGACGAGGAAGTGATCCGTTCGATCCGCGAGAGCAAGGACAAAGGGACGCAGAAGCGCTCAAAGAGCGGTATCATTGTCAAAGGGCTCTATGATGTGGCAGTGCATTTCTCAAAATGCTGCAGTCCTGTGCCGGGTGACGAGATCGTGGGATTTGTCACAAGAGGCCGTGGAGTTTCCGTACATCGGACGGATTGTATCAATATTATCAATCTGTCGGAGATGGAAAAGGAACGGCTGTTGGATGCGGAATGGCAGCATGACGAAGAATCTGCCCAAAACGGTCTCTATATGGTGGAGATCAGGATATACGGCAAAGACCGTACCGGACTGCTTGTCGATCTGACCAAGGTATTCACGGAGCGGGAGATCAATATTAACAGGATCAACTCCAGTACAAGCAAACAGGGCATCGCCACGATCGAGGTATCCTTTAACACCAAGGGAAGAGCGGAACTGTCGAGTCTGATCGAGAAGCTGCGCCGTGTGGAGAGCGTGATCGATATTGAGCGCTCGACAGGTTAAATGATGTGCGGTAAGTGCACACAGGGAGGAAATTATGGCACCACTGAAAGTTGAACGGTATATTGTAGGTCCTGTGCAGACAAATTGCTATTTTGCAGTCAATGAACAGACGAAGGAAACCCTGATCATTGACCCGGGTGCAAGTGCAGACAGACTCGCAGAGATTTTGAGACAGGAGAAATTAAATCCTGTTGCAATTTTACTGACACACGGACATTTTGATCATGCAGGGGCGGCAGCAGACCTGGCAGAGCATTTTCATATCAGTATTTATGCCCAGGAGCACGAGAAGGAAACGCTCGAAAATGCGGCGCTGAATCTCAGCGGGTGGGAAGGAAAAGAGCAGACATATCATGTGGATTGCTTCCTTCGCGACGAGCAGGAGATCGATCTGGCGGGATTTCACATCAGGGTGCTGTTTACGCCAGGGCACACGGTCGGAGGATGCTGTTATTATTTTCCGTATCAGGATGCATTGTTTTCGGGTGATACGCTGTTTGCACAGTCGGTGGGAAGGACAGATTTCCCGAAAGGAAGTGCATCACAGTTGATCCGTGCAATCAAGGAAAAAATCATGATCCTTCCGGACGAGGTGACGGTTTATACCGGTCACAATGACATTACGACGGTTGGAACGGAGCGGATGTATAATCCGTATCTGTAAGGAGCAGTATGATATTAGTAAAATTAAACAGACCGGAATTTGAATACGATATCCACTCCCTGATCAAAGCATTTTATCCCAAGGAGGATGTGTGCGTATCGGCGGAGGAGAAGGCATTTGACGTGCCGGTGATCCTCTGGATGGATATCAGTTATTATGATGACCGGATCTGTATTGTATGGCAGGAAAACAGAACTATCATATCGGTTGACTTCGCGAATCGGATAGAGACGAAAAATAAACTGAAACAGCAGCTTTACCGGATGCTTTCGGAATACACGGGGAAGACGCTGCCATGGGGATCGCTGACGGGAATCCGACCGACAAAGATTCCGATGAAGCTCCACGAGGAGGGAAAGAGCCGTGCAGACATTTACCGGTACATGGAAGATACATATTTCACTTCTGAAGAGAAAATTAAATTATCAATAAATATTGCAGAGCGGGAGCTTGCGCTCCTTAAGAACATAGACTATGAGAACGGTTACAGCCTGTACATCGGAATTCCGTTCTGCCCGACCACCTGCCTGTACTGTTCGTTTACTTCCTATCCGATCGCGGCATGGGCAAAACGTATCGGCAGTTATCTCGACGCGTTGGAGAAAGAGATCGACTTTGTGTCAGAGAAATTCGCAGGCAGACATATTGACACGGTATATATTGGCGGGGGGACACCGACGACATTGGAGCCGCATCAGTTGGACAGGTTGATGCAAAAAGTTAAATGCAGTTTTGATTTATCTGGATGTTTGGAATTTACCGTAGAGGCGGGGAGACCGGACAGTATCACCGAAGAAAAACTCAGAGTGCTCAGANANCATGGGATATCCCGCATTTCCATCAATCCGCAGACNATGAAACAGGAGACGCTGCAGTTGATCGGGAGACATCATACGGTAGAGCAGACGGTGGAAAGTTTTCATATGGCGAGGGAACTCGGCTTTGACAATATCAATATGGANCTNATTATGGGACTTCCGGCGGAGACGCTTTCCGACGTGAGNAATACGATGGAGCGGCTGGCAGAGCTTAAGCCGGATAANATCACCGTGCATTCCCTTGCGCTCAAGCGTGCGGCGCGTCTGAATATCTGTAAGGAAGAGTATAAGGATTATAAGATGGTNAACACGCAGGAGCANATGGATCTGACNGCCTCCTATGCAAAAGAGATGGGNCTTTNCCCGTACTATCTGTACCGCCAGAAGGGCATGGCAGGTAATCTTGAGAACGTGGGTTACGCAAAGCAGGGCAAGGCNGGCATTTATAATGTCCTGATAATGGAGGAAGTGCAGAATATTGTGGCNCTCGGTGCAGGCTCGATCAGCAAGCGGATATANANANACGGAAAGATCGAGCGTTGCGAAAATGTGAAGGATGTTGCCCAGTATATCGAAAGAATCGAGGAAATGATAGAAAGAAAACGCGTATTATTCGAAGATTAAANAAGAAGGAGACGGCTTATGAATAAAAATCGTCTGAAAATACTTTCTGTTTTGGCTGCNATTATGGCGGTNCTTGNTTTATGNGCCGGNTGNGGCGGCAGGGGCAGTCATATGGGAGGNGAAGAAGGCTATGACGAGCTTTCGGAGGGCGATATACCGCCGGACTTTACCGCTGANCTTGCGGANGGCGGCAGCTTTGTCCTTTCGGAAAAGTCTGATAAGGTGGTTCTGATNAACTTCTGGGCNACCTGGTGCGGTCCCTGTGTGGGTGAAATGCCCGCATTTCAGCGGCTTTATGATGAATATGGCGACAGCCTGGCTCTTGTAGCTATCGACTGCGCCGAGGACAAGGAAACGGTAGACAAATTCATTGCCGACAACGGATACACCTTCCCCGTTGCCTATGATGAAAATGGGGAAATCTGCGCAAAATACCCCNCNNAAGGCATTCCCTATACCGTTATTGTTGCCTCGGACGGAAAAATCAGCAGGATTTACCTGGGGGCAAATGATGCCGAGACCCAGTATAGGGAATATAAANCCGCCATTGACGAGGTCATGAAGTGATGAAAATAAGNNGNAAAGTGCTTGCNNTGAGAGCTGTTCTGATATTGGCTGCTGNNGCGCTGATTCTNGCAGGTGCCTCTCAAAAAGGGTTTAAGGANGTTAAAAACAAGGCTGCCCACATATGCTACGAGTGCATAGGAATAGGATAGATTATGAAGAGAAGGCGCATGATCCAGCTTATAACTGCGGTNTTATATAACTGCAACATAACGGGCTTTGCNAAGGGCNCCATCTATCAGGGCGACGTAAAGGGACTGTGTGTTCCGGGACTAAACTGCTATTCCTGCCCCGGGGCAGTTGGCGCGTGTCCTTTGGGGAGNTTACAGTCGGCACTGGTGTCGTCAAAATACAAGCTGCCCTACTATATGCTGGGTGTACTGCTTCTTTTCGGCATATTTTTCGGCAGAGTCATCTGCGGCTTTTTGTGTCCCTTCGGGTTTTTACAGGAGCTGCTTTATAAAATACCCGCAAGGAAACTGAAAAAAAGCAGATGGACAAGGCATCTGAGCATGCTGAAATATGTGATTTTNGCGGTGTTTGNGATAATCATTCCCCTGACTCTTGCCGTGCCGGGATTTTGCAAATTCATATGCCCCGCCGGCACCCTTGAAGGNGGAGTGCCTTTAGTCATCATGAATGAAAGCTTAAGGGGGCTTATCGGCTGGCTGTTTTCATGGAAGATTCTGCTGGCAGCGGTCATTATNATCGCATCNGTNTTTATCTTTCGCTTCTTTTGCCGGTTTATCTGCCCTCTGGGCGCATTTTATTCTTTGTTTAACAGAATTTCCGTTTTCGGTGTCAGGGTTGACGAGCATAAATGCACGCACTGTGGAAAGTGTGTAAGGCAGTGCAGAANGGACGTCAATAAAATNGGAGACAGAGAATGTATTCAGTGCGGTGAGTGTAAAGACGTGTGTCCTGCGGGAGCTGTTTCCATCGGCATTAAGAAGACGGTATATGACGACATAAAGCTCCCGGAAGATGCTTGACACGCCGTATGGCGAAAAATATAATATTGTGTAAATGTTAAAAGATGGAGGAAATACAATGGCATTGAGCAAAAAGCCGGTCAACGGAATGAAGGATATACTGCCGGAGGAAATGCAGATCCGCGANTATGTACAGCAGGTGATNAAGGAAACCTACCGCAGNTACGGATTTACCCCGATTGAGACTCCCTGCATGGAGAATATTGCAAATCTGAGCAATAAACAGGGGGGAGAGAANGAAAANCTGATTTTCAAGGTGATGAAGCGNGGNGAGAAGCTGAAGATCGACGAGGCGAAGGAGGAAGCCGATCTGGTGGATTTCGGAATGCGNTATGATCTNACNGTGCCGTTGGTCCGCTTTTATGCCAATCATGCCAATGANCTGCCGTCTCCGTTTAANGCNNTGCAGATGGGCAGCGTGTGGCGCGCGGACCGTCCNCAGAGAGGACGNTACCGCCAGTTTATGCAGTGTGATATCGATATTATCGGNGAGCCGAGCAACCTTGCGGAGATTGAACTGATCCTTGCGACGACGACGACGATNGGAAGNCTCGGGTTTCNCAATTTTGAGATNCGCATTAANGAGCGCCGGATTTTAAAGGCGATGGCGGCNTACAGNGGATTCCCTGAGGANCAGTTTGANACCGTATTTATTATNCTCGATAAGATGGACAAGATCGGNATGGATGGCGTGGCGGANGANCTGGCAAAAGAAGGCTATGCCAAAGAGGCGATCGACAGATATCTCGGNCTGTTCNGNGGAGTAGAGAANGCAGAAAACGGACTTTTGTATCTTGCAGATGANNTGGACGGCTTNTTNGATGCNGAGGTCNGGCAGAGCCTCACTGAGATCATCGAGAGCGTTGAGGCGTCGAAANCAGCAGANTTTCGAATGGTGTTTGATCCAACGCTGGTGCGCGGCATGAGCTANTATACNGGAACGATTTTTGAGATTGCCATGCCNGAACTCGGTGCAGCNTGCGGNGGCGGNGGACGGTATGACAAAATGGTCGGTAANTTTACCGGAAANGATGTGCCGGCGTGCGGATTTTCCATCGGATTTGAGCGNATTGTCCTGCTTTTGATGGAGAGCGGATTNGTCGTTCCGATGCAGCGNCCNAAGACNGCATACCTGATCGAGAAGAACTGTCCGGCAAAAAGACTGACAGAGATCATCGCAAAAGCGCAGGAGGAACGCNGGGACGGAAAACAGGTGCTNGTGGTGCGNATGAATAAAAATAAAAANTTCCAGAAAGAGAANNTGGCAGCGGAGGGCTACGATCAGATCGTAGAATTCTATAACGAAGAGAAATAATACNAATGCAGAAACGAGGTAAATTATGATACAGTCAAGAACACATCATTGCAATGAGCTGCGNCTTTCGGATGCAGGNAAACAGGTGACNCTTGTCGGATGGTATGAGAATATCCGCAAAGTCAGCAAAAATCTCGGATTTTTNATCCTGAGAGATTTCTATGGGACNACACAGATTGTCATTGAGACCGAAGAGATGATGCAGATCATCGACGGANTGAACAANGAATCCACCATTTCGGTAAGTGGAACNGTACGGGAGCGTTCCAGCAAAAATGCAGAACTGGCGACNGGAGACATCGAGGTCGTGCCNGAGAAAATTGANATTCTTGGAAAATGTATCTACAATGCNCTTCCGTTTGAGATCAACCAGTCGAAGGATGCGGATGAAAATACAAGGCTGAAATACCGNTATCTGGATNTGAGAAACCCNGCCGTAAAGAGCCGGATGGTGCAGAGNAGCCGTATTGTTGCGGANCTNCGCCAGAAAATGAACGAGNTGGGATTTATGGAGATCACNACACCGATTTTGACCTGCTCGTCGCCGGAGGGGGCGAGGGANTATCTTGTGCCGTCGAGNAATCATCCGGGCAAATTTTATGCGCTGCCNCAGGCACCGCAGCAGTTCAAGCAGATTCTGATGGCATCCGGTTTTGACCGGTATTTTCAGATCGCNCCATGNTTCCGNGATGAGGATGCGAGAGCAGACCGCTCTCCGGGAGAGTTNTATCAGCTGGATATGGAGATGGCGTTTGCGTCGCAGGAGGATGTCTTCTCGGTAATTGAGGAGGTTCTGCCGCCNGTNTTTGAAAAATANGGCGTATACAAGACGGCTTCTAAGGCGCCGTTTGCGAGAATTCCGTTTTTGGAGGCNATGGACAAGTACGGAAGCGANAAGCCGGATCTTCGGATCGATCTGACACTGCAGGATGCGACAGAGGTGATGGCNGACTGTGGATTCGGACCGTTTGAGGGACAGACGGTAAAAGCGATCGTGGTCGATGGATTTACGGCAACCAGAAAGGTGATNGACGGAATCTGCGCGGAGGTTGAGGTGCAGACAGCCAACAAGGCATTCTGGTTCAAGATAGACGAAAACGGGGAGTTGGTGGGAGGTATNGCCAAGTTCCTGCAGGACAGGAAAGAAGCGGTGATCGCGGCGCTTGGCTTAAAACCGGGTGATTTTGTCGGACTGACCGCAGGGAAAAAGTCCGTGGCGCAGAAGACGGCAGGAGTTCTCCGCAGACTGTTAGGTCAGGCAAGCGAAAAGCATATGAAGAAAGACTGCTACGAATTTTGCTGGATCGTCGATTTTCCGATGTATGAGATCGGGGAAGAGTCAGGAGAACTGGAATTTTGCCACAATCCGTTCTCTATGCCGCAGGGAGGAAAGGAAGCGNTNNNTGCAGAGGACCCGTTGTCCATTCTGGCATATCAGTACGATCTGGTATGCAACGGCGTAGAACTGTCTTCCGGTGCAGTGCGTAATCATGACCCGGAAATTATGATCAAAGCATTTGAGCTGGTAGGACTTGGAGAGGATGACGTGAAAGCGAAATTCCCCGCTATGTATAACGCGTTCTGCTACGGCGCGCCGCCACACGCAGGAATTGCACCGGGAGTTGACCGTATGATCATGCTGATCTGCGGGGAAGAGAGCATCCGCGAGATCATTCCGTTCCCGATGAACAAAAATGCGATGGATGTGATGATGGGAGCGCCGGCCGCGGTAGAACAAAAGCAGCTTGACGATGTGCATATTGACATCCGGATGCCAGAGGAAGCAGAATAATATAGAAAGAAACGAGAAGAGGGTTTTCTGACGATTGCGTCGGAGNACCTTCTTTTTTGTAGCTATTCAGAACCCCACCACATACTTTGGCAAAAATAAACAGTNTATAACAGTTGACAACAGTTATATNCTGTTATATACTGTTTNTNGAAGAGAAATACTACACAATGCGCAAATGTGAGGTAAAAATGAAGATAATTGTGAANCATTCATCCATGCAGCCNATCTATGAACAGATCGTAGAACAGGTAAAGCATCAGATCGTTCAGGAAGAACTGCGCGGCGGGGANGCCCTGCCAAGTGTGCGCGTGCTGGCAAAAGAACTGAAAATCAGCGCGCTCACGGTCAAGAAAGCTTACGATGCCCTCGAACAGGAGGGATTGGTTGTGACAGTACACGGAAAGGGAAGCTTTATTGCATCGNCAAACCGGTCCCTGATCGAGGAAGAGGGACGCAGGGAAACAGAGATGTACATGGAAAACGCAGTTCAAAAAGGACGGAGCTGCGGAATGAGCGACGGTGAACTGTTAGAACTGCTCAGACTTGTAATGGAGGATCATACTTGATAGGAGGATACTATGCTGAAATTGAAAAATGTCAGGAAGAACTACGGTTCTTTTTGCCTGGACTGTTCCTTTGAGGTGCTTCCCGGCAGGATCACGGGACTGATCGGCGCAAACGGAGCCGGGAAGAGCACATCTTTTAAAGCGGTTTTGGGGCTGATCGATATTGANGGAGGGGAGATCGAACTGCTGGGAAAGCCGCTTAACATGATNACCCCGGCGGATAAGAGAAAGCTTGGAGTAGTGCTTTCAGATTCAGGATTCAGTGAGTATATGACCGTCCGGGATGTGACGGCGATCATGAAGAATATGTACCCTGATTTTGACGCAAAAGAATTTCTGGCGANNTGCCNAAGNTTCGGACTGCCCGAGAAGAAAAAGATCAAGGACTTCTCTACNGGAATGCGNGCNAAATTAAAGGTTNTGTCNGCNATGTCGCACAAAGCAGAANTNTTAATGCTGGATGAACCGACAGCAGGACTGGATGTGGTGGCGAGGGAAGAATTGCTGGAACTTTTGCAGGATTATCTTGAGAAAGAGGAGAACCGCTCTGTATTGATCAGTTCTCACATATCCAGCGATCTGGAGAAATTCTGCGATGATATTTATATGATACACGGGGGGCGCATTGTCCTGCACGAGGAAACGGATGTGCTTTTAGACAGCTACGGCGTGATCAAGGTGGACGACGCGCAGTATCAAAANNTGGATANAAAATGGCTGCTGTGCCGGANNAAGGAGAANTTCGGATACAGNGTACTGACGAACCAGAGACAGTTTTATCAGGAAAATTATCCTGNGGTCACNGTGGAGAAGNGCGGCATAGACGATGTGGTNNTGATNATGNCNAGNGGAGNAATGTTATGAGAGGATTACTGGTAAAAGATTTCAGACTGTTTTTTATGCAGAGACGATTTTGGNNGATNATANTGCTGNTCACGTTTTTTTTCGCAGTGTCGGGGCAGAGCGTNCACTTTATCATCGCTTACGCGACAATGCTCTGCANNTATTTCACNATCAGNACGNTAANCTATGANGAANTNAACAGAGGATATGCATTTTTGTTTACCCTGCCGATCAGCAGGAGAGGNTATGTACTGGAAAAATATCTGTATGCACTTNTGCTCGGCGGCGGAGCATGGGCAATTACGACGGCGGGGNGNGCNGCTTATCTGTANCTGACNGANCCGTCATGGAANGNNGCAGAGTGGATTTNTGNCCCGGGGATCATTTTTCCGATCATGTGGCTGATGATCGCACTTATGCTTCCGCTGCANTTGAAATTCGGAGNGGAAAAAAGCAGGATCGCACTGATCGTTCTNTTTGCGTTTGTATTTGGCATGANCTCCNNNGNGGCGAAGNTNGGACNGTATCTGCCGCANGAATTNNGCNTTGAGAATCTCCCNNAGCTTNGCATGGNCGGNTGNATTGCAGTGGGANCGGCGGNAGTCTTGGCGGCAACGCTTCTGTCGGTTGCAGTCAGCATGCACATAATGTCGAAAAAACAGTTTTAAGGATTTCATTTCCACTTTACAAATACGCCTGNANATAGGATAATGTAACCGTAAAGGATACGGACTGCAACAAGGATAGGGAATGTAGAGTATGGAAATCAAACGTATTGGAGAAAACAAAATCAGATGCGCATTGACTGAGGACGAGATCCAGAACATGGGCTTTGATATTGACGACATTATAGGAAATACCGAGACAACCCAGCAGTTTATGCGCGTAGTGCTTCATCTGGTAGAGGAGCAGGAGAACATCAGTCTGGAGAATGTTTCGCCGATGGTCAAGGCGGANCTNTTGCAGGATCACAGCATGGCGATCACCTTTGGCGGAGATTCGGATCTGACGTTCCAGAGCCTGGTGGACACTGTAAACCATCTGCTTGGACAGATGCATNCGGAGGGGNTGCAGGAGCTTGCNCATATCAGCGCGGAAGATAAGNGGGCGGCACTTGCGGAACTTTTAGAAAAGCTTCACCCCGGAATGAAGGTACAGGAGCGGACAGAGCAGGCGGCNGAGACGCCCCGNGAACCGCTGGTGTGTGCATTGCAGTTTGCTTCTATAGAGCATATGATCAGTATGAGCCGCGCATGTTCCGGTGAGAAAATGCCANACAGCAGTCTTTACCGGATGGATGGAAATTATTATCTGGTNGTGGATTTCACAGGAATGACCAAAGATGAGATGCGNCCCTATGCGTTCGCGGCACTGGAATACGGAGATGCCCATTTCTCGGGGAATGGACGGATCGCATACATAAAAGAGCAGGGGAAATGTATCATGAGAAAAGATGCGGTGCAGATGCTGATGCAGCTATAGAATCATAAAAANGCTTTTTTGTAAATAGACAAACTCCTAAAAAGTACAGGNAAATTTTGGTAAAAATGCCGAACAAGTTTTTNTTCCATTTTCCACAATATGTGCTATGATATCTTATGTTGGACACAAGATATGTTATTTGCACATGGCAGGAAAGACATATCCGGAATGTAATCATAGAGGAGATGGAGTAAGTTTATGAGCAGAGAGCAGCTTTGGGAACTGGAAGAGAGTAAGCGTAAGNTNTTGATGCAGGCATACAAGATGAAGCAGGAGCGGCCGCATATGTCGCCGGTAGGAATTGAATATGAGATGTATGCNTCGATCATGGCGGAGGTTCAGGAGATAACCTCACATTTACAGNGGTTTGCAGAAGCATAGCATGTATGATCATACGAGAAAAGAGACAGTTGGCTTTCCATTGTGAGAGACAACTGTTTTTTATTGCCCTTATCTGGACATCATAAAAAAAAAGGCATATAATCGAAAAAGAAAGGTGAGTCATTTAGAGAAGAGGTTTTNGGAATGAATGAGATTATCACGAAACTGAATGAAATCGAAGAGAAGGCAGAAGCCATTATCTCGGATGCCAATGCCAGAAAGGAACAGATGCAGCTGCANCTGGAGGNGGAGAAAAAAAGGCTGGATGAAAAATACNGNCTTAAGGAGCAGGAGGCTGAGCGGCGCATAAGGGAACAGAAAATGGCTGAAGTNGAAGTAANGATGCAGGCTCTTCGTGAGAAAACCCGGCATTCCGTGGAGGAGATGGAGCAGAGATTCGCAGAGGAAAAGGAGCGGCTCGCAGAGGAGATTTTTGCCTGTATAATAGAGTAAGAGAAAGCTGGGAAATGATATGTCAGGTGGTTTGTTACAGTATAGCGGTCTTGTGACCAAGACAAGGGCGATGCACGGGAGACTGCTTTCGCGGGAANTGCTGCTTAGACTGGCAGAGTACGGGAGCGTGGAAGAGTTCATCTCTTTTTTGTGGGAGTGCGACGGATACNCTTCTATTTATCAGAGNCATAAGGANATTGCGCACAGGGCCGAGGTTGAGGCTGTGATCGACGATTCTCTGTATGCCGATTATGACCGACTTTACCGGTTTGCAAGCGGAGAACAGCGGAAAGCGCTGGAAATCCAGTTTTTCCGATATGAAGTGAATGTGTTAAAATCGCATCTGGAGCGGGTATGCCGCGGGGAGGAAGCCGGACAGTCAGAATATCAGCATATATGGCTGTCGAGACATACCGGATATGATATGAATGCATTGAGGGCGGCTGACAGTATGGACGATGTGCTGCAGGCGCTTGCAGGAACAAGATACGAGAAGCTGGTGCGGCGGCTGGCGGAGCAGGAAACGCCGGATAGCTTTCACATTGCTATGCAGCTGGATATCTATTATTATATGACTGCATGGAAGCTGTGCAGCAGATTTTCAGATCAAAAGCAGAGAAGGATCATCAAAACGTTTCTTGGAACAGAGATTGACTGGCAGAATATTATGTGGATGTATCGGTTTAAACGTTACTTTGACATGAAAATGTCTGATATCTATGTAAATCTGATCCCTATCTGCTGGAGGCTTAAAAAAAGTGAATTTCGCAGACTGCTGGAAACGGAGAGTCTCACGGAATTTGTTGAGATACTGGGCAAGACTGCATATTTCACCGAGAAGGATGCGGTGGTCAAGATGGGAGACGGTATTACATTTCGCCATGTGATGGAGAAGACCTACCGGCAGATATGCAGGAAATATCCAATGTCCATTGCGCCGGTGCTTCAGTATCTATATGATAAGGAACAGGAAATCGAAACGCTGACAACAATTCTGGAAGGGGTAAGGTATCAGATTCCTGCCAGAGAAATACAGGAACTGGTGATTGAAACCTGATAAAGTTTTTCGGATGACGGAGGTTATACAGTGGTTGAAAAGATGAAATTACTGCACATCACAGGACCGAAAGAAGACATTGACAGGGTCATGTATGTGTATCTGAGCAAATATGATATTCATTTTGAAAATGCGATCGCAAGCCTCGGCAGCCTTTCCTATGTACGTCCCTTTGTGGAGACGAATGTCTATAAGGAGGCATATGCCAAGGCGGGGCAGCTGTGGGAACATATAAAGGATGAACCGTTAGGAAGGATAGAGAGAATGACACCGCAGAAGGCGGAGTCGATTGTTGAGACGATCTATATGCTGATCAGCGAGATTGTGGAAAGACAGGAGCAGCTCCGCAGGGAGCGGATAGAACTGCAAAGGCTGATGGATCAGATTGAGCCGTTCCGGAAGCTTGACTATGAGTTCCGGAAAATGCTCGGTTTTCAGTTTATAGCATTTCGTGTAGGAAGGATTTCCAGAGATTATTATCAGAAGCTGGAGCAATACATTCACGAGACGGATCATCTGCTGTTTTACGAGTGTTACAGCGATGAAAACTATGTCTGGGGCTGTTACTTTGTGCCGGAGACTTATAAAACAGAGGTTGATGCGATCTGTATGTCTTTTCATTTTGAGCGGGTATATCTGCCGAGTTCCTTTGAGGGGACGCCGGATATGGCATATCTGGATGCCCTCAGAAAGAAGGAAGAGAATGAGCAGGAGGACGCTGCGCTGAACAGACAGCTTCACGATATGCTGGCGCGTCACCAGAAAAAGCTGGCGAGCGCTTATCGGACGCTGGAAAGCTATTGCGAAAATTTTGACATAAGAAAACTGGCGGCCTGTACACAGACGAAACTGACGGGGGAAAGCGATGAAAAAGAATATTATATTCTTTACGGCTGGATGAGTGAAAAGGACGCGGCGCGTTTCATGCAGGAGATTGAAGTGGACGGTCAGATCCATGTCATCGAGGAGGAAGCGGGGGACAATCTGAGCGCGGAACCTCCGACAAGGCTCAAAAATCCGAAGCTGTTCCGGCCGTTTGAGATGTTTGTGGAAATGTACGGACTGCCGTCGTATCACGAGATGGATCCGACAGTCTTCATCGCACTGACCTACACGCTGATGTTCGGGATCATGTTTGGAGATGTCGGGCAGGGGCTCTGTCTTTTGATCGGGGGATTCCTGCTCTACCGCATCAAGAAAATGAAGCTTGCGGGAATCATTTCGGTTGCAGGCATCTGGTCTACCGTGTTTGGATTTCTGTACGGAAGTATTTTTGGATTTGAGGAGATCCTTCATCCGATCTGGATGCGGCCGATGGAACATATTATGACGACACTGATGCTGGCGATCGGATTTGGAATGCTGCTCATCCTGCTTGCGATGATCATCAATATTGTAAATGCTGTGCGTGCCGGCGAGCTTGGGCGTGTTCTGTTTAGTCAGAGCGGATTAGCAGGGATCATCTGTTACGGAACGGCGGTGCTGTGTATTGTGCTCTATGCCACCGGTCATGCGATACCGGCGACCGGCATCCTTGCCGTTGCAGTGGGAGTACCGCTGGTTGTCATCCTGCTCAAAGAGCCGCTCGCAAATCTGGTGGAGCACAAAAGCCACATTTTCCCAGAGGGGAGCAAAGTAATGTATTTTGTGGAGGCTCTGGTGGAGCTTTTTGATGTGGTGTTAAGCTATGCGACCAACAGTATATCCTTTGTCCGTGTCGGTGCTTTTGCCTTGAGTCATGCAGGCATGATGGGAGTGGTGATGACGCTCGCCGGTTATGAGAGCGGATCGCCGAACTGGGTGATCGTGGTGCTTGGCAATGTTGTAGTTACTGCACTGGAAGGGCTTGTCGTCGGTATTCAGGTGCTGCGTCTGGAGTATTACGAGATGTTCAGCCGTTTTTATAAGGGCGGCGGAAAACCGTTTCAATCATTTTTTAAGAAGAAAGAACTGGGAGGAAAATAACAATGGTGACAAAAATAATTCTGGTAGCAATTTTAATCTTTTCCATGGGAATCCCCTTCGGAGGATACTATCTGAGCAAGAAAAAGGAAGGTGCCACAAAGGCATCGATCGCAGTCAATCTGCTGTTATTCTTCGGAACGCTCGTGGTGGCAGACATGCTCTTATTTGGGGGACATATCTATGCGGCTGAAACCGGAGCGGACACAGCGGCGGCAGCGGCAGAGGGATGGAGATATATGGCAGCAGCGCTTTCTACGGGACTTTCCTGCATCGGTGCAGGTGTGGCAGTGGCGAGTGCGGCATCAGCGGCGATCGGTGCGCTGAGCGAGGATTCCAGCATTATGGGTAAGGCATTGATCTTTGTTGCACTTGCAGAATCCATTGCACTCTACGGACTGCTGATTTCCTTCTCAATTCTTGGCTGACAGACAAAAACGGGAGAACGCAGATGAAAATGTTTTTGATCAGTGATAATGTCGATACTTATACGGGCATGCGCCTTGCGGGCGTGGAGGGTGTCGTCGTCCACGAGGAAGATGAGCTGCGCGCGGAGCTGGAAAAGGTAATGCGGGATAAAGAAATCGGAATTGTGCTTTTGACAGAGAAGTTCGGCAGAGATTTTCCTGAGCTGGTAAATGAGGCAAAAAGCAGCTGCAGGGTGCCTCTGTTTGTTGAGATTCCGGACCGCCACGGTACCGGACGAACCAGAAATTATATTGCGGATTATGTGAATTAGAAGCGTTTGCATGGAGGTTAAGTTTCATGGAGATCAGTGAAAAGCTGGATATTTTTTTCCGGTCGGCGATCGGTGCGGCAAATGAGGAAAGCGAGGCAATCTTAGGAGAGCAGACGAGGATCTACGAGGAGAGCCTTGCGGAATATGAAAAGATGCGGCAGGAGAGGTTTGAGGCGGAAGAGCGTCTGATGCACAAGCGGATCGAGAAGGAGATGAACCGTGCCGTCTCAGAGGCAATACTGCAGCAGAAAAAGGAGTATCACGACCGGGCAGAGCAGCACAGGGAGGAGCTGTTTGCGCTTGTGGAGGAAAAACTGCGCGCTTTCCGACGCACAAATGAGTACCGGAAGCTGCTGGTAAAGAAAATCAATGAGGCGAAGGAACTCGCGGAAGGACAGGAGTGCATGATCAGCCTGGATGCCGAAGACGGGCCGCTTTGGCAGGAACTGGCACACGAGAGTCCTGCGCTGCAGAACGGCTGCAGTTTTACTGTCAGCAAAGAAAGCTTTGGCGGGGGCATACGTGCGATGATCCCCTCCAAAAATCTGCTGATGGATGAAACTCTGAATGGGAAATTGGAAGAACAGAGAGAGGCATACTCACTTTGAGGAGGCAGAAATGGGCATAAAAGGTAACATATACGGAATCAACGGACCGGTCATCACCATTCAGGGAAATCTGGGTTACAAAATGAATGAGATGGTTTATGTGGGCGAGATGCGTCTGGTAGGTGAGGTCATCGGTCTGACCAAAGAGGAGACCACGATCCAGGTCTACGAGGAGACTTCCGGCTTGCGCCCCGGAGAGCCGGTCGAGGGAGCCGGATGTGCCATCAGCGTGACACTGGCGCCGGGCATACTGAACAATATTTTTGACGGCATTGAGCGTCCGCTCGGTGCCATCGCGGGCGAATACGGTGCGTTCATCCCGACCGGAGCGAGAGCGGATGCGCTGGACGAACAGAGACTGTGGACGACGCATATCCTCATAAAGCCAGGCGACATGCTCTCAGAGGGCAGTGTGATCGCAGAGGTTGTAGAGACAAAATCGATTGTCCATAAAGTGATGGTTCCGCCGGGGGTATCCGGAGAGGTTGTATCGGTGCAGCCGGACGGAGAATACACCATCTCACAGGAACTCGCTGTGATCAGACAGGAAAACGGGCAGGAGCATACTCTGACCATGACGCAGAAGTGGCCGATCCGTGTACCGAGACCTGTGAGCGGTAGATACCCGCTGGAGCGTCCTCTGGTGACGGGACAGCGTATCTTAGACACCCTGTTCCCGATCGCGAAGGGAGGAACGGCAGCGCTTCCGGGAGGATTCGGTGCGGGAAAGACCATGACTCAGCATCAGCTTGCGAAATGGTGTGATGCCGATATCATCATCTATATTGGATGCGGTGAGCGCGGAAACGAAATGACGAACGTTCTGGAGGAGTTTGGGGAACTGGTGGACCCGAAATCGGGAAATCCGCTGATGGACCGGACTGTCCTCATTGCAAATACTTCCAACATGCCGGTGGCAGCGCGAGAGGCGAGCATCTATACCGGAATCACCCTTGCGGAATATTACCGTGATATGGGGTACCATGTCGCGATCATGGCAGATTCCACATCCCGCTGGGCAGAGGCGCTTCGGGAGCTTTCGGGAAGGCTTGAGGAGATGCCGGCAGAGGAGGGATTTCCGGCATATCTGGCATCGAGGCTTTCTGCGTTTTATGAGCGTGCCGGTTATGTGAAAAACTTAAATGACACGGAGGGAAGCGTGACGATCATCGGTGCGATCTCACCTCAGGGCGGAGACTTTTCCGAGCCGGTCACACAGAACACGAAACGGTTTGTGCGCTGTTTTCTTGCACTTGATAAGTCGCTTGCATATATCAGGCATTATCCCGCGATTAACTGGATGACAAGTTATTCGGAATATATGGGAGATCTTGAGAACTGGTATGAGACGAATGCGGGACGTGATTTTCTCGCCTGCCGCAATCAGATCATGAGCATTCTTGCCACGGAAAACCGTCTCAACGAGATTGTAAAGCTGATTGGAAGTGATGTACTTCCAGACGATCAGAAACTCGTGCTTGAAATCGCGAGAGTGATCCGGCTGGGCTTTTTGCAGCAGAATGCATTTCACCCGGAAGACACGTTTGTGCCGATGGAAAAGCAGCTTAAGATGATGAAGGTGATCTTACATCTTTATGAACGCTGCAAAATACTTGTGGAAATGAACATGCCAATGGCGCTGCTTCGGGAGAAAGATGTCTTTGAGAAGATCATTGCGATCAAATATGACGTGGCAAATAGTCAGCTACAGAAGTTTGATGAATATGATGTGATGATAGAGGAATTTTATCAGCACTTAATGACAACGAACGGGTAAATGAAAGAGGAAAGAATATGGCGATTGAGTATTTGGGCTTGAGTAAGATCAATGGACCTTTGATCGTGTTAGAGGGTGTAGAGGGCGCTTTTTACGATGAGATCGTGGAATTTTTTGTGGAAGACGGAACGCATGAGACGGCAGGACGGACGAAAAAGCTGGGGCGCATCGTCGAGATCAATGAGGATCGGGCGGTGATCCAGGTATTTGAGAGTACGGCAGAGATGTCGCTTATCAATACACACACGAGACTGACCGGACATCCGATGGAGATTGGACTTTCCGAGGATATTCTGGGACGGACATTTAACGGACTCGGTCAGCCGATCGACGGACTGGGGCAGGTCAGGGCAGAGACGTTTCGAAATGTCAACGGTCAGCCGATGAATCCCTGCACCAGAGAATACCCCAGAAATTACATTCAAACCGGAATCTCGGCAATTGACGGCTTGACGACGCTGATCCGGGGACAGAAGCTCCCCATTTTTTCAGGGAACGGACTGCCGCATGACGAACTGGCGGCGCAGATCGTGGAGCAGGCGAGTCTTGGGGAGGATTCTGATGAGGAATTTGCGATCGTTTTTGCTGCGATGGGAGTCAAATATGACGTGGCAGAATATTTCAAGAGGAGATTCGAGGAATGCGGAGCCAGCGCGCATGTGGCGATGTTCTTAAATTTATCCAATGACCCGGTCGTGGAGCGGCTGATCACGCCGAAGGTGGCGCTGACAGCAGCAGAATATCTGGCATTTGAGAAGAATATGCATATCCTTGTGATTCTGACGGACATGACTTCTTTTGCGGAGGCGATGCGTGAAGTATCGTCTTTGAAGGGAGAGATCCCGAGCCGTAAGGGATATCCGGGATACCTGTACAGTGAGCTTGCGGCACTCTATGAGCGCGCGGGAATCGTCAGAGGCTCTGAGGGTTCCGTGACGCAGATCCCAATCCTTACCATGCCGAATGACGATATTACGCATCCGATCCCCGACCTGACCGGATATATCACGGAGGGGCAGGTCGTGCTTGACCGGGTGCTGCATCAGAAAAATATTTATCCTCCGATCAACGTGCTTCCGTCCCTTTCACGTCTGATGAAGGACGGTATCGGAGCAAAGTATACGAGAGAAGATCATCAGGATGTCGCTAACCAGCTGTTCGCATCCTATGCCAGAGTGGGAGAGGCGCGTGATCTTGCAAGCGTGATCGGCGAGGATGAGCTTTCCGCAACGGACAAGAAATATCTGGAGTTCGGAAAAGCGTTTGAGCAGGAGTTTGTGGGACAGGGACAGAATGAAAACAGGACGATTGAGGAGACGTTAGATATCGGCTGGAAGCTTCTGGAAATCCTGCCCAGAGAAGAACTCGACCGCATGGATACGAAGATACTGGAAAAATACCGGAAGAGCAAGGACGAAAAAGATCCGAGCGGTGAAAACTGACAGGAGGTGCACGTATGGACCCCAACACTTTTCCCACGAAGGGAAATCTGATATTGGCAAAAAACTCTCTGGCGCTGTCCAGACAGGGTTACGATCTGATGGATAAAAAGCGTAATATCTTAATGCGGGAGCTGATGCATCTTGCCGCGGAGGCAGCGGATATTCAGGAGGAGATAGACAGTACCTTTACAAATGCTTACCGTGCGCTCCAGAAAGCAAACGTACAGATGGGAATTCATGAGGTGGAGCAGATTTCCATGACAGTGCCGGTGGAGCGTTCCATCCGCATAAAAAGGCGCAGCGTTATGGGAACGGAGATACCGAAGGTGGAATATGAAAAAGGAGAGCAGAAGCCGGCATATTCTTTTTACGGCACGAAGATGTCTCTTGACGAGGCGTGTCAGCAGTTTCAACGTGTCAAGGAACTGACGATACGGCTGGCGGAGATTGAGAATTCGGCATACCGTCTCTCCTATAATATAAAAAAAACACAGAAGCGTGCCAATGTTTTGCAGAATATTACGATACCGAAATATGAGAAGCTGACAAAAGAGATACAGGAGTATCTCGAGGAGAAGGAGCGTGAAGAATTTACGCGTTTAAAGGTGATCAAAAAAATGCAGGGAAATGCATGATATAAGGAAGGGGGATTTTTATGTTAAAAGAATGGAACAAGCCGGAAATGCCGTCGGATGAGGATCGTCAGATGAGGCTTGCAAAAGCCCGTGCAAGACTGATCGAGCAGCAGATGCAGATCAAGGAGAAGAAGATTCCGGTTCTGGTACTGGTGGAGGGCTGGGACACGGCAGGAAAGGGTTCTGTCATCGGCCAGGTCATCAACAATATTGACCCGCGGTTTTTTAAAGTGGCTACCATGGGAGCGCTGACAGACGAAGAGAGGAGAAAACCGTTTCTCTACCGCTATTTTGAAAAAATTCCGGAGGCAGGGAAATTCCAGTTTCTGGATTCCGGCTGGATGGATGAGATCATAAAGGCACGTCTGCACGACGGTATGACGGAGGAGACGTATGCGATGCGGATCGACAGCATCAAACGGTTTGAGCGTCAGCTGACGGATAACGGTTATCTTGTCATGAAATTCTTTCTGCATATTTCGGAGAAGGAACAGCGGAAGAGGATCGGAGGACTGTTAAATAAAAAAGACACCAAATGGCGTGTGAATAAGACGGACCAGTGGCAGAATGCTCACTACGATCAATGTCTGGATGCGTTCGATTCCTATCTGAAGGATACCAACATGCCGTCTGCACCGTGGTACATCATAGATGCCAAGTCGAGAAAATGGACAGAGCTGCAGCTTTTAGAGATATTGACGCAGGGAATTGACATTGCGCTCAACAATAGAAATATGGCGGTGCCGCTTTTGCAGAATGTATTTCCGATGGCACAGATACCGCTGCTGTCTGAGATACCGCTCGACAAGACCATTGACGATGCAGAGTACAAAAAAGAATTGAAGGAGTTGCAGCAACGCCTCGGAGAACTCCACAACCGTCTTTACCGCAAAAAGATACCGGTGATCATCGCGTATGAGGGCTGGGATGCCGCAGGCAAGGGAGGCAATATCAAACGGATCACAGGTGCGCTTGACCCCAGAGGGTACGAGGTGCATCCGATCGCCAGCCCGGAGCCGCATGAAAAGTCAAGACATTACCTGTGGCGATTCTGGACGAGACTGCCGAAGACAGGACATATCGCGATCTTTGACCGGACCTGGTACGGAAGGGTTATGGTGGAACGTCTGGAAGGCTTCTGCAGTGAGAATGACTGGATGCGCGCCTACAATGAGATCAATGAATTTGAGAAGGAGCTTCATGACTGGGGAGCGGTGATCATTAAATTCTGGGTGCAGATTGACAAGGACACACAGCTGCAGCGTTTTACGGACAGACAGAACACGCCGGAGAAACAGTGGAAGATCACAGATGAGGACTGGAGAAACCGTGAAAAATGGGATCTGTATGAGGTTGCGGTCAACGAGATGATACAGAAGACCAGCACAGCCTACGCGCCGTGGCATATTTTAGAGTCTGTGGATAAGAAGTATGCACGGATCAAAGCGCTTAAGACTGTGATAGAGGAACTGGAAAAAGTGTTGTAGATAGAAGAGTGAGCCGACGAAAGTCGGCTCACCCCTTAACAGTAATTAGCCGTTACTATTGTAACAGCCGTCACTATTGGTAGTAGTGGCGGCTATTTTCTTTTGTCCTTGAATATCTGATTACACAGACTTATAAGGGCGACAATGAAGATACAGAATTGTAAAAATTCAGTGTATGTAATCATTGCATCACCCTCCTTTCTTTCGTCTGGAGGGTTTCATCCCTCCGAAAAAGAGATTGATTATTTTTAGGAGCATGCTATGATGCAATTATGGTAAGAACAAAAAAAAGAAACGAGCAGACCGCATGAGCAATAGGCTGTACGGTGGTAAACTTCGTTTCTTCTTATTCATTAACTTAAAGGCAAAAGTTAAGTTTGTCAAGAAAAAATCAGAGAAAAACAGCCCCAAATAAGCCTGTGGGAGATGAAACCCACGGGTTTATTTTTTTGCGTATCAATAAATACAAGAAAAACATTCTATTGGATATATTTTTTGAAATAGAAAAACAGTATATTGACAGCGGTAGTATAGAATGCTAATATATATTACAAATGGAATACATTACAAATATAACATTATAGTCTATGATAAAGAGTGAGAAAGATGTTTAAAAAATTTTGTGATAATAAAATAGGATTTAAGCCGTCAATTCAGTTTATAAAAAGAAAGAATAAGATATTAATTGCTAATACGAATAATGGAGGCGGTCTTTTTATTACAGATGAATGTTACGAGATAATAAACAATGCAATAAAGGAACATATGACGTTTGGTGACTTAATTGAGTGCATAGAGGAGAATGAGTCCAAAGAATATATGACAGTTTTATTGGAGCGTTTATATTGCATTCGTGCATGGGACTTTGAATCCGATGAAATTTTAAGTGAATACTTTGAAATAGATATAGATATAACAAATGAGTGTAACTTAAGATGCAAACATTGCTGTGTGTCAGCAGGAGATAATTTGCAAGGGGAGGATCTGCCACATGAAAAAGTTATGGAGATGGTAGAAAAAGTTATAAACATGAATCCGGCGCAGATTTCTATTTCTGGTGGAGAACCACTTGTTAGGGCGGATTTCCGAGAGATAATTTTATTTATACGTGAAAAATATGACAAACCGCTGATATTAATGACTAATGCTACACTGATTGATGATAGCATGGCGGAATTCATTGCGAATAATTTTAATGTAGTTGATGTAAGCATTGATGGTGGCGATGAAAAAAGCTGTGCCATTTTGAGGGGGGCAGGAACATTTGAAAAAAGCATTAATGGGATTAGAAGGCTACAAGAAAAGGGTATGAACAAAATATCTGCTTCAATGGTTTTGACAAAGGATAATATATATGCAAAAGATGATTTTTTGGAATTGTGCAAGAAGATGAATATAAAACCATGTATAAGAGGACTTGATCTTAGTGGACGAGCTCAATCAGGGTTGGAGAAACCGAAAAATTACAGAAAAAGACATAGTAAAGATGAAATTAAGGAAAGTTTTATATGCAATAAAACATGGGAACATATACCTCAGATAATGGCCTGCCAAGGCGCCAAAATAGAGTTTCAGATAGGACATACAGGAAATATATATCCATGCGGAGCACTTTTAGACGAAGAGTTCCATTTGGGAAATGTGTTTGAAGTTACAGATTTAAAAAGGTACTTAGAAGATAGAGAGTTTGAAAAAGGAGAAGGATATAGAAATTTTGAAAAGTATAAATCATATAGAGATTTAAAATGTAAAAACTGTGATTTTAATATTTTGTGTTTTAGCTGTGTAAGTGAAATTAAAAATAAAATTCAAGACAGAACTGTCTATGAAGATTGTGACGAGCAGTCGTTTTTCTTTGGGTTGTATTGGGAGGATTATGAAGGCAATTAATATTTGGGTTACAAACAGATGTAACTTATGCTGTGAATATTGCTATGAGGGAAAATATAAGAATAGTAAAGAAATAAGTAAAAGAAATACGGTTTTACTGATAGAGTACATAAAAACAATAATTGAAAAAAACAAATATTTGGCAATTAATTTTCATGGAGGGGAACCGCTCCTGTGCACTGAAATTATAGTGAACATATGTGAGGGACTGGGTGAATTAAGGAATAAAACTTTTTTCTCACTGACAACGAACGGAACCCTAATTAACAATTATAATATTGAAATTATAAAAAAATATTCGATCAATCTATCTATAAGCATGGATGGGATAGAGACAGCCCACAATATTTCAAGAAAGTATCCTGGCGGAGAAGGGACATTTGGGGATTGTTTAAAAGGTGCTATGTATGCAAAGGAGCGTGGGGTGGAATTCAGATGCAGGATGACAATAACGCCTCAGAATTATATTCACTTATATGAAAGTGTCTCGTTTTTGGCGAAATTGGGTATAAAAAATATTGTTGCTATGCCAGATCTTTATAATAAAGGTTGGACAGATGATATGATACAGCAAATAGAAAAAGATATAAAGAAGATATTAAGATCTCAGTTGGGAATAGAATTTGTTTTCTTTGAAAAATGTGTGCAACATAAAGGAAGATGTCTTGGGGGCATAGAGGAGATTAATATTGACCCAGACTTAAATATATATCCTTGTGCCTGTGTTGTGGGAAATGAAGAATACTGCTTAGGCAACATTGAAACCCCAAATTTTCATATGCAGGTATATCAAAAGCTAAATGATATGTGCCAAAATCACATTGAGGAATGTGATGGATGTCTATTTTACAATTATTGCATGACAAGTCGCTGTAGATTATTTAATCAGGTGTTAACTGGGAACCCCAATATGCCGTCTGAAGTGATTTGTGCATTTGAAAATATGGTTTTCCGAATGAGGGATATACTTAATCACACAAATGGAGGAAATAAATATGAAAATTAAAAAGATTCAGAAAAAGCTAAATTTACAAAACTCAAATAACGTCAAATTGCAGGGATGCTATGATGACTGTACTGAATATTTTCAGAACACAGCTGATGATTATAACCGGATTCATGCTGCAGGTTATCCGGCTGACGGTAAGGATTCGGCGGCAGTAATAGCTGAAATATATAAAATTTTTGGTGTTTATTGTTATAAAACACAAACAGTAAAAACAACGTATCTCTGGTAAATAAAAAATGTGTGATTAAGTTAATAAGGTTGGTACAGAATGAATACATACTTTTGTATCAACCTTTTTCCATTTGTTTTGCTTGACATTTGCGGATAGCATTTCCTTCATGCCAATACAGTTTAAGAAAAGGAAAAATGTAATATAGATGAATAAGCGTGTGGCAGTATTAGATAGTGGTATTAATAATTTTATGGATATAGATTTGCTAAATCAAAAATCCTTGCGAAAAAGCTATCCTGAATCAACTCATGGAAGTAAGGTGATTGCAACGATCAAAAAATACTGTAATAAAAATATTAAATTTTACTTTTTTGATATTTTTAATACGTATAATCAGACTTCGGCTATTATAAAAGCCTTAACATATTTTTTGTTTCATGATGTTTCCGTGATAGTCATGAGTTTTACATTATCATCACGCTCATATCGGAGAATAATTACATTTCTATTGTTTTTATTACACATAAAAGGAGTTATTATGGTTGCCGCAGCCAATGAGAAGAATAGGGACGATAGTTTTCCGGCAAGTAGTAAATATGTAATTGGTGTAGGAGATGAAGAGAGTATATTATGTGAAGAATTTGTTCAGATTAGAGAAAACGTTAAGCCGGAATTTGTATATACAGGCAAAACGTATCACCTGTTTAGTGGAACCAGTAAAGCAAATGCAATTGTTGCAGCAAGAATCTTGAATAGAAATGATTGGAAAAATAAAAACGAAATAATTGTGACTGTTAATAGGGAGGGTAAGGAACAATACATAAATCCAGATAATGGGATAGAAGCATATAAAAATATTTATATGAATTGCCTTGCGGTTTTGGGTTGGAGCAAAGACCAATTTTTATTTAATAGCAATTATAACTTATTAGAAATAGAAGACATTATTTTAAAGTTATTAGATACATATAATATTACAGAAAAATGCTTGGCTATGAGATTTGAAAATATGAGTTCTATAGAGGAAATATCAAAGTTTATAGGAAGCTGCTTGTATGAAAAGAAGTAAATTGATTTTTGATTTTTTGAAAAATTATAAGAGATATATAATAAATGTCCAAATAATTGAAGTTCTGCAGATTATAGCAACTGCTTGCTTGCCATATGTCAACTCCAGGTTAATTGATGAGGGTATTGGAGAAGGCAATATCTTTTTGATCTTCAGGTTTTTAATACTATATGTGTTTTTAGAAATATTGAATTGCTTCCTGGCAAATAGTGCAAATGAAATAGGTTTTGAATATAATTGCAAGTGCGAAAAAGATCTAAAAACAAAAATATTACATTACTTTATTTGGAATAACAGCTATAAATCAATTGGTGAAATTGATACAATTATTAGTAAGGATATTTCTAATTTTCTCTCTCTTTTTGCTCAAAATATATTAAAACTGTTTTTTTCATTTATAAAAATTCTGGTATATTGGAGTATTGCGGTATACATAAATAAAAAATTGACGCTAATATGTATGGTGTTGACTGTTATATTGCTATTATATAATTATAAAAATGATAAGTTGAGAAAGAAAGAAAGCTGTGAAATACATGAAGGTTATATAAGTATAACAAGAATTTTTCATGAAATTATTCAAAATTTGAAAGAACTCAGGATGATAGGTGGTGCAGAATATGCATTAGAAAAATATAGAATGGCTATAGACAATTTGAATTACAGGGTAAAAAAAATATTTAAAATTGGGCAGAAAAGTGCTATATTTTCAAGATTACACAGCTTGAGCATAGATGGGGTCTTTTGGGGGATAGGAGGATTATATATTGTTAACGGCAATATGACAATAGGAATACTGGTTTCTTTTATGGGATATTATAGATATGCTTTAAGTGAGATGTCTAATGTAATTGCTTTATATAGCAGTTATGCGGCCAATTATCAGTCTGTTGATTCTGTCATAGAGGTGCTTGAGAATATGAACAATGTGCAGAAAACGGCAAACTGTACCTTATGTAATGTGGATGATATTACATTTAAAGATTATTCTTTTAAATATCAAAATTCAGCCGATTACTTGTATGAAAATATAAATATTACATTTGGTTCTGATAAGATAAATTATATTGTTGGCAAAAGCGGCGTTGGAAAGACAACATTAATAAAGTGCATTATCGGAGAATGTGATGACTATAGCGGAGAGATTCTGTTTGATAATTTAGATATTAGAGATTTGAATATGAATGGAGCTTTGCCAGAACTTGTTTCCTGGGTTCCACAGGAGCCCATTATCTTTACAGATACAATTAAGAATAATATTACATTGGGAAAAGAATATGAAGAAGAGTGGATTTTAGAGAATTGTAAATTATGTCAGATATATGAGGATATTATTGGTATGGAAAAAGGATTTGATACTATTATAGGTGATAATGGTGTAAAACTGTCAGGTGGTCAGAAGCAACGAATAGGTTTGGTGAGGGCTCTGATTCAAAATAAGCCAATATTACTTATGGATGAAGTGACTTCCGGAATTGACAATCAAAACGGAAAGAAAATAAGGGATAATCTGCCATATATAAAGAAGAATAAGCTTTTAATAATAATCACACACAATGATAAATTCATTATCAAGGATTCCAGAGTTTTTTATGTTCATGATAAAAAAATTATGGAAGAAAATCCTAAATTTTTCAAAATACAATAACACTGAAATGGGAAAGCATCACAGCGATACAATCGACAGGAAAGGAGTGCCTTATGTTCCGTCTGGCCTTTTGCTACATCAAACAAATGAAAAGAAATACGATAATCTGCATCACCGGCATTGCCGTATCCATCATGATGCTGTTTTCACTGATCCAGATTGGAGAGCTGATACTTGACAATTACCGGAATATGATTCTGGAAGTTTCCACATATGACCGTATCATTAATGGGCTGGATAAGGAGACGGCAGATGAGATACATGAAAGGTATCAGTCGCGATTCGGGATGCTGCAGGCGATATATTGTGCGGTGAGCTATGAAAATCATGATTATGTGATCGGGGTCAAAGGAGATTGGAATGATATTTTTCGTTTGGATCTGCTGGAGGGAGCAGCGCCGGAGGGGCGTAATGAGATCTGTGTGGAGGAATCGTATGCCAGAAAAAAGAACCTGCAGGTGGAAGACACCTTTTCCCTGCCCCTTTTGGTTGGAGGTAATGTAGAAATGACGGTAGATTTTACGGTGTCAGGAATTACCTCTGATGTTCCTTCTTACGGTGATCAGGCGTATTTGCTCGTATCAATAGATACGGCAGAGAGCATTCTGCAGGATGTGGAAAAGAAGCAGCTTCTGGAAAACCCTGACTATGTGGAATATGTTCTGATGAATAAAGAAGGTTTTCCGGATGAGGAATATGACATTGAATTTCATAACCATATTTTCTATACATACGGTCCAGATGTTTATAAAAACGTCAGTTGGAATGAGAGAAAGCTGGAACTTGAAAACAATCAGGATACCTATTATTATATGTCTATGACAATTTGGTATATTGTCGCATTTATAGCCGTTGTCATGACAATCTTTATTTATTACATGATGCAGATCAGCTTTCAGAGTAAAATGGATCAGTATGGAACGATGAGAGCGTTGGGGAGCAGTAATGCGGGAATAGGCAGACTGATCATCGGTGAGCTCATCATTTACGGATGTGCGGGAGTGATGCTGGGATGTCTGGCAGGAATTGCTTTTAACAGCATATTTGCAAAAACGATCATATATATTTTTGTGGAAGATAAAATCACTCAGATAAGTGTATCATGGCGGATGATACTCTATGTGCTGGGCATCGTTGCAGTGTCAATGACTGCGGTTTATCTGAAAATGATGTTGGGACTCAGAAAGAAAAAACCGATTGAGCTGATCCACAATACCGATCATGTGGTGAAGAAAAAACTGTTCACCTGTAAGAACAGCACGGTGGAAATGGCAGTCAATAACAGCTTCCGCAATAAAAGGAGCAGCAGTGCACTTCTTGTGACGATGACGCTGGCGTTTTTGGCAGTGCTCTTAATGGGAAACGGCGGGGGTTCCATCTCCTTTGAACTGGGAGATACCATGTTTGCATTTGCAGACCTGGAAGTGACTGTAAAGCCGGGAATGGAAGCGTTATTGGGACAGTCGCAGATAGAAGAGGATGATCTCGAGACGCTCAGGCAGTATGCGGATGAGATTTACTGTCAGGGATGGGAGATAGAATACCATGCCTATGATGACAATGGGGAACCCCTCACACAGGTATGGGTATACAGTCAGAACCTGATGGAAAAATTGATCCGGATG
>JAAUZB010000023.1 GCA_014804775.1 Roseburia sp. | reverse complement strand
TTGCTTTGCATCAAGCATTTTTCCTAAACGGCTTGTGCTTATATCATTTAGTTTATAAATAGGCCATTTTTTATTATTACTAATGATATCTCCGAACATTTCCACAAATCGGGATTTGATTAGGTCATCATATTGCTTAATTTGTTCTTTTTGAAGTTGTATCAGTTCCGCTATAGAATCCAATTTATCAACTGTCTGTTTTTGCTCATCTATGCTGGGAACATTTATCTCTATTTTAAGGAGATTGGCTTTTGTTAGGCTTGGAATAGTCACAGTAGTATTCAATTTATCAAAATTATAATGTACGCAGAAAAAATACAAATACTTTGGCACTAACACATTCTCTCTCGTAACTAAGCCAAATGCTGTATCTACATTCCAAAAAGGTTCTTCAACATAGATGGGATTGTTTATGCTACCTTTTCTGCCTATGACAACCGTATTTGCCTCACATATATAGTCATCAGCATATCCCATCACACCACCACTTCCATAAATTGGATATAATCCGCTAGAATTTTCAACCTTTTTCTGATTTTTACCATTTATAATATCCAATACATCCCCAAACTTTTTTACCATAACTATCCCCACAAATCTAAATTTGTTTACCAAGCAATCTCTTCAACTCCACTATTTCTGCCTGAATCTGCCCTTCCAGCTGCTCTATACGCTCAATAATCACATCAGAAGGATCATACTCAATCTTCTCATACACAACTTCTTTATATTTATTGATAGAAAGATCATAATCATTAGATACAATCTCTTCTACCGGAACAAAGAAACTCTGTTCTGTTCTTGCCCTGTCTTTCTCTGCCTCCAAATTATTAAATCTATCAATAATATCAGAAATATCGCAGTCAGAAATTTCCTGTCTTTTATCATCCAGACTGTACCCGTCTGCCTTCATATCATAAAACCACACCTTATCAGTTCCGCCAGAACCTGTTTTGGTAAATACCAGAATAGCTGTGGAAACTCCTGCATATGGCTTAAATACTCCACTCGGCATAGAAATAACTGCATTTAGCTTATTATGATCCAAAATTTCTCTTCTGATCTCCTTATGAGCCTTACTGCTGCCAAACAATACTCCATCCGGAACAATAACTGCTGCTCTTCCGCCCTTTTTCAGTATACGCAGAAATAATGCCAAAAAAAGGAGCTCGGTTTTTTTCGTCTTGGTAACCTTGAGCAAATCCGCAGATACAGCCTCATAATCAAGACTACCTTTAAACGGTGGATTAGCAAGCACTAAGCTATATTTTTCAATATCACCATTCTGTTCTGATAAGCTGTCTCTGTATGAAATATGGGGATTATCAACACCGTGCAAAAGCATATTCATTGCACCAATGCGAAGCATAGTCCTATCCATATCATTTCCGTAGAACATTTCGTTATTAAAATGATCACGAAGCTTTGCATCCAAAAACATATCTGCATGATTTTCGCGAAGATACCTCTGAGCCTCAATCAAAAATCCAGCACTGCCCATGGCAGGATCTATAATCATATCCGTAGGCTCCGGTTTAACCAAAGCCACCATCATTTTGATAATATGTCTTGGTGTTCTAAACTGACCGTTTGTTCCTGCAGTTGCCACCTTCGAAAGTAAATACTCATACAAATCACCCTTGGAATCTTCATCGCCAAGCTCTAACGCATCTATTCCGTCTACAATTTTAGAAAGCATAGCCGACGTAGGAATCTTAAAAATCGCATCTCCCATATAACGTGCATATGCAGAATCGCCATCCTGATGTAAACTCTTGATAAACGGAAATACCCCATTTGCAACGGTTTCATACATTTCATCGGCTGATCCTAAATTCTTGAACTTACTCCACCTATATTTCTGACATTCATCTGGAAACATAGCATCAAACGGTATACCCAGAAAATTAGCCTCATTTTCTTTGGTCGTCTCCACCTCATCCAACTGCTTGATAAATAGCAGATACGTAAACTGCTCAATGACATCTAACGGATTCGTTATCCCACCTGTCCAAAATGTTTCCCATATTCTGTCAATCTTATTTCTTAACTCTCCAGTAATCATTCTGTTCTCCATTTAATCATATCACTGTATTCATAACTTTACAGAATCTTTTGTCATTCTATCCAATTACACGTCCAATAATCTGTCCTCATATTTTTATTTTGCATTTTAGCCCTGTTGACTTCATAGCCCTTATTCAATAAGTCCATGTTTTTTCAGCCTGGCACGTATCGCTCCATTCGTGCGATCATGAGCCTTGGCTATCTCGGAAATATTCATGCCAGAATTATACTCTTCGTCAAGCTGCTTATCCTCTTCATCTGTCCATGACGCCCCGACCCCATCAGGTCTATTCATTTTGCGGTTATACTCCACCCTGTCAAAGGATACCTCTTCGATATCATCTGATCCATCACCTTCACCAGATTCTACCTGATCTCTGATTTCAATATAATGCTCCACAATCTCTTTCTGAACTAACGGCGGATACATCAGAACTGTGTATGTATTCCCTATCTTGCTTATCTTTTCAATAGTGACAATTCCTTTAGAAAGCCCCAGCTCTGTCTGTATCTGAACGAACCTGCCGTCAATCTGCCGTTCTTCGACATATCCCATTGATGTCAGCAACTTGAAAATGTCTGTCCCGAATATATGCTTTACGTTATCCACGGACGTAATTCCGTTTAACTCATCCTTGATTTCAGACAAGAGATAAAGATCTTTGTACTTAAACTTATCGCAATCCTCCGGGTTAAGGTAGAATGGTCTTTTTTGCTTTTTACCTTTTTTACTTGACCTTATCCTTTCTTCAGAAACATCTCCATTATCTTCTATGCTTGTGATTGAATCCGGATTATCATCCAGAAACGCAGCTATCGCCTCAATAAACCTGTCGCCATATTTATCATGTTTTGCCTTACCTACACCGGATACACTTAGCATAGCTACTCTGTCACGAGGCACTTTAGCACTCATATCTATAAGCGTCTTATCACTAAAGATGATATATGGCGGCATGCCCTCCTCTCTGGCAATCGTAAGCCGAAGTTTCCGAAGAGCATCAAACAGTTCATATCCAGCTTTTGTAAGAGTATCTGTGCTTTTCTTGCTCCTTCTTGCCGTCTGATGTTCAGGCTCCCTGTCCTTATATGTTCGAACGAGAACATGCGTATTCGGATCCTTAAGCGGCTCTACGTTACCCACGCGTATCACACTGTATTTATCAGCAGTTTGATATAGATACCCATCCAAAAGCAATTGACTGATAAGCAGTCGGAGTTCGGATTCGGAACGATTCTTAAGAACCCCATATGTTTTATAATCCGTCGTACGGAGCTCCTTCAGTCTTGCTCTATTAGCACCAAGAAGTGTCCCAATGATTATATTCAAACCATATCTTCCTTTGGCCTCATAAACACAGTTGATAATCTGCTTTGCATCCTCGGTCATATCGATTTCTGTAAACTCCCGGTGACAATTCCCGCAACTGTCACAAGGCTTCTCCTGCTTCTCTCCAAAATACTCAAGAATATAATTTCGCAGACATCCTGAAGTCCTGCAATAACCTTCCATGACCTGAAGTCTTCTTGCATCACGCCGCTTGATAAGCTCGATATCTTCATAGGGAATATCAGTAAAGTCTTTATGATCAAGAAGGAACTTGTTTATCATAATATCCTGCGCCGAAAACAGCAGAATACACTGCGATGGCTCACCGTCTCTTCCTGCACGCCCGGCCTCCTGATAATAATTCTCCATGCTCTGAGGCATATTGTAATGAATCACAAACCTTACGTTGGATTTGTCGATACCCATTCCAAATGCGTTCGTAGCAACAATCACCGGTAATCTGTCATATATGAAATCATCCTGGCTTTCTTTCCTGTCTTCATTATTCATTCCGGCATGATATCTTGTCACAGGTACCCCCGTGCTGGAAAGCAGTTCATACAATGTGTCCACATTCTTTCTCGTTGCGCAGTATATGATGCCGCTATCATCCGGATGCTTTTTGATATATTCCAGTACATAATCATCCTTCTTCTTGATCGTCTCCACATCAAAATAGAGATTCTCACGATCAAAACCGGTGACAACCACCTTCGGATCCTGTAGCTTAAGCACACAGGAAATATCGGTTTTCACTTCTTCTGTAGCAGTCGCAGTAAATGCACTTACAATAGGCCTCTTTGGCAAGGTGTCTATAAATTCTACGATCTTCAGATAACTTGGTCTGAAATCCTGTCCCCACTGCGATATACAATGCGCTTCATCAACAGTTACCATCGAAATCTCTATTTTACCTACAAAATCCGTAAATTCATAGCTTTCAAGACGTTCTGGTGCGATATACAGAAGCTTATATGCTCCCTCTAATGCTTTGGAATATACCCTCAATATCTGAGCATCCGTCAGGGATGAATTGATATACCCAGCATGAATCCCGGCTTCATTTAATGCCTTCACCTGATCCTGCATTAAGGATATGAGTGGCGATATAATGATCGTAATTCCCGACAAAAGCATCGCTGGTACCTGATAGCAGACAGACTTGCCCGCTCCGGTCGGCATGATTGCTAACGCATCTTTCCCCTCAAGGATAGCATCAATGATTTCTTCCTGCCCGGGTTTCAATGAGTCATATCCGAAATATACTCTTAATGTTTCTTTTGCGTCCATACTCACCATTCCTGTATTTTGACATTGGTATAACGAAGGTCATACACATCTTTCCTTCCACGGCAGAAAGCCACCACCCGTTTTTTCTTTATTACAGTCAAAATCGACTACAAACATTATAGCATTTTTGCAGCCGCTTATCCATCCTTTGTTTCTCAAACTATGCCATTTTTAATACACTTCTTTATCCCGGCGTTTACTCACGATAGGATTTTCCGCATTAATCTTCTCATAACACGGGCAGGTCTCATCGTGATCATTGATTATCCCACAGGCCTGCAGATGGGAATATATCGTGATCTCTCCCACATACTTGAAGCCATATCTCTTCAGATCTTTGCTGATCCTTTTGGACAAGCCATTGCTCACCGGAATCCTACCACCAAGCTTACTATGCCCGTTGTACAGGATTGTCTTGTGATCCGCATAGTTCCAAATATACTCGCAGAAGCTCCCATATTCCTCACGCACCTTCTGAAAGCATTTCGCATTATTGATGATCGCAGCGATCTTTCTCGGCGATCTGATCATACCCTCAGTATTCAGGATCCGCTCTATATCTGATTCATCATATTCAGCAATCCTGTCATAATCGAAGTCATCAAAACATCTACGGAAAATCTCCCTCTTTTTCAGCATCAAATCCCATGAGAGACCGCACTGCATACACTCCAAAAACAGATGCTCAAACATCTTCCGATCATCATGTACCGGAATTCCCCATTCCGTATCATGATATACCTTATTCCGCTCGTTTACGTCAGCCCACCCACAGTAACCCATTTATATATTCATCTCCTTATTTCATCTACTCTGTCCCTTCCAAGAAGAAGCTGGCTGTGATCTCATCTTTATCGCCAAAAGCCTCTTTTATCTCCTCAGATGTGGCATTCAGTCTTCCAAGCTTTGTGAAATTCCATGTATTTTCATCATAATAAACCGTGATCTTGTCTCCCTGATACAGGATCAGATCCCCCGGTTCGGTTGTTATCTCTTCATCATTTGTCGGCAGCTTCCAAGGCAGATTTCCTACCTTTTCGAAACTGCCGTAGTCGTGCATAACGATTTCTATATTTCCTTCCTTTAACTTCTCATAGAAAGCATCTGCAGAAGAATTATCTTCCAGGTCGATGGTAAAAATATCCTCTCCTACCTTTACAGCCACAAAAGCATTTGGTGTCATACCCTCATGATCGTCTGTCACTTCAGCCTCCTCGGTTACAACATCTCCCGTCCAGTCTATGATTCCGCCAAATTCATAGATATTCGTATAGCCCAAGGCTACGAGCTTTGCTGCTGCCTGTTTGCTGCGGTTCCCGCTCCGGCAATAGATCAGGATAATCTGATCATAATCCGGCAACTGCTCCGGTCTTTCAGATCCTATGCTCTCATTTGAAATCAGTATTGCTCCGGGGATATGTCCCTCGGCATATTCATCTTCTTTTCTGACATCCACGATCACATGACCATCATCCCTGGTCATCATTTCCTTCGCTTCTTCCTGCGATATTTGCCTATAACCGGTATTTTCTGCCATACCATCAACCTCCGACTTCTGCGATTTTGATGTACATCCTCCCAATACGAGTAATAGAAGGACAACCAAAATGATCCAAACTCTTTTCATTTTCTTTACTCCACCAAATGCTTCATTTCTAGACTGCTGCCTCCTAGCCCAAGGAGCATGATCCTGTCCCCAAGGCGATCATTTGTCCGGAGAAAATCATATTCCTTTGTATTCATCAATACCTTAAAATCCATTGCTGATCATCTCCGTTTAATCACTGCTTCGTAATAATTGCCACCGCACAGGGCATTCTCCCTTGAACAATATAATAGTCAACATTTTGGTATCCCGCATCTTCAAAAAATTTTTTATACGAATTAATATCAAATTGCCGCTTAAAATTTGCCCCTGCCACTTCCAACAGGCGTACCGCCATATGATTAACCCCTTTCGATGCGTTAATATATGTCGGGATAATGATTTTACCGCCTGTTTTACATACCCTTTCTAATTCTTTTAGCGCAGCGTACGGTTCTTCCAACAGATGTATCACATTTCCTGCGACAACCTTGTCAAATCTGTTGTCACGGCACTTTAACTGTGTCATATCTGCACGTTTAATCTTGATGTTGCTATATTTCCGGCAGTTTCTCGATGTCTGCTTTAACATTCCTTTGGAAAAATCTGTTGCTATTAACTGTTTGCATTTAGGCGCAATGTATTTACTGATGGCACCTGTACCGCAGGCACATTCCAATACAATATCATCTTGTCCAATTTCTTCGGCTATTCTCTTGCCGAGTCCCCGATATACTTTACCGTTGTATACTGTTTCAAAAAGATCATAAAGTCCGGATACTCTATCCCAAAACATACCTATTTCCCCTTTCAATACCGAATCTATACTGGAATTGTATTCTTTATAGTAAAAATTATCAATATATTTTATACAAACAAAAACAGATTCACGGCAAAAAAGACAGACATTGGCATATATCAATGTCCGTCTTTTATAAGCTTTACCGCCTTGATCCACCANGCCGNTCAGGCAATCTAGTTCTCATTCATCTTTAAAAGTTTNGCNGCCTGATCGGCGGCGATACACGCATCNATGATTTCCTGNATATCCCCGTTCATGACCCGGTCCAGCTTGTACAGCGTNANATTGATCCTGTGGTCTGTCACACGCCCCTGCGGGAAATTGTAGGTNCGTATCTTTTCCGAACGGTCTCCGGTTCCGACCTGGCTCTTGCGGAGTTCCGCTTCCGCGTCATGCGCCTTCTGCTGCTCTAAGTCATAGAGCTTCGTGCGCAGCAGNGCAAACGCCTTTGCCTTATTCTGTATCTGCGATTTCTCCGTCTGGCTGTANATCACAATACCGGTCGGTATATGGGTCAGACGTACTGCGGAATCCGTCGTGTTGACACACTGTCCACCGGCACCTGACGCCCTGCAGACATCGATCCTGATGTCNTTCTCATCAATCTGCACATCTACNTCTTCCGCCTCCGGCATCACAGCCACGGTAATGGTAGATGTATGGATACGTCCGCCGGACTCCGTCTCNGGCACACGCTGCACGCGGTGNACCCCCGACTCATATTTCATCACTGAGTANGCGCTCTGACCGTTNATCATAAAAGTNACNCTCTTCATTCCTCCGATACCGGTCTCGTCCGCCTCCATGATCTCCGTCTTCCAGTTCTTTGTCTCTGCATAGTGCTGGTACATCCGATAGATTTCTGCCGCAAAAAGCGCTGCCTCATCTCCGCCGGCACCGGCACGGATCTCAACGATCACGTTTTTGTCGTCGTTCGGATCTTTCGGAAGNAGNAATATTTTCAGTCTGTTCTCCAGCTCCTCCATCCGCGCCTTGGAGTCAGCCAATTCCTCTTTNGCCATCTCCCGCATCTCTTCATCNGATTCTTCCTCCAGCATCGCGAGAGAATCTTCTATGTTCTGCCTGCACTGCTTATACTCCTTATACGCCTCCACNATCGGCGTCAGATCNCTCTGCTCCTTCATCAGCTTGCGGAAGCGCGCCGTATCGTTTGCCACATCCGGCTCACTGAGNTCGCTCATCAATTCTTCAAATCGGATCAAAAGATCCTCCANTTTATCAAACATCCTGACACACCCTTTCTTACAGCGTTCCCGTCACGACACGGTCATGACGCGCCAAATCCTTGACAATACCGACATCATAAAATCCGGCATCCCGCAGGAGCCCGGATACGGCATCCCCCTGGTCATGGCCGATTTCAAATAAAATTTTTCCTCCCGGATTCAGATAATTTCCGCATTCCTCTACCATTTTCCGGTAAAAATACAGTCCGTCTTCTTTTCCGTCGAGAGCCTCTGTCGGCTCAAAATCCCGCACCTCCGGCATCAGCTTTGCGATCTCGGCAGTGGGAATATATGGCGGATTTGCGACGATCACATCAAATTTCCCCGTCACGTTGTCAAACAGGTCACTTCGCTCAAAATTAACCGTCACATCATTTTGCTTTGCATTCTCCTTTGCCACGATAAGCGCCTGCTTGGATATATCGACCGCATATCCCTTCACGCCGCCTGCGTTGCCTCCGGCATTATGCAGAATACTGACGATCACACACCCGGAGCCGGTACACAGATCAAGTACCCTCATCCCTGGCCGCACGATCTTGAGCGCCTCCTCCACCAGCGTCTCCGTATCCTGCCTCGGGATCAACACATTGGAATTTACCTTGAATTTAAGACCCATAAATTCGGTCTCACCGATAATATACTGAAGCGGGATATGCTCCGCACGCTTTCTGAGTGTAATCTCGTATTCGCTGAGCTGTTCCTCCGGCAGATCGTCCTCCATGTGCATGTAGTAAAAGCCTCTGTCAATTTTGCATACCATTTCCAGCAGCAGCCATGCATCGGTCTTGAAATCGTCAATTCCTGCCATAGAAAGCACCTGTTCGCCCCGCTTCACTGTCTCCTGATAAGTCATGGCAGTCATGCTCCTTCCATTATCTGTTTTCTTCCCGACTGATTTCCTTTATATAAGTCCTCCAGTCAAAAACTGCTTCCACAGAAGCAATTCCAACCTCGATCATNGAATCATCCGGCTCTCTNGTCGTCAGCTTCTGCAGCCACATGCCCGGTTTNCTCAAAATNTTGACCACGGCATGATCGCTNCGCCCCGCCAGCCGGATAAATTCATAGGAAACACCTGCGATGACCGGNATCAAAAGAAGGCGCAGAAGAAGACGCAGCCATCCGCTATCCACACGGATAAACAGGAAGAAAATAATGCTGATAAGCATTACGATCAAAAGAAAGCTTGTTCCNCAGCGTTTGTGCTGTTTTGANCTCTTCCTGACATTNTCCACCGTNAGCTCCAGACCGTTCTCAATACAGTTAATGCANTTATGCTCCGCACCGTGATACATATACACNCGTTTGATGTCCGGCATCAGTGAGATNAGAGCCACGTAACCGATNAAAATTGCCAGACGCAGANCTCCCTCCAACAATGCGATNACCGTCTGNGAACCGATAAAACGTTGAAAAAATACTGATATATAATAGGGAAGCACCATAAAGATCGCCACGGCAAGTATTATGGAAAGAACCACNGTTCCCCCCATCATGGCATCTTCCCGCTTTTTCTCTTTTTCCGTACGTCCCGCAGTATCTTTTTCNCCCTGCACCGCCTGTGACTCCTTCTTCTCNTCTTCNTCNTCAAAAAAAGAAGCCGAGAAGGTAAGNGTCNTCATTCCCAGCGTCAGAGACTCAACAAAGCTGCATACNCCGCGCACGATCGGCAGATTNCGTATGGTTTGNTTATTNACGATCCCTTTATATTCAANAATTTCTACTGCGATTTCCTGATCCGGCTTTCTCACGGCAACGGCGCATTTCTCNTGATTTTTCATCATGACGCCTTCCATGACTGCCTGACCGCCAATTCCGGAATATCTCATCTTCTCANTCCTNTACTGTAAAAAAGGTTGAGATTTTATAACCTCAACCTTATCTGTAACCGTTCTATCATTGACTGNCAGANTATTTCATGCCGTATTTCTTNTTGAACTTGTCAATACGTCCGTCGCTTCTTGCCGACTTCTGCTGTCCTGTATAGAAAGGATGGCATTTGGAGCAGATCTCAACGTGGATACTTCCTTTTGTTGAGCCTGTAACGAATGTATTGCCACAGTTGCATGTCACAGTTGCCTGCTGATAATCTGGATGGATTCCTTTTCTCATGATTTTCACCTCTTTATAATCTTATCGTTAATATGCTTCGCCTGTTCTCTGTCCTTTTGTACCCGTATGCCCGATCCGCATATGGCACTTGCTGCAAAGGACAGTCCCGAATAAACAGCGTTGTTATTATATCATGGCGTTAATGCAAATGCAAGTCTTTTTATACAATTCTTGTCTTTTTGACCATACTGATGTATTCACGGTTGTTTTTGGTGCGCGCAAACATATTCAGGATATTCTCCACCGCTTCGTCCGTCCGCATTCCGTTGATCGCCTTGCGCATTGCATCCACTGCCTCCTGCTCTTCTGTATCCAACAGCAGATCTTCCCGTCTGGTACCGGATTTTACAATGTCGATTGCTGGAAATACGCGCTTCTCGGAAAGCTTTCGGTCAAGCACAAGCTCCATGTTGCCGGTTCCCTTGAACTCCTCATACACCACGTCATCCATCTTGCTTCCGGTATCCACAAGCGCGGTGGCAAGTATGGTAAGACTTCCTCCCTCACGCATGTTGCGGGCTGCTCCAAAGAAACGTTTTGGCATATGAAGTGCGGCAGGATCAAGACCTCCGGATAAGGTACGTCCGCTTGGCGGAACCGTAAGGTTGTACGCCCTCGCCAGTCTCGTGATGCTGTCAAGCAGGATCATGACATCCTTTCCGTGTTCNACAAGNCGCTTGGCGCGCTCGATCACCATCTCAGAGACACGCTTGTGGTGCTCCGGCAGTTCATCAAAGGTAGAATAGATNACTTCCACGTTNTCTCCTTCGATCGCTTCNTTGATATCTGTTACCTCCTCCGGGCGCTCGTCGATCAGAAGAATGAGCAGCTGCATATTGGGGTTTCCGACTGTAACTGATTTNGCAACTTCTTTTAACAGGGTGGTCTTACCTGCTTTCGGCTGGGAAACGATCATTCCTCGCTGTCCCTTACCGATGGGTGANACCAGATCCACAATACGCATTGCCACGCTGCTTCCNGGACGCTCCAGTCGAATCCTGCGATTCGGAAAAATCGGNGTNAGGTCCTCAAAGTTCTTTCTCCGCTGCGCTGCACTCGGATGATATCCGTTGATCGAAGTNACATAGAGCAGCGCTGCAAATTTCTCCTGCTGTGTCTTGATCCTGGTATTTCCGACAATAATATCACCTGTTTTCAGGTTAAACTTNCGGATCTGCGAGGGCGATACGTAGACATCGTTCTCACCCGGCAGATAATTGGCGCTCCGGATAAAACCGTAACCGTCCGGCATGACCTCCAAAATACCGTTTGCCGTAGAGCCGCTGTCAAGATTCATGATCGACTCATCCGGTGCCGTTGTATTTTCTTTGACGCCGANNCCTTCCTCCGCGCTCTTCTCCTTCTTCTCCTCTTTGACCTTCTCCTCTTTTGCCTTCTCTTTCTCCTGACGCTCATCCTCTTCTAACATCAGTTCCACCAGTTCACTTTTCTTTAAACCGGAAAGATGCTTCAATCCCCTTGCTTTTGCGAGATCCCGCAAAACAACTGCCGACAGGCTTTCATACTTTTCTCTCATAACAACTCCTTATATATAATAATTACACTGGGAATCATGTCCGAAACGACTAATGAATTGTAATTCATTATACAACACTTTTTCCCAAATAGGAAGTCCNAATTTTCTTGATTTGTGAAAATGATAATGGTATGATAAATTTATTGTTTTTATCGTTTGACAGATANATGGAGGGAAACATGAGTACTGAAATCAAAANNACTGCCGAAAAGGCACTTTCAATGCATAAGNAATGGAACGGCAAACTTGAGACCGTTGCCAANTCAAAAGTCAATTCNCGGGAGGATCTNGCCATCGCCTATACGCCGGGCGTAGCCGAACCCTGTAAGGTCATTGCCGAAGACAGGGAGGCNGCCTATACATATACGATGAAGGCNAATACCGTTGCCGTCATTTCAGACGGAAGCGCCGTNCTCGGTCTCGGAAATATCGGNGCCTANGCCGCCATGCCGGTNATGGANGGCAAATGCGTTCTGTTCAAAGAATTCGGAAATGTCAATGCGGTCCCCATCTGTCTGGACACNCAGGACACCGAAGAGATCATTGCCACCGTCAAAAATATCGCACCTGCCTACGGCGGTATCAACCTTGAAGATATCTCNGCACCGCGCTGCTTTGAGATTGAGCGGCGTCTGCAGGAAATGCTCGATATCCCGGTATTTCACGATGACCAGCACGGCACNGCTATTGTTGTNCTTGCCGGNATCATCAATGCGTTAAAAGTTACGGGCAAACAGAAAGAAACNTGCCGTGTTGTGGTCAACGGNGCCGGTTCTGCAGGAATNGCCATCACAAAACTCCTGCTCTCCTACGGCTTTTCAAATNTCACCATGTGTGACCGNGAAGGTATCATCGGAAAGGACTACCCGAATCTGAACTGGATGCAGAAAGAAATGACCGNAGTCACCAATCTCTCCGATCAGCACGGCACCCTTGCCGACGCCATGAAGGGAGCGGANGTTTTTGTCGGGGTTTCTGCTCCGGGCATCGTAACTCCTGAAATGGTTGCCTCGATGAATCATGACGCCATCCTTTTTGCCATGGCAAACCCTGTACCGGAAATCATGCCGGATGCAGCCAAAGCCGCNGGTGCAAGAGTGGTCGGCACCGGACGCAGCGATTTCCCGAATCAGGTNAACAACGTCGTGGCGTTCCCCGGTATCTTTAAGGGTGCCTTNGAAGGNCGCGCCTCNCGTATCACTGANGANATGAAGCTTGCCGCNGCGGAAGCTATNGCAGGTCTTGTNTCGGACGAACANCTCTCCGANGACTTTATCATGCCGGAAGCATTTGACCCGCGCGTTGCNGAAACGGTGAGCGAGGCNGTCAGATCACACATTGTAAAATAANCGAAATGAATAGTTACCGTTCTCTGAACTCTTATTTAAAAGAAACCTTTGGCGAAAAGCTCTACCGGCTTTCCCTAAACGGCGGCATGACATGCCCAAACCGCGACGGAACACTCGGCACGCGCGGATGTATTTTCTGCAGCGCAGGCGGTTCGGGCGATTTTGCCGCCCCNGCCGCTCTCNCNGTCACAGAACAGATNGNCTGTGCAAAAGANCGTGTNGCGGCAAAGTCNAACTGTANACGGTTTATCGCCTATTTTCAGGCTTANACAAACACCTATGCTCCTGTGGATTATCTGCGGAGCATTTTTTCAGANGCAATCCTTCATCCTGATATCGCNGTGCTTTCTGTCGCNACCAGATGCGACTGNCTTTCGGANGAAGTGCTTGATCTGCTTGACGAATTAAACCGCATCAAGCCGGTNTGGGTGGAANTGGGATTGCAGACCGTCCATGCGGACACTTTGCGCTATCTTCGCAGCGGATTTGTACTCTCACAGTANGAGACGGCGGTTCATTCCCTGCGNNCACACGGCATNGATGTCATCACNCATCTGATTTTNGGACTGCCGAANGAGACAAGGGAAATGATGTTATCCTCTGTCAGATACACGGCAGACCTTCCCATTCAGGGNATCAAGCTGCAGCTGCTTCACGTGCTGCGCGGAACCGATCTGGGGACAGAATATGAGGCNAATCCTTTTCCCCTTTTTTCTCTGGAAGAGTACTGCGATTTTGTGATCGACTGCATCGAACTGCTTCCGCCGGAGCTGGTGATCCACAGNCTGACCGGCGACGGTCCCCGCAGCCTTCTGATCGCGCCGCTCTGGAGTACNGACAAAAAGCGTGTCCTGAATACGATCCAAAAACGNTTTCGGGAACGTGGCACCTGGCAGGGAAAACGCTATGTACACACAGTGGACCGATTTTAGAAATGAGGAATATATATGGCAGACCCATTTACAATATATAAGCTTACAATTTTGAATATGCTGGATATGGTCGATTTTCCGCTGACCAATATTCAGATCTCGAATTTCTTTCTGGAACAGGAATATACCGATTATTTTAAGGTGCAGCANGTGATCAGCGATCTGGCNGATGCAGGTCTGATCNGCACCGAATCCACGCACAGCAACACGCAGTACCGCATCACCGATGCCGGCAGAAATACTCTTGACTTTTTTCGAGACAAGATTACCGATGCCATTGAACAGGATACCATTCATTATTTTGAAAAAAACAAGGTGCAGCTGCGNGATNTCAATTCCGTCATTGCAGACTACGATAAGACCCCGAATCACGATTATGCCGTGCGATGCCAGTTCAGGCAGCGGAATGTCANNCTGATNGATCTGACACTGACTGTCAAGAGCAAAGAACAGGCGGAAGCGATCTGCCGGAACTGGAGAAATCAGAAAGATGATGTATACGGATATCTTATGGATATTCTGATAAAATAAAGGGAGCAAAACAAGGAGAATTGTATGTCCAAACAAGCATTTAAACCCGGCAATATGCTCTATCCGCTTCCAGCTGTCATGGTAAGCTGTCAGTATAAAGGCGCTTTTGACCCTGAATGTAAAAAACCGGAATTGCAGGGTAAGCCAAACATTATCACGGTGGCATGGGTGGGAACTGTCTGCACGAACCCGCCGATGCTGTCCATCTCGGTGCGTCCGGAACGGTATTCTTACCATATCATTGAAAAATCCGGTGAGTTTGTCGTCAATCTGACGACGGAAGCTCTGGTGCGCGCTGCGGATTTCTGCGGGGTCCGCTCCGGAAGGGATATCGACAAGTTCAGAGAAATGCATCTGACAGCACAGCCCTCGCGGGAAATTTTCGCTCCGGGCATTGCAGAAAGTCCGGTCAACATCGAGTGCAGGGTGCAGCAGATCCTGCCGCTCGGCAGCCACAATATGATCCTTGCCAACGTCGCAGCCGTAACCGTGGAAGACAGTTACATGGATGAAACGGGAAAGTTCCACCTAAACGACACCGGTCTGATCTCCTACTCCCATGGAGAGTATTTTCGCCTCGGGAAAAAAACAGGCTCTTTCGGATACAGTGTATCGAAAAAGCCTTCACGTAAAAAATAATAAGTTTATGTATTCTGTCAATTTCCAAAAATACCGGAGAACCAACTGTTAAATTCCTGCACTTTGCCTGTCACGCTGTCCACTGCCTGTGCGAATTCATCAGCACTTTCCAGCATCCGGTTTGTACTGTCGATCGCATCGTTGATCCCGTCCACATCGATGCTGTCGATTTTTTCCATGGCTTCCTGCATCACCGTGTTCATCTGATTGACCTTATCTGCCATCACACGTCCTGCTGCGAGCAGCATCACAATGATGAGTACAAGACATCCTGTTATGATTTTCTGAAATCTCAGCTGTTTTCTTGTCACCGCTAATAATTCTTCCATTTGATACCCATACCTTTCCTTATTATTTTCCCAATGCCCACAGCTGTTTTATTTGACCTTTGATCTGCTCAAATGTCCATTCTTTCCTGCTTCTCGCCACACAGTTGGGATCATTCACCAGAAATCCTTCTTCATTATATCCGTAAATGACGATAAAATGTCCCGATGCCGTGAAGTCGCCGGGGCGCATGGCACAGATCAGAATGTGACCCTCGTCAAGTTCGCGCTTCATGCTCCACTCTTCGACCTGCGGCTTTTGACTCTTTACCCCATACCGAACCGGCACATCCTCCATCAGAGCCCACAAGGTACCTGTTCCGTACATATAATAATCATGCTCCATCGCATACTTCGCAATGGCATCCGGTGTCAGGGACACATCTTTTGTCAGATAATAGAGAGCCATGGACAATGCCGTCGGACCGCAGCCCGCCAGTCCGACATAGCTGTCGTCACCATAGGAGACATACCCCCATCTCGGATCCCACTGAAGAAAAAGAGGATATTCCATNCCCTTNTCCTCCTCCGTCAGTTCCGCAGAAGTGTCTCCGCTTTCCGTACCGTTTTTTCTGTCTGTATATCCTTGCACGTAATCCGCCATCTCAGGATTATTCGCCAGCGCCTCCAGCATCTTATCCGGATAGTTTTCCTTTGCTGCCCAGATTTCCGCCACCTTCTCGTCTGTCCTTGCAAGTTCTGCGAGCCGCTCTTCAATTTCCCATGTCTCTCTCGCAGCCGGAGCGTCCACATCGCCGACCTCACACGTTCTGGCGTAGGAAGCGATATTCTCGGACTCCACCGCGTCATCTTCATCCCCTTTTATCACGTGCCGCGCTTGCTGCACGTGCTGCTCTTGCTGCACGTGCTGCCAACCGGACGCCGTATCTTCTGCATATACCGCGTGCTCCAACCGCCGCACCCGCTGTACAATATGTAATGCCAGACCGATGATGATACACAACAGCACTCCACTGAATATCCTATAAGCGAGCAGCTGTTTTCTCCTGCGCTGTTCTCTCTCCCGCCGTTTGCTGCGGATTCTTTCCTGTTCTCTGCCACCGCTTCTCGCNGCTTGGCTTCCTTCTNTCTCTTGTACTCTGTCTGCCATTGCCNTCTTTCTCCTGTNTATACTGCCGTTTTTNNNTTATTTGATTCATATGATGCGGNTGNNAANANCCNTNANNNAAAATNTTANNCGGACAAATNGCACAAAANNAGATTGGNCAAACNANTTTTGCACCATGNAAATGAGACTCAAAAATCGNNGAAGCCTTTGCTGAANNCGATTTTCGCNNTNAGAGGCTCATTGGAATGTNNGGTGCANNGGAGTGCGNACAACTNNTTTTGTGCANTTNNCNGNCAANNACNTTGNNNCANGNCNTTTGNCANCCANANCTTNGTATNATNGTATATCAGCAGTATACCAGAAAAATCTTTAAATCTCCTTAAGGCTTTCTTTAATGTTGTTTAAAAATTCATTTACTGGACTGAAAGATAAGAGTATCCCATCAGGCTCTCATCCACTTCTCTTGCGACTTCCCTGCCNTCACGGATCGCCCACACTACAAGAGACTGACCGCGGTGNACATCGCCTGCCGCATACACATGCTTCACGCTGGCAGCATATTTTCCTTCCTCTGTCGCCACATTCGTTCTTTCATTCAANGCAACNCCAAAAGCGTCTGCCAGATATTTCTCTGTTCCGAGAAATCCCGCTGCGATCAGCACAAGATCTGCGTCCATCTTCTGCTCCGAACCGGCAACCTCCGCCATCAGCATGCGTCCGGTCTCCTCATCTTTCCTGCTTTCCAGCCTGACTGTGACAAGCCCGGTCAGATTCCCGTTTTTGTCCTTTAAGAATTCCTTCACGGTTGTCTGATAGATGCGCGGGTCATGACCGAATTTGGCGATCGCCTCCTCCTGACCGTAATCTGTCTTGCAGACTTTTGGCCATTCGGGCCACGGGTTATCCTCCATTCTCGAATCCGGTGCCTTAGGCATCATTTCCAGCTGCACCACACTGGTGCATCCGTGGCGGATCGAGGTTCCCACACAGTCGTTTCCGGTGTCGCCGCCTCCGATGATGACTACCTTTTTTCCTTTTGCCGAAATATAATTGCCGTCCTTTAACTCCGAGTCAAGAAGGCTCTTTGTCGTCGCCTTTAAGAAATCTACCGCAAAATAGATCCCCTTTGCATCCCTTCCCGGCGCTTTGATGTCTCTCGGATTTTTTGCCCCACATGCGAGAATGATACGGTCGTACTCTTTGAGCAGTTTTGCCGCCTTGACATCCTTGCCCACATTAACTCCGGTGAGGAATGTGATCCCCTCCTCTTTCATGACTTCAATCTTACGGTCGATCACCCACTTTTCCAGCTTCATATTCGGGATACCGTACATCAAAAGTCCNCCCAGACGGTCATCCCTTTCATATACCGTCACGGAATGTCCACGTTTGTTGAGCTGGTCGGCAGCCGCAAGACCCGCTGGTCCCGAGCCGATGACCGCAATTTTTTTGCCGGTGCGCACTTTCGGAGGATTCGCTGCCGCATAGCCCTCTTTGTACGCATTCTCAATAATGCCATACTCGTTTGCCTTGCAGGTCACCGGGTCTTCCCAGTTNCCACAGGTGCATGCCGCCTCACAGAGTGCCGGACACACACGCGACGTAAATTCCGGGAAATTATTCGTCTTTTTCAAGCGGTTATATGCCTGCTCCCAATTTCCTATATAGACCAGATCATTCCACTCGGGCACCAGATTGTGCAACGGACATCCGGAAGTCATACCCATAATATTCATACCTGCCTGACAGAACGGTACTCCGCAGTTCATACAGCGGGCACCCTGTATCTGTTGTCTCTCTTTCGACAGCGGCACATGAAACTCACTGTAATTTCCAATGCGTTCCTGCGGCGCGACGGCTTTCGCGTCTTCTCTGTCATAATCCATAAATCCTGTTGGTTTTCCCATAATTCAATAACCATACCTTTCCGTAATCTGTATTGTAACTGTTGATGTAACTAATCCCTTGTGTTTGCATAAAATGCTTCGATCTGCGCCTGTTCGGAGGAAAGTCCCTTCTCCTCCATCTGAACGATCGCCATCAGCATACGGTTATAGTCATACGGGATGACCTTCTTGAATTTCGGCAAATAGCTGCTGAAATTATCCAAAATCTCCTTGCCTTTCTCGGAGTTTGTAAGAGCCACATGCTCTTTGATCATATTTTTCAGCTCCATAACATCATATTTATTGGAAATCTCCTCGGAAAATACCATTTCCTTGTTGATCCGCGTGTAAAGGTCATTATCCTCATCAAGCACATATGCAATACCGCCGCTCATACCTGCCGCAAAGTTCTTTCCGGTTTTGCCGAGGACGACCACACGCCCGCCGGTCATATATTCACATCCGTGATCACCTACGCCCTCGACCACTGCGGATGCCCCGGAATTGCGGACGCAGAAGCGCTCCCCTGCCACGCCGTTGATGAACGCCTTGCCGCTGGTGGCCCCGTATAATGCAACGTTTCCGATGATGATATTTTCGTCTTTTTTGTATTTTACGCCCGCCGGTGCATAGACTACCAGCTTACCGCCGGAAAGACCCTTTCCAAAATAATCGTTTGAGTCGCCAACCAGTTCCAGGGTCAGACCTTTCGGAATGAATGCGCCGAAGCTCTGTCCTCCTGCCCCGCTGCATTTGATCACAAATGTATCGTCCTCCANACTGCTTCCGTGGCATTTTGTGATCTCTGAGCCAAAAATCGTGCCAAAGGAGCGGTCAGTATTTGTGACCTCAACATCAATGCTTCTCGGCTGCTTCTTCTGTAATGCCATGCCAAGCTGTTTTAACAGTACCGTCTCATCTTTCGATTTTTCCAGTTCAAAATCATATACCTGTTTCGGGTCAAAGATCACTTTGCTCTTCGCGCCCGCAAACGGATTCTCCAAAATCTTCGACATATCGATTTCCTGCTCATGAGCCGTNAGATCCTCGCGAACCTTGAGCAGATCACTGCGTCCCACCATCTCGTCCACTGTCCGGCAGCCGAGCTTTGCCATATATTCACGCAGCTCTTCCGCAATAAACCGCATGAAGTTCTCCACGTATTCCGGTTTTCCTGCAAATCGCTTTCTCAGCGTCGGATTCTGTGTGGCAATGCCTGCCGGGCAGGTGTCCAGATTACATACGCGCATCATGACGCATCCCATTGTCACGAGGGGCGCAGTCGCAAATCCGAACTCCTCCGCTCCCAGCAGCGCGGCGATCGCGACATCACGTCCGCTCATAAGCTTGCCGTCCGTCTCAATGCGGACCTTATTGCGCAGCCCGTTCATGATCAGCGTCTGGTGCGTCTCTGCCAGACCGAGTTCCCACGGAAGACCTGCATTGTGGATCGAGCTTGCAGGAGCCGCACCCGTGCCTCCGTCATANCCGGAAATCAGAACCACCTGCGCACCCGCTTTTGCAACACCGGCCGCGACAGTTCCAACCCCNGCCTCGGAGACGAGTTTCACAGAAATCCTCGCATCCCGGTTAGAATTTTTCAGGTCAAAGATCAACTGTTCCAAATCCTCGATCGAATAAATATCGTGATGAGGCGGCGGAGAGATCAGAGACACTCCCGGAGTGGAAAGCCTTGTCTTCGCAATCCACGGATAAACCTTTTTNCCCGGCAAATGTCCGCCCTCACCGGGCTTTGCCCCCTGTGCCATCTTGATCTGGATTTCCTCGGCGCTCACCAGATACTGNCTGGTCACACCGAAACGTCCCGATGCCACCTGNTTNATNGCGGAGCAGCGGTTTACCGGACTGTTTTTGCTCGCAATGCGGTCCTCGTCCTCACCGCCCTCACCGGTGTTGGATTTGCCGTGCAGACGGTTCATCGCAATGGCAAGCGTCTCATGTGCCTCCTGCGAAATGGAACCGTATGACATNGCTCCCGTCTTGAACCTTGTAACAATAGCGTCTACGCTCTCGACCTCACTGATGTCGATCNCTTTCTTCGGATAGTTGAAATCCATCAAACCGCGGATNGTTCCNTCTTTCTCNTCCTTATTGATNANCTGNGTATACTGTTTGAACAGATCGTAATCNCCGCGCTTCGTAGACTGCTGAAGCAGNTGGATCGTCGCCGGATTATACAGGTGTGCGTCCGCACCGCTCCTCATCTTATGGCGTCCCCTGCTGTCCAATGTCAGATCNTTTTCCAGNCCGAGCGGNTCATACGCCGCGGAGTGGAGCTCGTTCACATCATTCTCNATATCCTTTAACGTGATACCGCCGATNCGGCTCACGGTATTGGTAAAATATTTATCGATCACAGCCGCATCGATCCCGACNGCCTCAAAAATCTTCGAGCCCTGATAGGACTGGATCGTAGANATCCCCATTTTGGAGGAAATCTTAATGATCCCGTTGATGATGGCATGGTTGTAATCGNCGATCGCTGCATAATAATCTTTGTCAAGCATATGCTCGTCAACCANCTGCTTTACCGTATCCTGTGCCAGATANGGGTTGATCGCACATGCTCCAAANCCGAGCAATGTCGCAAAATGGTGTACCTCTCTCGGCTCACCNGACTCTAAGATCATTGCAAGCGCCGTTCTCTTCTTNGTCTTGACAAGATACTGCTGTAATCCCGAAACAGCAAGNAGTGACGGNATNGNNACATGGTTNTCNTCTACACCCCTGTCTGATAAGATCAGNATATTNGCGCCCTCTCTGTATGCACGGTCAGCCTCCACAAACAGGCGGTCAAGCGCTTTNTCAAGACTTGTGTTCTTATAATANNTNATNGGCAGAACAACCACTTTGAATCCGTCCGCCTTCATGTTCTTGATCTTCATCATATCCGTATTGGTCAGAATCGGATTGTCAACCTGCAGCACCTTACAGTTCTCCGCATTTTCCTCCAAAAGGTTGCCGTCCTCCCCGATATANGTCGTCGTGGACGTCACTACCTTCTCACGGATAGAGTCGATCGGNGGNTTTGTCACCTGTGCGAACAGCTGTTTAAAGTAGTTAAACAGAGGCTGATGATCGTCGCAAAGCACCGCAAGCGGAGTATCGATTCCCATCGCAGCCGTGCCCTCTCCNCCNTTTAACGCCATCGGAAGTATCTGCTCCTTTACNGATTCATAGGTATAGCCAAATGCCTTCTGCATTTTCTGCCGCTCTTCGCCGGAATACTCCGGNACACGCTGATTCGGTATCTTAAGACTTTTTAACCGTATCAGGTTCCGGTCGATCCATTCGCCGTACGGCTGTTTGTTTGCGTACATTTCCTTTAACTCGTCATCNGCGATCACTCTGCCTAAAACCGTATCTACNAGAAGCATTTTTCCCGGACGCAGCCTCTCTTTTACCCGGATTCTGGTCGGNTCAATATCNAGAACTCCAACCTCAGAAGAAAGGATCAGATANTCNTCATCCGTGATATAATATCTGGANGGGCGGAGTCCGTTNCGGTCAAGCACGGCTCCCACGANATCTCCGTCNGAGAAAAGGATCGACGCAGGACCGTCCCACGGCTCCATCATGGTNGCATAATACTGNTAAAANTCCTTTTTCTTCTGGGACATTGTATCGTTATTTGCCCACGGTTCCGGGATCAGTATCATGACTGCAAGAGGAAGCGGCATGCCGCTCATCACGAGAAATTCCAGCGTATTGTCNAGCATNGCCGAGTCAGAACCTTCCGTATTGATGACCGGAAGCACCTTCTGCAGTTCTCCCTTCAAATGGTCGGACTCCATCGTCTCCTCTCTGGCAAGCATCTTATCCGCATTTCCCTTGATCGTGTTGATCTCTCCGTTATGTACAATAAAGCGGTTCGGGTGTGCCCGCTCCCAACTCGGATTCGTGTTTGTGGAAAAACGCGAGTGCACGGTCGCAATGGCAGACTCGTAATCCTTATCCTGCAGGTCCGCAAAGAAGAGGCGGAGCTGCTCTACCAGAAACATTCCCTTGTAAACAATGGTTCTGCTGGAAAGCGAAACGACATAGGTATCGTCATTGGACTGTTCAAATACACGTCTTGCAACATAAAGCCTTCGGTCAAAATCCAATCCCTTCTCCACATTCTCCGGTCGCTTCACAAATCCCTGCATAATGTAGGGCATACAGTCNACNGCCTTCTGTCCCAGCTTGGTCGGATCGATCGGCACTTTTCTCCAGCCAAGGAACTTCATGCCNTCCTTGTCAACGATCACCTCGAACATCTTTTTCGCCTGATTCCGTTTNAACTCATCCTGCGGGAAAAAGAACATGCCGACTCCGTAGTCGCGCTCCTCNCCCAGATCGATCCCGATCTCTTTTGCCGCCTTTGAAAAAAACTTGTGTGACACCTGAAGNAGGATNCCGACTCCGTCTCCCGTCTTGCCCTCCGCATCTTTTCCTGCCCTGTGTTTCAGATTCTCGACGATCTTAAGTGCATTTTCTACCGTCTTGTGTGTTTTAATGCCCTTGATGTTGACCACCGAGCCAATTCCACAGTTATCATGTTCAAACATCGGGTCATACATACCCGCCGCAGTCTTTCCCGCTTCCGACGCAGAAAAACGGTCTAAGCTTACCGTCCTGCGCTCTGTCATTTTATTTTGCTGCTCTCTCATAATCACTTTCCTCTCTACTTTTGTGCTACATCCTAATATACAACTTTTGCCAGTGTTTGTCTACCTGATTTTTCTCTAAATTGTCTGATAATCAGACAATTTTCTTTTTTTATTTGATTTGTGTCTATATTTTTGTTATTTATTATGATAAATATTATCATACGTACAATTCAAGCATAAAAAGAGCAGGAGAAAATTTTCAATTATACTTTTCTCCCGCTCTTTCTGTGCCTGTTTTCTTGAATTGTATGTAAATTTTCACATATAAATTCCTATACTCTTATGAAAAATATGCGATAATAGCCTCGTACAGTTCGCTTACATCTCTTTCCTTACATAGTATGTGACAGATATCTTCCTCATCTGCGTATTCCGGTGTCTGTAATTTGTCGGACCAGATTATGATCAGATCCGGTTGATATACTTCTTCCAGATATTGTATCATCCTATCGCTTTTTGTGTCTGGCGGAATATACTCAAATCCGTATAAGTAGGAATATGCCTGTGAGGAAGCCGTGACACATCCATACCCTTCGTTCAAAAACTTCTGCTGTAATTCGCACACAAGCTTCGCATCCGTATCATCCTGTGACTCAATGTGTACGATCGGGCACTCATTTTCCTTCTTCCTCTCTGTCTGCATCCATTTTAAAATCCCACAGTCACTTTCGCTCCAGAGCAGCGGTATCTCTTTCCCGCTTTCAGTCTGCAGCTGAATTACACCGCAATAAAGAATTCCGTAAAACAGATCTAAATTCTTTTGTATCAAACGAAATGCCTTTTCATTATCGTCACGGTTTTGGGACGGAATCACGATAAGGCACCGTTTCCTTACATCCATACCCTCCTTCCGGCTGCAATCCTCAAAAAATCCCATTGTGATATCAGTGTAAGAGAAAAAAAAGCTATCCTTTTCCAGCGGTGCTGATGCAAGATTTAAAATTACCGCATCTTCGACAAAATCCGGTTTGAAAGCAGAATATGATTTCCCGTTCGCAAGCATTTGGAACACCTGGGGCGCATATACCGGCCCGACAGGGTACGCTTCCAAGATGCGGCATACTGCCGCAGTTACTGCCGGTGCCGCATAGCTGTTCGCAATCTGNGTCCTTTCCATGCCGCCCTCTTTTGTCCCAAGGTCGTGCAGTGAGGACGCCNCAAGCTGGATTCCCNTGTCAAAANCNCAAAAACAGATGCATTCATTTTTTAAGTTCTTATCTGCTTTCACCCCTATCACACCGCCAAANCATGCCGGCATCGTATAAGAACCGCNGTTNCTTTGGGCGGCGACAATTACCTGTCCCTNCTGNAATATTCTTGCAACTGCANGCCGCAGCTTACTGTAATCTGCAAGCTGCCTTGTTCCAACGCTCATATGGATCAGCGGTATTTTCCTCTTCAGNCACCATTCNANTGCCATNATCAGTTTCCCGCTATTTGTTTTCAGNCTNCTGTCCTCAAAGATACACAGACTGATAAAANATGNATCCNTGGCATACCGNTCTATGATTCTNGCACANGTCGTTCCGTGAAANGCNATCATCGCATCGNTCCCGNTCCGNTCTCNTATTTCNTCTGCCCCGTCATCCACAATCAGATCCTCNNNCAGTTTCCCTGNTTCTAAGAGTCTGTGTGCNTCTATCCCGTCATCTATGACCGCTATGAGCATCTTNTAAACCTTCCTCCNTTCGGGTGTATTTCACNCCTCCTGCTCGCGAAACTTTTCACTTTGATAGCGAAANANCTCCGCATACCTCTGATTCATCTTTAACAGCTCGCTCTGTGTTCCCTCCTCAANCACTTTTCCCTTCTCTAAGACAATAATTCTGTCTGCNAGCGTAACATTAGACAGTCTGTGAGATGTAAAAATGGTAATCTTGTCTTCTGCTNCCTTCTTNAACTCTTCAAAAATATCATGCTCTGCCTTAGGATCAAGATTGGATGACGGTTCATCCAANATAAGAACTGTATGCCGTCGGTANAGCGCTCTTGACAGCGCAATTTTCTGAAACTGCCCGCCTGANAGNTCCAGACCGTCCTGATCAAATACCCGTGTCAGGCTGGTATCAAGACCNTTCCCTGCTTTCTCTAAAATATCATCACAGCANCTCTGCTTTAATGCCTTCATCGCCGCTTCCTCATCTTNTCTCTCCGCATCGCCGATTGCCACATTTTCATATAATGACATGCAGTAATTTCCCATCTCNTGAAAATANACACTGAAATTCTTTCGCAGACTCTGTATGCAGTATTCCTTAATATCTGTGCCATTGATTCGAATGTGTCCCGAATCCGGCTCGTACATTCGGAGCANCAGCTTTATCACCGTAGATTTTCCGGAACCATTCAGACCGACAAAGACGGTCTTTTCCTTTTTCTTTAAACAAAAACTGACATCTTCCAAAGCATACCTTTCTGTTCCGGGATAAGAAAAACTGACATGNTCAAAAANAATTTCATCCACACTGTTCAATTNCNNTGTTCCNTCNTCNATTACCCTGTTCTTGATCTCAAACACCTTTTTTAGGTTCATGATGCGAAGNTTGTTGTCATAAATATTGGTAAAAGAAAAGGACATNACAAAAAATGCCGTCAAAAACTGTGCTGTCAGNCCTGTATACAGCGAGTAATCTCCGACAGAAGCATTTCCCNTNAAAATATNNAGTCCAATATCAACTCCGATGCCTGCACAGACAAGNTCCGGAAGACATGCAAAAAATACGGTTGACACCGTCTTTTTNNGTATGACATTTTTTCTTTTTGCATGTACCTCCTGCCATAGACAGTGATANTTTTGCTTTAACAGATCTCCAATATGAAACAAACGGANATCCTGCGCATATCTCTTGTCAAGACTGATTCCCTGAATATATGCTTTTTTTCTCTCCGCATTGATCTGTTCCATGCTCAATTCATATAAAGATTTTGTATATTTTGTGGANGCNATNCCGTAGGGAACCGCAGCGCANAGAAGCAGAACACTATACAGAGGCCTTTCCATCCAAAGCACGACAAAAATACCNGAAAATGACAGAAATGCACCGAGGAAAGACATTGCNTCCCACAGCACCTGCGTGATAGNTGTCTGATCACGCGCNGCTGCCTGCAATTTNTCATAATACTCCGTGTTATCAAAATATTCCAGATCTGCGCCAATCGAGCACTGCATCAGCATCATTGCAAGCCTTTCACTCAAGATATCATTTTGCACCGTCTGTATATATTGCTGAAGCTTCTCCGATATATTCTGNAAGATCTTGATCGCCAATATACCCCCTGCCAATANGAAAAATACTCTCTGAGCTGCAGTAAANTGCAGCTCNCCTGCAAATAAATCCANCAGATATTTCACAAGAAACGAGTTTGCNATCCCCAATATAGGAGGTACTATCTCACAGATGANNCGNATCACTGTATAACANCCGGATGCCTCCCATGACAGACNGATNCAGTATANTAACGTCTGCAGATAGTCTCTGATCCTGCCCTTTCCCTGCTTTATCTCCATGACTGTTCACTCCTGCCAANNATCTTTTGTTTCTTATTTTTCTTTCAGCAGCAGACCGTCCCTCATCTTCCACACACGGTCTGACAGCTCCGCCACCTGCAGATCGTGTGTTACNACCACAATGCAGTATCCCTGCTCGTGCGCAAGCTGCTTTAAAATCTCTAAAATATGCTCTGTATTCGCCTGATCAAGATTTCCGGTCGGCTCGTCTGCCAGCAGGATCTTTGCACCGGACGAAAGCGCACGCGCGATCGCCACCCGCTGCTGTTCTCCGCCGGAAAGATGCGACGGATAACGCTTATGCTTCTCCGCAGTGATACCCATAAGCTCCAGCAGCTCCGCTGCTCTTTTCACAGCCGTCTTTTTTCCTGCACCGTTCAATTCCATCGGATAACATACATTTTCCAAAACGGTCAGCAGCGGAAACAGCTGAAAGGACTGAAAGATCATTGCGATACTCTTTCTCCGGTACAAGTCGAGATCCATCTTTGTGAGGCTCTCTCCCTCAACCGTGACATCTCCCTGTGTCGGAACATCAAGTCCTGCCATGATCGATAGAAGCGTCGTCTTTCCGCTTCCAGACGGTCCGATGACCGCACTAAGCTCACCGCCCTCAAATTCACAGGAAACACCTTTAAGCACCTGCTGATTTGTCTTCTTGTACTGATAACATACATTGTCCAGTTTCATTGCCGCCATAATATTTCCCTCCGCTATATAATCCATATATTTATTCATGCACCTGCAAAAGCTCTAACGGACGCTTCCCTGTAACCGCAATACTGCCTGCCACAGTCCCTGCAACACTTCCCAAAAGATAGAGTCCTGCTGCCTGCCATACGCTAAGTGCAGGCTGCCAGTCCAAAATCAGTAGCAGTATCGCACCCACAAGGAGTCCAAGCGCACAGAGCCAGATCTGTTCTGTCATCAACAGCTTTCGCACTGTTCCCACACTGTTTCCCAACACCCTCATCACTGCCGCTTCCCTTCTCCGCAGCAGCAGAACCAGAAACTGAAATCCGAATCCCAGTACCAAAAAGACTGCCATCGCCACCGGATAGAGGATGCCAAAAAGGGAAAGCGTCCGCTCCATTGGCTCTACTGCCGCATAAAGCTCTTCATCCCAGATCATAAGACGCATCGCGACAAAATTTCCCCTCCATTCTTTTACCAGCTGCTCTAATTCCTCTTCGCGCTCCATCAGCTCCCTGTTTTTCTCCGAGTTGAAAGTGAATCTTGCGACAAGATCGTAATAATTTTTTCCCACAAGATCATGCATCGTTACCGCATGCACAATAACTGCATCCGAGGGTATTCCTGCAGGCGTTCCCTGATAACTGCCCACAATGACACATGAAATCATATTTAATGAAACTGAAGCATCAGCCACTAAGTGCACTGTATCGCCAATTCTCGCTCCAAGAAATGCCAGCTGATCCTCCGACAAAATTGCTTCATATTTTGACATATCACCGCTTTCCCTGTCTTTGGTGAAGGAATTGTCACTTTTTCCTTCTTGAAATTGGACTGACAGATCTGCTCCTGTTTCCTCTAAAAATCCTTCCCAGTCGTAAATACCGAGAATCGGCACATCCCGAAGAATACTTTTTGGNGTTTCGATCTGATCTGTCTTCTGGTAATTTTGTTTATATACCTGTAACAATACTCCCGTCTCCTCTGTATAAACATCCGATACCAGACCGCTCTCTGCCACCGCTTCCACCATTTTAGGCGCAATAACGCCTCCGCCTGTTCCATTATACGTAGTTCCGCTGTTTGCCTTTATAATTTCCCCTTCAATCACGGTTGTCTCATATATACGCTCTGTCTCNAGGAGATTATTCTGAATCGTACGATACATCCAGCCAAAAGTCAGCACAGCTCCCACGCCAAGCAGTAATATCAGCATGCTCTTTCCCGCAGACCGAATCTGATGTCTTGCAATATACGTAAGCTCTGCCTTTCTGCGATTTCCTTTGACGGTTGTAACATTGCAATCGGCGGCATTCGCTTCAGACATCCGAAATCTCTCCCGGTCCAACGGCAAAGGGATACTTTCTTCTTCTCTGCTTTCTATCGCTTTGTTTTTCTTCCTTCCTTTCTCTCCCCGGACGTTTGCACCGCCCTGCAGCAACATCAGAATGGGCTTTCCTGTGATAATAAAGCTTCCCGACAAAAGAACGGCAAATGCGGTCAGCAAAGTCAAAGCAATCATTCCTGCAAGCCACCCCAGAGGCAGATCAGCACTTTGCAGCGTATGACCGGATTCTTCCGCTTCTTTCGCCAGTGGGCTTAAAATCTGCTCTGCAGAACGTATCGTCCGATACCATCCCAAAGTTTCTCCTGCCAGAACGCCCGGCATTCCGATCCAGCCAAACGCCAGTACCATTCCCCCCGCAGCCTTCCTTCCCGATACCCCCAGCGCCCTTGCAACCGCATACTCCCTGCTTCGCTGCACAAGGTACAGCCCACATAAAAACAGGATGATAAAAAACAGTACCGCGCCAAACAAAACCGTGCTGAACATTGTAGAGCTTTGCAGCTGCTGTGCCGAAATTGCGAAATTTTCCGCGTTATTTTCCACAAACTGTGCCTGAATCCCCAATTCATCCAAAGAATCCTTATACTCTTCCATAAATCTCTGCTGATCGGACGGTTTCCTCAGCACAAAGCTGTAACTGCCTGCCGCTGTCTTCATTATATCTTCCGTGCTGTAATCCTGCGGAATGCAGGAAGAAGGAATATATACAAACGTACTGTAAGCACTCATAAAATAATCGTTCGTCTCCAGATCCTCATAGATCCCCACGATTTCAAATTCTTCCTCCGTCCCTTCGCATGCCGCCCACTTCTCCCATTCCTCTGGCATTGCATAGCCGTAGACATATTCATCAATGTCCTCGAGCCTGACCCGGATTTTGTCTCCGATCTCAAGTCCCCGACGTTTCGCAAAGTAATTATGTATGACACAAACACGGTTTTCATTCAGATCGTCTTCCCTGTCGATCCAGCGTCCTTCTGTCAGATAATATCTCCTTGAACTTTCCTGACAGATCGGCATTCTGCTCATATCCTTTGTTCCGGTAAACAGCATTGCACTTTGATTGTGCCGTAAAAACTGCAGATAAGAGGAAAGCTCCTCCAACTCCGGAACGTCATAATCAACACTCTCTCCCTCTATCATTTCGTAAAAGTAGACACTCTCTCCTGTCGGCAGAAGCTTATCCAGCACAAAGTTGGAGCCGGGAATACCGTTCTGCGCAGCAAAAGCTCCATTTATTCCAGCTCCTTCCCTATAATGCGCCCGAAGCAGATACTGTCTGCCAATCTCAAGCATATTATACTCCTCTACAAACGCTTCATCCTGAACCAGCGGATAATATTCCTGCTGCATAACCTCCGGCAGATCAGGCAGAGATCTTATATGGACTTTCCTTCCCTTTTGCACATACTCTGCATAACCGGCCTCCACCTCACATACCTCAAACGCGAGCTCATAGTATCCTCCCGGTCCTTTCGGCCGTTCTACATATTTTTTTTCTTGCAGTTCTCCAACGAAAATCACATCGCTGGCATAATACTCCAAACCGGATGCTAGTATCGCATCGATATCTGCATTCTGCATCCCTTCCAGTGTCCCTGGGCACATCTTACGCACATCGTCAAGCTCCATATAGGAACATCCTGCCAGCAATGCCGCCCCTTCACTCACATCTCCGTCAACCGCAGTCAATGTTCCGATCGGCTGATAGTATTTTTCCAGCTTAGCGATCTCACTTGTAACCAACAGTCCTTCCGCCGCATGGGCAACAAAGGCATAAGTGATCGCCGCAAGCAGCAAAAGCAGCGTCAATGTGCGGATCGGCCGCCGGAATATGGCTTTTCTGTAAATGTTGGTATGTATCATGAGGCTCCCCCCTTTTATTTATAAGTCCATTTCAGTTCAATATCTCCGTCTTTTAAAATTGTGATGCACAAAATGCTGTGCATCACAATCAATTAGAAACGGCTCCACACGTTCTCATCTTATTTATGCCTGTATTACACTGGCTTCATAGTTACCTGCACTGCTTTTTATATTGCTTTTGCTTGACGCATCAAGCGCCGCAGACGGCGGTCCGCTGTTATCACGGCAAGTACAGGAGCAATTACAGCTACAAGATGCCATTGCCGAGAGCATACATGCGCATGCATATGCCTCAACGGAATTCAAATTTTTCTTCCTTTGTAAAAATTTTGTCATCGCTCTTCCTCCTTTTTCGTGTGGATGCCGCTTTCTATCTCCAAATCATACTCCTCTTTCTCTTACTCATGCACCTGCAAAAGCTCTAACGGGCGCTTCCCCGTGACTGCAATACTGCCTGCCACAGTCCCTGCAGCGCTTCCCAAAAGATAGAGTCCTGCTGCCTGCCATACGCGAAACGCAGGCTGCCAGCCCAAAATCAGCAGCAGCATCACTCCCACAAGGATTCCAATCACACAGAGCCAGATCTGTTCTGCCGCCAGAAGCTTTCTCACCGTTCCCGCGCTGTTTCCCAACACCCGCATCACCGCCGCTTCCCTTCTCCGCAGCAACAGAACCAGAAACTGGAATCCGAATCCCAACACGAAAAAGACTGCCATCGCCACCGGATAGAGAATGCCAAAAAGAGAAAGCGTCCGCTCCATCGGCTCTATCGCCGCGTAAAGCTCCTCGTCCCAGATCAGAAGACGCAGCGGAACCAGCCTATGCTTCCATCCTTCCACCAGCTCCTTCAGTTCATCCTCGCGCTCCATCAGCTCCCTGTTTTTTGTCGAATCGAACGTAATTTTTGCCACAAGATCATAATAGTCGGCTCCCTCCGGCAGCATCTTGTGCATTCTTCCGGCAGGCACAAGGACTGCATCACCGCCCACTCCGTTTCCGATTGCTCCGTCATAGCTTCCCACGACCGTGAAGTCAATACTTTGTGACAATGTCCCTCCATCTATATCCACAGAAACAGACGGTGCAATCTCATCGCCAAGTTCCACTCCAAGCAATGCGAGCTGCGATTCTGACACAATTGCCACATACCCTACTCCGTTTATGGCACCGCCGTTATACCCTTCCAGAAACCGGAATGTCAGATTTTTACCGGTCCCTTCGGCAAAAGCATCCCAGTCATAAATACCGATCATGGGGATATCCTCTTCTATATACTCTACCTTATCATTCTCATCAAATTTACCCAATCTTGCCAAGAGAACCGTCTCTTCCGTATAAACTTCCGAGACCAGACCGCTCTCTGCGATCTCTTCCACCAGCCGCGGCGGTATCACACCTCCTCCGTATGCACTGCTTACGGTTCCGCTGTTGGCTTTCACGATCTCTCCCTCTATGACCGTGCTCTCGTAAATCCGATCCACTTCCTGCAGGTTGCTTTGGATTGTCCGGTACATCCATCCAAACGTAAGCATGGCTCCCACGCCGAGTGCCAGCACCAATACACTTTTTCCCGCCGAGCGCACCTGATGTTTCCCGACATATCCCAGCTTTGCCTTCCTGCAGTTTCTTTTGGCTTCCGTCCCTTCCTCCATAGGGATGGCATCCGTTTTCTCCATTCCTGTATTCTTCCCGGCAGATATTCCTTTGTTTTTTTCTCCAACCCTGGAAGGAACCGTATCTTCTGCTGCTCTGCTGCTCTTTCTGTTCCCTCCTCTGCCGGCTGCAGCGCCTCCCTGCAGCAGCACAAGCACCGGCTTTCTTGTGATCAGAAAAGCACCCACAAGCAGGATCACCGCCGCAGTCAGCAGAATTGCGGCAAGGATTCCCGCAAGCCATGTCACAGACAGTGCACTTCCCTCCGAGACCTGTTCTGCATTCCTCATACTCTCAAGCGGCTGCAGGATCTCCTCCGCCTGGCTTGCCGTCCTCTGCCAGCCCAGAATCCCCCCAAGCAGAACTGCCGGCAGTCCGATCCATCCAAACGAAGCAACCATTCCCGATGCCGCTCTCACAGCGGAGACACCGAGTGCCCTTGCAACGGCAAACTCCCTCCTTCGCTGTACAAGATACAGTCCGCAGAGAAGCAGAACAACAAGAAGCTGCACTGCACCAAAGAGCAAGATGCTTAACACAGTGGAATTTTGCAGCTGACCGGCTGAAATCGCGAAATTATCTGCATTGTTTTCCACAAACTGTACCTGTATTCCCAATTCGTCCAGTGCATCCTTGTATTCCTCCATAAACCGCTGACGGTCTGCAGGCTTCTCCAACACGAAGCTGTACATGCTGCTCCAGACTTTCGGATCATAATCCAGAGCGCTATACCCCTGCGGAATGCAAGAATTCGGAATAAAGACATATAAACTGTAATACGCAAGAAAACTATCGTTTAGTTCCAAATCCTCATAGATTCCTACGATTTCAAACTCTTCTTCTGTTCTGTCGCAGCTCTCCCAATTCTTCCAGGTATCCCACAGTGCATACCCTGATCCGTACCAGCCATCATTGGTATTCTCCATGCTGACACGGATCTTGTCTCCCACTTCAAGACCTCGCAGCCTGGCAAAATAATTATGCACCACACAGACACGGTTTTGATTCTGTTCATCCTCTCCGTTCAGCCAGCGTCCGTCCGTCAGGTAATATTTTCTTGACACTTCCTGACAGTCCGGCATTTTGCTCATATTCTCCGTCCCGTAGAACATCATGACGCTCTGGTTATGCCTCAGGAAATCCAGATAGTCGGACAGTCCTTCCAACTCCGGAGCTTCATAGTTGATCTGACCTCCTTCCGGAACCTCAAAGAAATATCTGCTACCTTCCGCCGGCAAAAGCGTGTCAAGAATGAAAACAGACCCCGGCAAGCCCCCCCTTGCCGCACCTGTTGCATTTATTCCGGCGCTCTCCCTGTAATACGCACGCAGCAGATAACGCCTTCCCGGCTCAAGGGTTTCATACTCCTCCACAAAAGCTTCGTCCTGCTCCAACGGAAAATATTCGTTCAAATACTCAATCGGCAATCCGGGCAGGCACCTGACGTGAACCTCTCTCCGCTTAGGTATGTATTCGGTAAAACCTGCCTCCGCTTCGTTGACCTGGAACGTCATCTCATAGTATCCGCCAGGTCCCCTCTCTCTTTCCACATATTCCTTTTCCAGCAGTGTACCGAGAAATACCACATCGGTAACAAAAGTCTCATAGCCCTCATCAAAACGGGTTAACAGACTCCCGTCATTGTCTGAATTCTGCAGTCCTACCAGCGCGCCGTGGCAGGAGCCGCGCACATCGTTCAGCTCCACATAGGGACATTCCGCAATCAGCTCTGCCCCCTCTCTCACATCGCCGGATTCTGCAGTCAGCGTTCCAATCGGCTGATAGTATTTTTCCAGCTTAGCGATCTCATTTGTGACCAACAGTCCTTCCGCCGCATGGGCAACAAAGGCGTAAGTGATCGCCGCAAGCAACAAAAGCAGCGTCAGCGTGCGGATCGGCCGCCGGAATATGACTTTTCTGTATATATTGGTATGTACCATGATTTCCCCCTTTTTGCGTGGATGCCTCTTTCTCCAGCCAAATTTCCGCTTATTTTTCTTCCAGCAGCAGACCGTCCCTCATCTTCCACACCCGGTCTGACAGCTCCGCCACCTGCAGATCGTGTGTTACCACTACTATGCAGTATCCCTGCTCGTGCGCGAGCTGTTTTAAAATCTCTAAAATATGCTCCGTGTTCGCCTGATCAAGGTTTCCGGTCGGCTCGTCTGCCAGCAGGATCTTTGCCCCGGACGAGAGCGCACGCGCGATCGCCACTCGCTGCTGTTCTCCGCCGGAAAGATGCGACGGATAACGCTTATGCTTCTCCGCAGTGATTCCCATAAGCTCCAGCAGCTCTGCTGCTCTTTTGACAGCCGCCTTTTTACCCGTGCCGTTCAATTCCATCGGATAGCATACATTTTCCAAGACAGTCAACAGCGGAAACAGCTGAAAGGACTGAAAGATCATTGCGATGCGCTTTCTCCGGTACAGGTCGAGATCCATCCTTGCAAGACTCTCTCCCTCAACCGTGACCTCTCCCTGTGTCGGGACATCAAGTCCTGCCATGATAGACAAAAGCGTCGTCTTTCCGCTGCCGGACGGTCCGATGATCGCACAGAGCTCGCCGCCCTCAAATTCGCAGGAAACTCCTTTGAGCACCTGCTGATTTGTCTTTTTGTACTGATAACATACATTGTCCAGTTTCATTTCTGCCATAATTTTCCCCTCCATTGCTTTTTATTTTTCGGCCAGATACTGTTCCACAACCTCCACAATCTGATGAACTGTCGAAAATCCGTAATCAACAAGAAACTTCTCGTCAATATGCAGCTGATATTTCTTCTCTATCTCCAGCAGCAAATACACCATTTCAATATCCGACAAATAAAACGGTCTGCCTGTCAGCGGCATGTCCATTCCGTTCTCCAGTTCTTCCTGCGCGCAGTGAAACTTAGTGCACAGCATCTGGATCATCTCATTTTCTACTGTATTCATATCGCATACCTCATATTATCTTGAATTTATCAACACATCATACAGACCATCTATTCCGTCCTCCACGACATTGAACATAGGCACTGCTGTATCATTTTCCTCCCTTGGTCTGGTAAATTTCTGACGGACAAAGTCTAAATTCACGCGCAAGATCTCGGTCTCCTTTTTCTGCATGACATCAAAGGAATCTAACAGCACATTGCTCACATGTACCGCACACAGATCAGTTCCCAGACGGCATTCAAAGTCCTGCCTGATCGCATCAAGGAAATCCGGATCGGCAACCTCAAACGGTATACATCCGATCAGAAAATCGGGCGTCACACTCTGGCAAAGCATATAGGTGCGTATTCCGAAATTGTTCAGTGCATAATCGTTATATTTCATCAACGGATCAGGCGCTTCCATCAAAATGATGTTGGAGCCGGCCTTCCTCGCCACATCATTGATGTAATAATTGATCTGTTTTATCTTTTCCGCTTCTCTATATACGCCCTGATTCCAGATATGATCCAGACTGTAAAAGCCAAACAGTGACCCCACCGGATGTCTCGAAAAGACTGCCGGCTTCCAGCCTTCTGCTCTCATCTTCAGACAAAGCTGCAACAGCACGTCAAAACAGTCCGCCTCCTCAAGTAACCCTGCCACCAGAACAACAGGCACCTCCGGCTCATAGAAATTCTGCTCTTCTTCGCCGCTTGGCTCCCACGGGTATTCTTTGACCGTAATGTGATCTGCATTGCCTTGCAGCAATTGTGCAATCTCTTCAGGCAGGCTTTCCCCCTCGCTCTGCAAGTAGACAATATTTTTTTCATGTGATACTGCCTGCTCTGCAATATCCTTCCAGGGAACCGTTCCCTTTTTTATCATCGGCGAAAACAAGAGTAATGTATNCCAATCCGATGTTTCATAGGGAATCTCATCCGATACAGTCAGTCCNGTGTCGGGATGATTACATGCATATCCCGCATCCTTTCCCGAATATCCGAATCCTCTGGGCGAGACCAGATACCTGATCGAATATGTTTTCTGTAACGCTTCAAACAGCTTCACCGCCGGCAGTATCTCGGGGCAAAACGGATAAATCGCAGCGTTCTTTCTCATGGCTTACCTCCATCTGCGTAGAAATACGGTATTTCTCTGAACAACAGGTATATCATCATTTTGTCATAAGTCCTTCCACGTACCTCAGAACAATGCTGCAGCTTTTTCTCTGCTTCCATTCTGTCGGTTCCGGCATCTGCCTTCTTTCCGCACATCGTGCAGTACCGGAAACTCCAACACTGCCTGCACTGCTCCTCCGTAACCTTCCCGACATTCAAAAACCGCTTTGCCGCCGCTATGTCAACGCCCTTCTCCAGTGAACCGATACAGGTCAGTGCAGACGTTTCGCTGACCCGCTCACACGGGAAAAAGTTTCCGTCNACATTGCAGAAAAGCCGAAGCTGTCCCGGGTTGCACGGTCCCCCTGGCGCATCCGTCTCCTTCAATCCCGGATAAATGTCGATGTCAAAACGGTGTCTGATATCTGCCACAACCGGCAGATACACGATTGGAGTGACATTCTTCCTGCTCACTCTGCCCATATACGAAAGAATTGCCAGAAAGCGTTGATACCGGTATTTCCATGCATATGACTCAGATATATTCGGCTTTTTACCGTCGTATTCCTGATCGACAATCGTTGCCGANACAAAAAGCTCATCGAAATCTTTCTCCTCAACATAAATCGAGTTAATGCAGTCAAAATCATTTTCCGGGTCCATGACCATACTGATCTGCAGCGATTTCGCATATTCCGGTGCAACTGTCCTGACCATCGCCACCTTTTCCATGACAGTATCATATGTCCCCGTACCGTCCTTAAAGACTCTGTTTTTGTCGTTAATATCCTTCGGTCCGTCAAGGCTTATCATCAGTGAGACATGATGCGCATCAAAATATCTGACTAAGTCCTCATTCAGCAGCGTGGCATTTGTCGTAATACTAAAGCCCAGATTCTTTCCTTCAAAAAGCTTCTCACTGTACTCTACCGCCTGCCGTATCAATCCCATTTGAAGCAAAGGTTCTCCCCCGTAAAATCCGATATTCACATCGTTGCTGTCAACGGAGTGCTCCCACAAAAAATCGATTGCACGCTTTGCAGTCTCCCAATCCATATTTTTGAGAGAATGCGAACGCTGCATTTCATTCCGCTCCTCAGAATACACACAGTACCTGCATCTGAAATTACAGTTCTGCGTCACTTGGAGCGTCAATTTCAGCATCCGCCTCTCCAGATAATCAGAAATAAATTCTGTCGCAGGATGCATCACATGCTTTACATTACTTTCCTCTGAAAAGTATCCGTCATCTTTTGCCTGTATCAGCTCTTCCGGCATGCCCTGCTGCGGCTCCTCGCCATTCATGATCTGATCTAAGTACTGAAACACAGGCTTTTCCAGTTCGACCATCTCATTCCGGTTCACATCAAAACAGTAATAACTGTTCGGTGTTTGAAAAAGTTTGATAAATGGCTTTTGATTCATGTTTCCTCAATTCCGGACATATCATATCCTTATTTTACTACATCATACGATTTCTCCTGTAATTATAATCTTTATAATTACTTCTGTCAATGTAGTAATATATCAGGACAGACAAAATACTGATCGCGATTCCCACTTTAAGTCCCGGCGGGCAAAATGTAATATCTATCTCATGACTTCCCGCCGGAATCCATGCACCCACAAACGCCGTGTTCACTGTACAGATTGGAACACTCTCCCCGTCTACCAAAAGCTTCATGCCATCCTGTCTGGGAATTGAAGTCACAAAGAGACAATCCGTCTGCGCCTTGGCCGTACAGGAAAAAACTGTCGATCCCTCCCTCTGATGAGGCTGTACCTGTGTAATCTCTCTCTGATACAGCAGATCTTTTCTGTATGTATGCCACTGCACATCTGTGATCCTGTACTTTCCCTTAGTAAATACGGTCTCAAGCTGGCTAAGTCCGTCTCCGTCCGACTCCGAAAACTGGTAACAGAACCTCTTATTCCCGTTGGGATAGGCAGCGCTTTTTGCTGACAGTTTATTGCGGATCTGGTTGATGTCAATGACGACCGCTCCCGCCGTCTGATTTTCAACCCGGAATGAGAGCAGAAGTATTTCCTCCTTCAGCGGTTCTGCAAATGTCCATGTCATGTGGCTTTCCTTCTTTACCTNCACATCATAGACTCCCTCTTCCACTTCCGTCACCGAAAGTCCCTCCGGCAGACTGACCGGAAGGAANTCCGGCTCATANNCNTGCATCCGGNTGTAAAAANNNTCTNNACNTGACACGCACATNGTTTCTCCGCCGTCCACAACCGTTGTCCNCATCAGNGCATCCAGTTTTGCATANTCGTCNAGCTCCTCAAACGCTTCTAACGGCATGATNTCTTTNGTAAGGTAAGCCGTCGGCATCACCCGCTCATTCTCCGCNACCGCAAGNTTTCCTTTTGNCTCCACNATACGGTATCCGTCCGGCACACATTNCTGCNCTGTCTGNACATACCGCACCCCGAAAAAATGGAGCAAAAANGGATTNTCCGCTGCCANNAGTGCGATCCGGTTATTGATCTGGATCGGTGTCATCAGAAGATCGTAGTACACATGNTCATACGCCTTGTTTGTCACGGACGAATACATCGTGCTCTTTCCNGTNCCNNACACAGCNTCCGCAGACAGATAGCGGTTTGCAGTGTTTAGCGGNTCNTAGATGCTGTCACTCCGATACAGTGCAGACGTCCCCTCNGCTCCAAAAGTCTGNTCCTTCGCCTCTGTCANATCTGCNGACAATTCCTCTGCGATCNCCCTNNCCACATATTGTTCCGTCTGNGCGGTCATGAAATAAAAGCATGCCGGAAGCACCAATAACACCNGNCANANNCTNCGNCTAAGNCCNCTTTNACNTGAAATAAGAATTACCAGAAAAAGCANNGCCNCATCCGCCGCAAGCCATNGCATACGCTCCCNGCTCTTAGNGCAGAGCACCGTTCCAAGAAGAGGCACAAACGCTGCAAANCTCCATNCCNTNCGNATCTCTGNCANTCCTCCCAACGTCCTCACNCAGTGCAGCANCACCAACGGCATAAANGGAATCAGAATCTTNCTGCGCGCATACAGNGTCCCGTTCAAAATCCACGATACCNCTTGAAAACCTGCAACACAGATATAACATANGCTGTCCNCCCGAAGCCGCTTGACCGCAACTCCAAGAAACAGCGCATAGAGGGAAACTGCCGTCANTCCCATTCCATAGGGCGTATACAAAAGTGAGGANAAATCTTCCCGAAATTCAAGCANTCCTGCAGCGCTCATACCGGCTCCCCCTCTCCGNTGCTCCAATATCACGAGTCCCGTCGGTATCAGAAGCGCNGCNGCCATTCCGACCGANATCACTGNCGCTTTAANATACCGNGCGANGAANCNNTTTCCCTCCTCGCGNTACCAATACCATCCCANTGCGGCGAGNGATGACGGCGCATAGTAAAAGCTGCTGCAGTACAGCAATGTCAGAAAAAGNGGNATCCACNCATACCGTTTTTTCTTTACCATCAGAAGCGCTGCCAACAGATACGGCATATAATTGATAAACATGACCTGNCGGTGCATGTGAAAAAANCACGCTGCGAACAAAAACANCATGCTTCCCCAAAATGCCATAAANGCATCCTTCCCNTCACATAGAAGCAGTCTGTAAAAAAGCAGCACGGAAACCAGATAAACCGCGAGCANATANCCCGTCATCAGATATCGCATCGAAACCCATGGAAGCAGNCANCCTGCCACGATATCCGGGCGCAGATAGCCGTAATATGAAAACATAAATCCNTTGCTGCCTCCCCCCAGAGGCANAAANGACGGNAGAAGCGTCTTTTGNCCGATNCATTCCGCGCGTATTGTCTCCGCCAACGCCTCGTGCTGGGAAAACCAGTCTNNCGTNGATCCGTACACCGANCCAAACGGTACGGACGCCNTCACNGTCAGTAAAAATNCCACTGTCAAAAGCAGCGGATAAATCCATCTCTTATGTCTTTTACACATCTCTTTTTCCTCCTTGCTTGCATGCATTNCATGCAATGTTATAAGCAAGGATTCTTAACNCATCTCCAAAGTAAATCTAAAGATTTCTTAAGATGTTTTATGTCACGGAAAAAGCATGGTATACTATGAAATGNGNGCCGCTGATGGCANANAGATATTTCAACAAGGAGTTTGCTTTATGGAAAATGACACACANATTTTGGTTGCAGANGACAATCCTGAAATTCGGGAAATCATACGGATTCTGCTTGAAGCAGAAGGTTTTGAGGTGACAGAAGCCACAAACGGGCTCCTCGCTCTGGAGCTTTTATCCACACAGCATTTTGATCTCATCATCCTCGACATCATGATGCCNCACTTAAACGGCTATCAGACCTGTGTGAAAATACGGGAGCAGTCAAACGCACCGATCCTTTTCCTAAGCGCCCGCACCGGCGAGAGCGACAAGACACTCGGTTTTTCAAGCGGCGGNGACGACTATCTCGCAAAGCCNTTCTCATACAGCGANCTTATCGGNCGTGTCAAAGCNCTCATCCGACGCTATCAGGTCTATCAGGGAAAAGAANCNNTGACCNTGCGGCNANACCGANCCCATCNGCATCCGNCATCTGACTGTCCATACAGAGGGGAACACTGTGGAGGTAAACGGCAGTCCTATCGAGTTGACCGAGACCGNGTANGAACTGCTTCTTCTCCTTGCAACGCACCGNAAACAGATTTTTTCTGCGGAACATCTCTATGAATCCGTCTGGAATGAACCTTATTANTATGGNGCCGCGAATACNGTCATGGTCCACATCCGCAATCTTCGAAAGAAAATAGAAACAGACCCGCAGAATCCGCTCATCATACACACCGTCTGGGGAAAGGGNTATCGCTGTGAATAAAAAAAGACCTGCTATCCGAATGCGCACCGCTCTGTTTGGTGTAATTCTTATTTCCGGTACAATCTCCATTGCACTGTTTTGCATCCTGTGGACCTATAAACTGGATGTGTGGAATTTAGTCAGTCCGTATCCGCCTTTTTACTGGGACCCGNAAGCNTTTATCAATGAGCTAGAGGANATTGCAAAAGATATCGACCTTCCTCCAAAAGAAGACCGTNATATCACCTCCGATCCNGACACNTGGGGNGANTATGCGCCAATCTTTTCTCTCTGCGANAAATATACCGGCNTCTATTTTTANGGAGAAGACGGCTACTACCGNCTTGGCNTGCCCGCAGAATTTATCTACAGNGTGGAAAATCCCGTTCTNCACCATGCACTGGATAATTTTTATCTGGGNACGTACCAGTTTAACATCTCCTATCCTATGACCTTTCGAAATGAGACCGGAGAANTTATATTTGTGGACTATCATTCCATACAATTTATCTATCCGTATATCATTTTCTCTGCCCTCCTCTGTACNGGNCTGTTTTTTGGTGCAGTACTATTATATATTAANTCTAGAATAAAGAATATTCTCATCATCAATCGGGAAATCTCCCTGATGGCATCCGGTGATCTGACACATCCGGTCCCATCCGCAGGCAGGGATGAAATTGGAAATCTTGGCACAGAGCTTGACAACCTCCGCCTTGCGCTCTCTTCCTATATTCAAAATGAAGAATCCGCAAGAAAGTCAAATCAGGATTTAATTNCATCTATGTCACACGATCTTCGCACACCGCTCACCATCCTTTACGGCTATCTCGAAGTCCTAAAGCTAAAATCTCACGATCCGGCCCTATCCGAGGATTATCTGGAGCGCTGTCTCAAAAAAGCCTCCGATATCCGCGAGCTGACCGATCGGATGTTTGAGTATGCACTTGTCTACGAGGTAGACGAGACGCCGGAATTCACAGAATTGTCTGCCGACTTTCTCCGCCAGTGTCTGTGTGAACATCTCGATTTTCTGCGGCTCGCCGGATTTGACACGGAATTTTTTGACGATCCTCTATCCGGAACACTTTCCGGGGACGAGACAATGTTAAAACGTATTTTAACAAATCTATTTTCAAATATTCTTAAGTATGGGGACAAAAGAGAACAAAAAGTCACCGTACAGATGACGGCGACAGACCAGAGNGTTTCCATCCGNCTCTCCAACGCAGTCAGGTCAGACCTTTCCGAAGAATTGAGCAGCGGGATTGGATTGAAGAGCGTTCAAAAGATGGTGGAGCTTCACCGCGGAACCTTCTGCTCCATCAATGAAAATTCTGTATTTACAGTAAAACTTACGCTGCCCATCCGGACAGCGTAAGTAATCGNCTTTTATATNCNGCTGACCACCGCAGTGATCAATTCCTTAAACTGCTTTGCCACGCNGTCTGCCGTCTCCTGCACTTCCTTATGGTCAAGCTGCCTGTCTGACATTCCCGCAGCCAGATTTGTGATACAGGAAATACCGCANACTTCCATTCCCATNTGCCGCGCNGCCATCGCCTCACAGGCGGTACTCATTCCGACTGCATCTCCTCCCCAGCTTCTGCACATTCGGATCTCTGCCGGCGTCTCATAAGCGGGACCTGTAAGCTGTACATAGACNCCTTCCTTAAGCCCTATGTCAAGCTTCTTAGCCTCCTGCCTGATCAAATTCCTAAGACGCAGGCTGTATACCTCGCTCATATCGGGAAATCTCGGTCCCAGTTCCTCTATATTAGCGCCGATNAGCGGACTCGGAACACCTGTGGTNATATGATCTGTGATCANCATAAANTCNCCCGGCTTATAGTCAAAATTCACGCCNCCTGCCGCATTGGTGAGAATCAGTGTTTCCGCCCCCATCATTCCCATCAGCCGCGTCGGCAGCACAACNTCNGACATCGGATATCCTTCATAGTAGTGAACTCTTCCCTGCATGATCACAACCGGAACATCCCCCACANAGCCAAACACNAACCTTCCCTTATGACCTGCCACCGTCGAGGTCGGAAATCCCTCAATCTCCGTGTAGTCTACCGTCTGTTCTATCTGGATCCCATCTGCATAATCGCCAAGTCCCGATCCCAGGATCAACGCAACCCTGGGTTTGAAATCTGTTTTAGCCCTTANACTCTCCAGGCATGTCTGCAGCTTTTGATAAATTTGATTCATGTCTCCCCCTCCAATCATTTTTCTACACCAGNTTGTGCAGGATAGAACTTCCTATCGTTCCTTCCGGCATATCGACNCCGAANTTTTCNGCGACCGATGCTCCGATCACCGCAAACGTATCTTCATTTGCCAGCGCCCCGCCACACTTCATTTCCTTTGCATATGCCACAAGCGGCACATACTCTCTGGTGTGATCCGTACCNCTATAGGTGGGATCGTTCCCGTGGTCTGCCGTCAGTATCAGCAGATCCTCGTCTCCTAGCTCCCCTATCAAAACACCGAGATTTTCATCAAATTTTTCAATCTCCCGTGCATATCCTTCCACATTTCTCCGATGCCCCCACAGTGCATCGAAGTCTACAAGATTGACAAAGCAAAGACCGTGAAAATCTTTTTTNCANANNTCNATNGTCTGCTCCATTCCGTGAACCGANCTGTCAGAATGATAGGTCTCCGTAATGCCCTCTCCNCAGAAAATATCGTTGATCTTTCCCACTCCGATCACATCAAATCCGGCGTCCTTCAATGCATTCAGCACAGTCGGCCCGGAGGGTTTTAGCGCATAGTCATGACGGTTGCTNGTTCGCTTGAACTCACCTTTCTTTTTCCCGACATAGGGTCTTGCGATCACGCGCCCGACTCTCCACTCATCTTTCATGGTGATNTCNCGTGCNATCTCGCAGCAGCGGTATAGATTCTGGAGNTCAAAAGTCTCTTCATTTCCGCANATCTGAAGCACGGAGTCCGCGGAGGTNTAGACGATCATTGCACCGGTGCTTATTTCNTCTTCCCCAAGCTCTTCCAAAATCTCAGTACCGCTTGCGCTCTTATTGCCGATCACCTTTTTGCCGCACNGTTTTTCCAGCTCTGCGATCAATTCCGGCGGAAATCCCGTATCNGTAAAAGTCAAAAACGGCTTCTCCGTCTTGATACCCATCATNTCCCAGTGTCCCGTCATAGTATCTTTGCCGTTGCTCGCCTCACCGAGACGCAGATACCGCCCNATCGGATGCTCTGTGCCCTTCATCTCTCCTGCGGAATGGAGATTCAGCATTCCAAGTTTTTCTAAGTTTGGAATCTTTAANGTTCCCATTTTCTCTAAGATATGTCCGAATGTNTCCACNCCGTCATCCCCAAATGNGTGGGAATCCGGCATTGCCCCGATTCCGAGGGAATCAAGGACGATCACGAATATTCTCCTATACCCGTTCCTCTCCATACTAAAACCACACCTTTCCGTTCACACTTCTCTGATATTGTCAGGACCGAATCCCAACGGGAGCAGTTCCTTCAGCGCAAAAACCTCATACTGATCTATTCCGGTCGCCAGAATGATCCGGAAGCGGTCCGGATCGCAGAATTCCATCATGACCTGACGGCACACCCCGCAGGGAGCCGCATATTCCGTCAGGATTCCGTCTTTTCCGCCCACCACGCAGATTGCCTGAAAGCTTCTCTCTCCTTCGCTGACAGCCTTAAAAAATGCCGTGCGCTCCGCACAGTTCGTCGGCGTATAGGCAGCATTTTCAATATTGCAGCCTGTATAAAGCTTTCCGCTTTCTGTCAGAAGCGCGGCTCCCACCTTGAAGTTGGAATACGGTGCGTAGGAGTAGGCAAGCTGTCCCATCGCCAGTTCGATCATCTCTTCTATCTGTTTTTTCTCCATTACTGTCCCCCTGTCCCTTTCCGAAANGCGCTTTCTCAATAACCGGATGCCTCTTCGTTTTTCACCAGCTTAACGATCCTGCTCGTTCCCAACCGGTCGGCTCCCAGGGAAAGAAACTGTTCCGCGTCATCCATAGAGGCAATTCCGCCCGCCGCCTTTATTTTCACATTTGGACCGACATGCTCTGCAAACAGCCGGATATCGTCAAACGTTGCTCCGGCGCTTGAAAATCCGGTAGATGTCTTAATGTAATCCGCTCCGGCGTTTGTCACGATCTCACACATTTTTATTTTTTCTTCCTCTGTCAAAAGGCAGGTCTCAATGATGACCTTTAAAATATTCCCGTCGCACGCTCTCTTTAAGGTACGGATTTCCTCCTCGATCAGATCGTACTTTTTGTCTTTCAGCCAGCCGATATTGATGACCATATCAATTTCAGACGCACCGTTTGCGATAGCATCCTTTGTCTCAAATTCTTTTGTCTTTGTGGTCATATAACCGTTCGGAAATCCGATCACCGTGCAGACCGTCATTTTCCCCTGCATATATTCACTTGCCTGCTTTACATAACTTGGCGGAATACACACCGAAGCAGTCTGATACCTGATCGCATCATCACAGATCTGCCNGATTTCTTCCCATGTGGCCNNCTGNGACAAGAGCGTGTGATCCACCCGTTTTAAAATCTCGTTTGCATCCATATTCCTCTTCTCCTATTTTGAATTATCTTTGCGGATCAATGTCCGGGCNGCTTCCACTGCGACCTGNATCGCCATATCCGTATCATGAACAACGGGATTATCCANTCCCAGCTTCTCTCTCTCCTGATTTGCNACAACAAGGAAGCACGCACCTGCCCTTACGTGCAGATANCTTGCCACGGTAAACAGCGCTGCCGATTCCATTTCNGATGCCAGGCAGCCAAGCTGTTTCCACGCCTCCCACCTATTCATCAGCTCATAGCCAACCGGTTTTGTTTCCGGCTCAAGCTGTCCGTAAAACGAATCTTTGCACTGCACCACTCCCGTATGGAACGGATATCCTTTCTTCTCCGCCGCCGCTACAAGAGCATTTGTCACAGTCAGATCTGCAACTGCCGGGAATTCGATCGGCGCAAATTCTTTACTCGTACCCTCCATACGGATGGCGCCCGTGGCAATCACAACGTCGCCGCTCTTCACCTCCGGCTGCATCCCGCCGCAGGTGCCGATACGAAGAAACGTATCGGCGCCGCACCGGTGCANTTCCTCCATTGCGATCGCTGCGGAAGGTCCGCCGATTCCGGTCGAGGTTACGCTGACCTTTACCCCGTCTAATGTCCCGGTATAAGTGATATACTCTCTGTTATCCGCGATCAGAACCGGATCGTCAAAATACTTTGCGATCTTCACACACCTTTTGGGGTCGCCCGGCATGATCACATAGCGGCCTACCTCCCCCTCCGCTACCTGTATATGATATTGTCTGCTTGCATCTTCCGAATAATTTTTCATACCAATCTCCATTCCAAAATAGTTACCGTTGCCCCTTATCGTACGGAATTCCCTCTGCCTTCGGCGCTCTCGACTTCCCTGAAACAAATACGAGCACCACCAGAGAAATAATGTACGGAAGCATATTGTATACCGTACTCGGCACCTTAAGCGCTACTAATGCATCGAATCCCGTATAGACATTGGACAGTGCCCGAAACAGTCCGAACAGGAGCGCTGCCAGTCCGATATTGACCGGTTTCCACTGCCCGAAGATCATAACTGCAAGTGCGAGGAATCCAAAACCTGCCACTCCGTTTTCAAATTTCCACTCGCTGACTCCCGCCGTGATGTATACCAGTCCTCCGATCCCTCCAAGCGCACCGGAGATCAGAACGCCTGCATAGCGCATTTTATATACATTGATTCCTACCGAGTCGGCAGCCTGCGGATGCTCGCCGCACGCACAGAGCCGTAATCCGAATCTGGTTTTGTAGAGTACGACATAAGATGCGATCAGCAAAAGGAGTGCAATGAGCATAAACCAGTTAAATTCAAATCTGCCGATATTGACAATAAAAGCCTTTTTTGCCGTTCCATAGGCAACCGTAGACGATACATTGTCTACACTTTCCGCGGTATTGATCGCCCTTACAAGAACAACTGCAGCCGCCGGTCCGAGCAGGTTTAGCGCCGTCCCAACCAGCGTCTGATCCGCTTTAAACTGTATCGCTGCAACTCCAAGGAAAAGAGAAAACACCATGCCAAGCAGGACGCTCGCCAGCATAACGAGGAGAATGACAAGCGGAGCCGCCATTCCTGCCGGAAGGTACTTCATCATAAGCGCTCCGCCAAGCGCTCCCATGACCATGATCCCCTCCAGACCGATATTGATCACACCNCTGTGCTCCGAAAAGCATCCGCCAAGCGCTACAAGCACCAGCACAGACGCAAAGATCAGTGTATACTGAATCAGTAACAGCATTATGCCTCGCCTCCCTTCTGTTCTTTTGCAGCCAGTTTCTCGTCCCTCTTATCCAGAAATCTGTTCAGCCAGATCTTAAAGAAAAGAACAAATCCGCACAGGTAGATGATAAANGCCGANATCAGATCCGAAATCTGNGTACAGTACATCGTCTTNTCCACATANGTACCGCCGCTTGTGATATGCTGGATAAAATAGGATGCAAAAATNGTCCCGATNGGATGCAGNCCTCCAAGGAANGCCGCCGCAATNCCGTTAAAGCCCATAGCCGGAACNGTCGTCTGCTGNACCATCCACTGCTCNATCCCNGTCAGNTAAAANATNCCTGCTCCAAAGCCGGANAGNCCGCCGGCGATCATCATCGTCAGTATGATATTTCTTTTTTCCCGCATACCGCAGTATTTTGCCGCATGCTTATTCATTCCCGTCGCCTTTAGCTCGTAGCCGAACTTCGTCTTCTCCAAAACGATCCACACAACAATTGCCATGATGACGGCAAGCAAAACTCCAACCGTGACAAACTCATTGTCAGAAAACAGCTTATCCAGTCCCATATTGGGGATCAGGGCGCTTTTATTTGTGCTGGCTAAGGATTTCGTGTAGGGTGTTGACTGCTCTTTTACCTGTGAAAGAAGCATATTGACACAGTACAGACCGATCCAGTTCAGCATGATGCAGGAAATCACTTCATTTACGTTAAAATACGCTTTGAGCGCTCCCGATATACCTCCCACAAGCGCTGCCATGACCACGGCCGCAAGCAGACACACATACCACGGCATCCCAAAATTCAGTCCGAAGAATAAACATGCTCCTGCGCCGACCACATACTGACCCGCAGCGCCGATATTGAACAGTCCAACCTTATATGCAAACAGGACAGACAGCGAACACATCAAAAGCGCGGAAGCCTTCACCAGCGTCGTTCCAAAATATTTTGTCGCTGCAGCGGCGCTCGGATAATAGAGGAAATTCTTGACGATCGCAAGAATTGCTTTTCCTGCCCCNGCCGGGTTGATGATCAGCAGCACGATGTAACCGACAAGGAGACCGATCAAAATGCAGAGCAGAGATGCTATGATNGTCTGAAATCCATTGTTTCTCAAAAGACTCTCTTTCTTTTTGGAATCCTTACTCATTTTGCACCCGCCTCCTTTCTCTTTGAGCCNGCCATATAAAGNCCCAGTTCNTCAACNGTGACATTCTTCGGATCAAACTCGCCCACGATCTCACCTTCATACATCACTAAGATCCGGTCTGACACATTCATAACCTCGTCGAGCTCCAGACTGACAAGCAAAACTCCCTTTCCTGCGTCTCTCTGAGCCACCANCTGTTTATGGATATATTCAATCGCCCCTACATCCAGTCCCCGCGTCGGCTGAACCGCGATCAAAAGCTCCGGATTCTTGTCGATCTCACGGGCAATGATCGCTTTCTGCTGATTACCGCCGGACATGGAACGCGCCTTNGTCACCGCTCCCTGTCCCGACCGGATATCATACTGTTCGATCAGGCCGTTCGCATATTCCCGAATCTCTTTTCGTTTTAAAAATCCGGCTTTATTTGTAAACTGCGGTTCAAAATATCTTTGAAGNACAATATTATCCTCCAGCGAATANTCAAGTACCAGTCCGTGCTTGTGCCGGTCTTCCGGAATATGGCTCATTCCCGAAGTCAGGCGTTCCCTGATCGGCATATGGGTGATATCCTTTCCGTTCATGGTGATNGTTCCGCTCTTTAACGGTTCCAGTCCTGACAGTCCGTATACGAATTCCGTCTGTCCGTTGCCGTCAATACCGGCAATGCAGACGATTTCGCCTCTGTGCACCTGAAGAGACACATTGTTGACGGCATTGTTTTTATGTCTTTTCGATGCCACACTCATTCCGCGGATGTCAAGCACCACGTCCCCCTGCCTGGCAGGTTTTTTCTCTACCACAAAGTTTACGTCACGCCCCACCATCATTGCGGAAAGNTTCTCCGGCGTTGTATCCTTGATNTCTACCGTTCCGATATATTTCCCTTTTCTNAGCACACTGCAGCGGTCCGCNACCTGCATGATCTCNGCNAGCTTGTGCGTGATAAACANAATNCTCTTCCCCTCTGCCGCCAGATTCTTCATGATNGTCATGAGTTCCTGAATCTCCTGCGGTGTCANAACGGCAGTNGGNTCGTCAAAAATNAGCGTTTCATTGTCCCGGTACAGCATTTTCAAAATCTCCGTTCTCTGCTGCATNCCGACCGTAATGTCTTCNATCAGCGCATCCGGGTCTACGGAAAGACCGTATTTTTCGGACAGNGCCATGACTTTTTTCTTCGCCTCTTCTTTTTGCAGGATTCCTCCCTTTGTCGTTTCCACCCCCANNATAATGTTATCCAAAACACTGAANCATTCCACCAGCTTAAAGTGCTGNTGAACCATTCCAATCCCCANNGCATTGGCATCATTCGGATTCTGGATCAACACTTTCTGCCCGTCTTTTCGGATCTCGCCCTCCTCNGGCTGGTACAGTCCGAAAAGAACACTCATCAATGTTGATTTGCCCGCGCCGTTTTCTCCCAACAGCGCATGGATCTCTCCTTTTTTCAACTGTAAAGTGATATTGTCGTTTGCTATGATGCCCGGAAACTTCTTGGTGATGCCAAGCATCTCAATCGCATACTTTTCCATCCTTTACATCCCCTCCTCTCTCACTGTATATATACCGAAAAGGGAGCAGGCACTGCCCACTCCCTTTGCCGTCAGAATTTGCTGTTTACTTTATGCTGCCGTAGTCAGTTACATTAACAGCTGTATCCGGCATAGCCGTAATATCGCTGGAAACCTGAACTTCGCCACTGTACATTGCCTTCACCAGCGCACGGTAATCTTCTTCTTTGAATCCGTCGCTCCACTGTGTGCTGCTGATCGGAAGCTGAACATAATTCTCTTCCGGGTTCTCGGAAACAAGTCCAAGATTGTCGATCTTTCCTGCATACTCGTTCCATTTTCCCGCCTGAATGTCAGTGAGCACCGTATTTACTGTTGCAGCCAGACCCTTCATCGCTGATGTCACAGTCATACCCTCTCCGTAACCGCCGTCAATCGTGCCTGCCTGATCAGAGTCAACACCGATCACCTTGCCGTTTACTTTTGCTGCCGCCTCTGCTGCNGATGTGAAGATACCGCCGCCGCATGCNAATACGATCTCAACGTTTTTGGTTCCGTACCAGGTATCCATAGCTGCCGTGATATCTGCGTCACCGTAGAACTGTCCGCCGCATACATACTCAACTTCAACCTCGCCCTCAATGCCAAGCTCTTTTGCCGCAGCATCAACTCCCTGCACATAGCCGTATCCGAAACGTGTCACCGCCGGAACAGACATTCCGCCAAGGAAGCCGAGATGCTTATATCCTAATTTTACAGCTGCATATCCTGCCATATAACCGGAAAGNTCTTCCTGATAGGTACAGCAGTATACATTGTCNGTATTGTAATATTCCGTTACATCGTAGTGGTCCGGATTGTAATCGTATCCCTCTCCGACACCCTTCTCGCAGAGATCGCCGGCACCGACATCAAGTGCAACAAACTTCACATCCGGGTACAGGTCAGACTGGGATACAACTGCNGCNGCAAACATATATCCCGGCATAACGATCACATTCGCACCGCCTGCCACTGCCTGGTCAACGCTNGCATTTCTCGCCTCATCCGAGTCACTGTCAGGCTTGTAATATGTAAACTGAGCGCCGTTCTCNTCCGCCCATTTCTTGCAGGACTCATAGGTTGTCTGATTAAAGCTCTGGTCTGTGATGTCACCGGAATCCGTGATCATGGCAATATTCATATCACTGGTCGGAGCATCTGCTCCTGCATTTCCTGCCTCTGTGTTCCCTGCGCTGTTGTTCCCGCTGTCACCGTTTCCGCCGGAACCGCAAGCTGCCATCGAGAAAACCATCATGGCTGCAAGCGTCATTGCAATAAGTCTTTTTTTCATAGATTTCCATCCTCCTGTAAAGTGTGTTGTTTTGTACCATTCAACATAATAAAAGTATAACATATATATTAATTTTTAGATAGAGCAAAAATCATTTTCGTCTATTTTCGCTATACAGGATCAGCCCCACACCGATCAAAAGCATCATNGCAGTGACCGCGATCCCCTTTGCCGTCGGCTCATAGGAAAAGGACAGCCAGCCAGTCTCCCGTCTGATCACCGCCGCTGTATTGGCNGCGATATGTCCAAGTATGGCCGCATATAAATGCCCNGTCNTCTCCAGCAAAAATGCCAGAACCAGTCCGAGAATTCCCGCATATATAAACTGTACCCAGTTAAAATGTATCACGCCGAATATCACTGCCGAGCACACGAGACCTGCCGGNATTCCAAAATACATCCTCAGTCTCCGGTAGACGACGCCGCGAAACAAAAGCTCTTCGGCGACAGGAACGACCAGACAGGCTCCCAACAGTTCAAATACNGCCTGTCCGCCAAAAAAAATCCGATTCACCTGCTGAAATCCTGCGGATGCTTCGATAAGCGGCGTCATCGCAATNATATTGTTGACCGNTATGCCGAGCGTGGCTCCGGATACCGCCGAGAGAAAAACTGTCCAAAGCAGCNCTTTNACCTGTGTTTTTTCCCGTTTTCCGTAAACATTCTCCTCCAGCTTCCGATCCTGCCGGTAGAAGGNATACACGAACGGGATCGCAGCTGCAGAGCAGATCAGCTGCCGCAGCATATACGTCTCATCCTCCGTCCCCACAGTCTGCTCCAATGCAAAATAGACCAGAGCAGACACCACATAATAAATTCCAACCGGATAGACCACCTGCCAGATCCTATATCCTTTTGTCATGTTCAATATAGTCTCCTGCTTCCCTGATATCGTCAAATACCGCTTCGGCTCCCGCCGAAAGCAGTTCCTCCTTTGTTCCGAACCCATAGGCGACGCCAATACAGCGGATACCGAATGCCTTTGCACCTGCCGCATCGTATTTGGTGTCTCCGATCAGGCACATATCCTTCTTATCCACGCCCTTCATCCGCCGGTGAAGTTCCTCTAAAACCTGCTGCTTGGTACTGATCGCACCGTCCAGCGTAGATCCTACGATTTCGTCAAAATACGGTGTCAGCTGAAAATGGTCTAAAATCCGCCTGCATGCCGGTTCGGGCTTTGAGGACGCCAGCGCCTGCATGTATCCTTTTTCTTTGAGCCCCATAATGGTCTCCCGCACTCCGTCATAGAGAAAACATTCAAAGACACCTTTCACATCAAAACGCTCTCTGTATTTCTGTACTGCGTCCCATGCTTCCTCCGAAGACATTCCGTAACGCTCCATAAATCCCGGTTCCAGCGGCGGCCCGATAAAGCAGCGCAGTTTTTCCCGGTCCGGCTCGTCAATGCCGCAGGCATGTAAGGCATACTGTACACATTTTGTAACGCCTTCCTCCGAATTGATCACCGTGCCGTCAAGATCCCACAATACCGCTCTCATTTTTTCGTTCCTTTCGTGTCTCTGCTGCCGATGTGCAGCCGGTTTACTGCAATCTCTTTCCCCTTTACTTCCACACTCCTGCTTTCGCCCTCTGCGAGCATGTAGATAGCCGCAAGCATATCTCCGCTTCCAAGCTTCATGCCCCTGACTCCGACTGCCCCTTTCTTTTTCTCAGGTATCGTCGATACGTCAATGCGCAGGAAATAGTCTTTTTCCGACTGCATGACGAGCGTCCCGTTTTCCTCTGCCCTGCCGACCAGAAGCACTTCGTCGTTATCTAAAAGCTTTGTCGCAGCTGTTGTACGCTTTGAAACGTCAAACTCACTTCCATCCACCACTTTGAGCATCGCTGTTTTTGTTCCGAAAACCANTTTAGAGTTTCTGATCTCCTCCAGATTGATGATATAGACAAAGTTCTCCTCGCTNCTGTTGTAATTGCTCAGATTGTCGATCGGTGTTCCCTTATCCCGGAATTTTCCGAACGGCAGATCCATGACTTTCAACAGGTGCATCTGCCCTTTATTCGTAAAAATACAGATCTTGTCCGTGTTCTTACACTGAATGACATATCGGTTCTCCGCGTCTGCAGCCTCCCTGTTGCGCTCATAGACCGTNACATCGANCGTCTTGGCATATCCGAAGCGGTCCATCAGGAATACNACNTCCATCTCCTCAATCTTTTTCTCCTCGATNACAACNGCTTCCAGATTCTCGATCGCGGTGCGGCGCGGTTTCGCATACTCCTTCTTATATCTCTGCAATTCCCGTATGATAACTTTTGCCATGGCTGCACGACTGCCTAAAATCTCTTCATATTCGGCAATATTGGCAAGCGTCTTCTCATGATCTTTCATCAGCGCCTCAATCTCGAGTCCGATCAGTTTATACAGGCGCATTTCGAGAATAGCTTCTGCCTGACGCTCGGTAAAGCGCAGCATCGCCGCATCCTTTCTTGACTGCTCTGTTTTGAATTTGATNTTGTCCGTGGTTCCCGCGGTGAGACAGGCTTTGGCGTCCTTCACATTCGTGCTTCCGCGGAGGATCTCGATGATCAGATCGATCACGTCGCACGCGTGGATCAGACCCTCCTGGATTTCCTTCTTATCCAGCTCTTTGGCAAGCAGCGTCTTATATTTTCTGGTGGCAAGCTCATACTGGAAATTGACATGATGGCGGATGATCGGNACGATNCCCATCGTCTCCGGCTTTCCCTCTGCCACNGCAAGCATATTTACNCCAAACGTATCCTCCAGCTTTGTCTTTTTNTACAGCAGATTTTTGATATTCTCCACATCTGCGCCCTTGCGCAGCTCGATCACGATNCGGATNCCCTCCTTGGAGGACTGGTTCGTAATGTCTACGATATCGCTTGTCTTTTTGGTCTCCACCAGACTGTAAATATCATTCAGGAATTTNCCGATATTNGCACCNATCATCGTNTANGGGATTTCCGTGATGACAATGCGTTCCTTGCCGCCCTTGACCGACTCCACCTCGACCTTACCGCGGATCTTGATCTTGCCGCTTCCGGTAGAATAGATCGCCAGAAGTTCATCCTTATTTGCGACAATCCCTCCGGTCGGAAAATCCGGTCCCTGTATATACTTCATCATCTGCTGGGTATTGATATCCGGGTCTTTCATATATGCGATGACCCCGTCAATGACTTCGCCAAAATTGTGCGGCGGGATATTGGTCGTCATACCGACCGCGATCCCCTCCGCGCCGTTGATCAGCAGATTCGGCACTTTAACCGGAAGCACCGCCGGTTCTTTTTCCGTCTCATCAAAATTCGGTACAAAGTCTACAACATCCTTGTCCAGATCTGCCAGATAGGCCTCCTGAGTGATCTTCTGAAGCCTCGCCTCAGTGTATCGCATTGCCGCTGCGCCGTCTCCCTCGATGGAACCGAAGTTGCCGTGTCCGTCCACCAAAGGCAGACCCATCTTAAAATCCTGTGCCATCACGACCAGTGCACCGTAGATCGAGCTGTCTCCGTGCGGATGGTATTTACCCATGGTATCACCGACAATACGGGCACTCTTCCGATATGGCTTGTCATAGCGGATGCCCAGCTCATGCATATCGTAAAGTGTACGTCTCTGTACCGGTTTTAAGCCGTCACGGACATCCGGAAGAGCTCTGGCGATGATAACGCTCATCGCGTAATCGATATACGATTTCTGCATCAGTTCCGAATATTCCGTACGGATAATCTGTTCTTCCTGTCTCATAGTTTCCTCTTTCTACTCTGGTCTTTAAATATCCAGCGCCGCATCCTGTGCATGCTCATAAATGAACATTTTCCTCGGCGGGACGTCATTCCCCATCAAAAGTTCCGTGATATCGGATGCCATGCGTCCGTCCTCAATCTCAATCCGCTTTAATATACGCGTCTTCGGGTCAAGCGTCGTTTCCCACAGCTGCTCCGCGTCCATCTCTCCAAGTCCTTTATACCTCTGTAGGGTAAAACTGCCCTTGTGAGTCCTGCGGTAACGCTCAAGCGCTTCGTCATCATAGAGGTACTCCTCCTCCCCTTTGCTCGGAATCGCTTTATACAGGGGCGGCATNGCCACATAGANATGTCCCTCATAGATCAGTTCCGGCATGAACCGGTANAAAAGAGTCAAAAGCAGCGTAGAAATATGCGCACCGTCCACATCCGCATCCGCCATGATAATNATCTTGTCNTAGCGCAGCTTTGTNATGTCAAAGTCGTTGCCGAAACCTTCNGAGAAACCGCATCCGAATGCATTGATCATCGTCTTGATCTCNGCATTCGCAAGCACCTTGTCAATNCTCGCCTTTTCNACGTTCAAAATCTTTCCGCGGATCGGGAGNATTGCCTGAAAACTCCTGTCNCTNGCNGTCTTGGCNGAGCCNCCTGCAGANTCTCCCTCGACGATNAAGATTTCGCATATAGAAGCATCCCTGCTTTCACAGTTTGCCAGCTTTCCGTTAGAGTCAAAGGAAAATTTCTGTTTTGTCAAAAGATTCGTTTTTGCCTTTTCCTCTGTCTTGCGGATCTTGGCNGCCTTCTCCGCACAGGAAATGACNGTCTTTAGCGTCTCAAGATTTTTATCAAAATAAAGCTGNATCTCATCNCCGGTCACCTTTGCGGTCGCCCGGGATGCATCCTGATTGTCAAGCTTTGTCTTGGTCTGTCCNTCAAATCTCGGCTCCGGATGCTTGATGGATACGACTGCNGTCAAACCGTTGCGCACATCTGTTCCGGTAAANTTNGCGTCTTTTTCTTTTAATATCCCAAGCTCTCTCGCATAGGAATTGATCACCGTGGTAAATACCGTCTTAAAACCGGTGATATGAGTCCCTCCCTCTGCGTTGAAGATATTATTGCAGAAGCCAAGAATATTTTCATGGAATTCATTGGTATACTGAAATGCCGCCTCAACGGTAATGCCCTCAGTCTCCCCTTTAAAGTAAACCACATCATGCAGTGTTTCAATATTTTTGTTTAANTCCTTGACAAAGCCNTTGATACCGTCCTCCTCATGATAGACGATATGCTCGGTCTCTGCCCCTCTGCGGTCCTCATANATGATCGTAAGCGCCGGATTCAGGTATGCAGTCTCATGCATACGGCTCTTGACCTCATCCTCCTTGAATTTTGTCTTTTCAAAAATTTCNGGGTCCGGAAGAAAGTTGACCTTTGTTCCTGTCTTCTTCGTCTTCGCGATCTTGGGAAGCAGTCCGTTTTCCAGTTCCACGACCGGCACNCCTCTCTCATAACGGTCATGGTGGACATATCCCTCTCTGCTGATCTCCACATCCATATAGGTTGAAAGTGCATTCACGACAGAGGAACCTACTCCGTGCAGTCCGCCGCTTGTCTTGTATGCGGAATCGTCAAATTTTCCTCCGGCATGCAGCGTCGTGTATACGACACGTGCTGCGGGCATCCCCTTTGCGTGCATTCCCACAGGTACTCCTCGCCCGTTATCCTCTACCGTACAGGAGCCGTCAGCCTCTAAGGTCACATATATGGTATCACAGGCACCTGCCAGATGCTCGTCCACTGCATTATCTACAATTTCATAAATCAAATGGTTCAGACCTTTTCTGGATACACTTCCAATATACATTCCGGGTCTTTTTCTTACGGCTTCGAGTCCTTCCAGAACAGAGATACTGCTCTCATCATAAGCTGCTTGCTTCGCCATCGTACTCTCCCNTCCCATGTTCTGCCAACGCATTGCTGCTCTTCATATATTGCATATGGCAGAGCACCATCATGGCTATCTTAAACTTCATCGCATCATCAAAGCGCCGGATATCCAGCCCNATCGCTTTCTCCAGACGTTCCAGCCGGTATACCAGTGTGTTTCTGTGAATATACAGCTGTCTCGCCGTCTCTGAGATATTGAGATTGTTTTCGAAGAATTTCTGTATCGTTGTGTTATTCTCATCGTTAAATACGTCCGGCACCTCTTCTCCAAACACCTCATGGATAAACATCTCACAGAGAGAGGCGGGGAGCTGGTAGATCAGCCGGCCGATTCCGAGGCACCGATAAGAAACAGTTTCCCGCTCCTCATAAAAAATTCTGCCCACCTCTATCGCCGTCTTTGCCTCCTGATAGGATCTTGCAATGTCCTGCAGACGGCTTACCCGGTTGCCGTAGCCAACACGGACACGTACCATCAGTTCTGCCTGCAGATTGTCCACGATCATGCGTGCCATGGCCTCTAAGTCCCCTTCTGTTTCCATGTCGCTGCTATCCTTGATCAAAATGACCGCACGTTCATCCACCTCGGTAATAAAATCTCCTGTCCTCGTNATAAACAGATTCTTTACCAGTTCCATTGCCGTGGAATCTTTTTTATTTCCCAGATCGATCACAAACACCACGCGCTCCACTGTCTCAATATGCAATTTCTGCGCTTTATTATACATATCGACGACAAGCATATTCCCGAGCAAAATATTCTGCATGAAGTTGTTCCTGTCAAACTGTTCCCTATAGACTGTCATCAGATTACGGATCTGGCATGTGGCAAGTCTTCCAACCATATAGGTATCCTCCGTCTGGGAGCCGGTCAAAAGAACATATTCCGTTTCTCCGTCAACGATCACCTTAAAAAAATGGTATCCGGAAAGCACCTGGCTCTCTGCCATGGAATCTGCAAACACAGACACNGCCGGCTCTGCCGCCGGCTCCGGCACAAACGTGGATGCCACCAGTCTTCCCNCCCTGTCATATAATGCCAGTTCTACTTTCGAGATCTCCTTAATCTCATCTAATGCTGTCTGTATCTTATGGTTCGAAATCATACAGCTACCTTCCTTTTCTCCACCCCGCCTATTACACTAGAACCCCCGCTTCGCGATTTTTTTATTGTCTTACATCACACAAAAACTGGGTACAAGCCGTGCACCCAGTTTTTATTATTAATTTCTGTTTAATTTTAGCGAATTAGTTCGTGATTGTCAATTCTGTTTCTTTATTGAATACATGAATCTTCTCCGGATCCATTGCCAGTTTGATATGATCTCCCAAACGAGCCGGTGTTCTGGAGTCAACCTTCGCAGTCATGCTTGCTCCGCCGATTGTATAGTATAACAATACTTCGGAACCTAATAACTCGTAACCTGTAACCTCAGTTTCGAAAATGCATCCCTTGTGAGCCTCAAGATCTGCTACGGAATCGCCGATGTTCTCCGGTCTGATACCCATAACAACAGTCTTGCCGTTGCATCCTGCTGCTGCAACCTTCTTTGCCTTTGCCGGCGGCAGCTCAATCGTGGTATTGTCGAAAGTCAATGTAACTCTCTCGCCTTCTACTCTACATGCAGCATCAATGAAGTTCATCTGCGGAGATCCGATGAATCCTGCAACGAACAGGTTATTCGGCTCATTGTACAGCTTCTGCGGAGAATCCACCTGCATGATCACACCGTCTTTCAATACAACAATTCTGGTACCTAAAGTCATAGCCTCTGTCTGATCATGTGTTACATAGATGATGGTTGCTTTCAGTCTGTTATGTAAGGAAGCGATCTCGGCACGCATCTGTACACGCAATTTTGCATCCAGGTTGGACAGCGGCTCATCCATAAGGAATACTTTCGGATTACGCACGATTGCACGTCCCATAGCAACACGCTGTCTCTGTCCACCGGACAAAGCCTTCGGCTTACGGTCTAACAATTTCTCCAGATCAAGGATTCTTGCTGCCTCTTCAACTTTCTTCTTGATCTCGTCCTTCGGAACCTTTCTCAGCTTCAATCCAAATGCCATATTGTCAAATACGGTCATATGCGGATACAGAGCGTAGTTCTGGAATACCATTGCAATATCTCTATCCTTTGGCTCTACATCGTTCATGCGCTTGCCGTCGATCAGGAAATCACCGGAAGAGATGTCTTCCAAACCAGCGATCATACGAAGCGTGGTGGACTTACCGCATCCTGACGGTCCAACGAAGATGATGAACTCCTGATCTTCCACTTCAAGGTTGAAGTCTTTAACAGCCTCGAAACCATTGGAATATACTTTACAAATGTTCTTTAACGATAAACTTGCCATTGGTTTAATACCTCCTAAAAGTTGTATGTTTTAATAGTTTCAGTATACAAAATATCTGTCTCAATTGCCATATGTTGCCTAAACAAATAATATTTCCTTTTCTTGTATGATTTCACAGTACCCACTGAAATTTTTTTGTTCTTTCGTCAAAATGACGGTTTTCCAAAGAGAATTTGTACAAAATAACGGTGTTACGGATTGACCGGATCAAAATTTGGAATAACCGAAGCTGTTGACCATGGCCTCAATACGATGTCCCTTCATGCAGAATGGACATTCAGACGCCTGATATGCCGCATATCCCGGCAGATCTTCTTCGTTAAAGATCGATACCACCGGCATGTTCTCGACATTTCTGACCGTGCTGAACACGGACGCCACCGACTCTACGATCCCTCCGTAATACCGGATCCCTTCCAGACTCCGGACGATCGTTTTGCCTGTCGTTGTCGTTGCCGACAACAGTACGATATGCTTCCCGTCGATGCACGGCTTGAAATTGTCACGGAACATCAACTGGTTACTGCTGTTAAATTCCGGCTCAACCACATAGATCGTCTCGTGCCGGTTCGTTGAGGCATAGTCCCCTCTCTCAAACTCTTCTGCCAGAAATGTCCCTATCACCTCAGTCCCGTCCATGCAGATGATCGTATCCACATAGGAAAGCCTTCCGATCTTATGGTACAATACCTTGGCAACTTCCTTAGCCTCCTGTACTCTGGTCTTTAAACTTGTGATATCAATATAATAATTGATGTGTGAATGACTTGTAGCAAAATGTCCGGGTATCGCGTGAATCGCAACCATATTGCTTTCTTTTGAATAGAACTTTACCATTCTGCTTTCCATTGTTTTGTCCCCTTTCCTGCACTTTAATCTATTATACTCCTGTAGGAAAACGGTTTCAAGAAAAAAAGAAATTAAAGCCCGTCTCCAACAATTTATCGGATTCCCGTACTCCCGATCCCTCCACGGTCTTCGTTTCCGAGACTGTCTGTCTCCTCAAAGGAAATCTGCGGCTGGTGTCTTTGGATCCTAAACTGGCAGATGCGGTCATTGACCTGAATCTCCGTATCGCGCATCGCAAGCGCCGGCATTTTCCAGACATCGTGATCCCCGCAATAAGTTTCATCCACCACACCCATATGATTCGTCTGGATGATTCCAAAATTTTTGTAGGTAGAGCTTCGCGGCACAATGACTGCCTCATAACCTGCAGGAAGCTGCATAGAAACACCGAGTTCTATCAGCCGGAATTCTCCCTTTTTCAAAATCACATGCTCCGCACTCCTCAAGTCGATCCAGTCGCTCTTCCCNTCAATATAGGNCAGNCTGTCAATCTCATCCGAATGATATTTGATGCGAATCGTTTCTCTCTCCACTGTATCTCTCCTCTAGCNCTTCCANTCAAGATTGCTGTTCTCCGTCCGCNTGTCNCGCAGCATCAGCTCCCGCACGGCATCCTTTGCCGTCTTACCCTCGAACAAAACCTCATTGACAGCTCCNGTGATCGGCATATCGACCCCATATTTTGCNGCCAGTGCCATCGCCGCTTTTGCAGAATAGACGCCNTCTACTACCATCCTGACCTCATCCATCGCCTGCTGCATCTGATATCCCTGTCCGATCAGCATGCCCGCTTTCCGGTTTCTGCTGTGTTTACTCTCACAGGTAACGATCAGATCCCCAATTCCTGTCAGACCGCTCAATGTCTCATAATGGGCTCCCATCTTCANCGCCAGACGNCCGATCTCAGAAATACCTCTGGTGATGAGCGCAGCCTTGGTATTATCGCCGTACCCGAGTCCGTCCGCCATNCCTGCCGCCAGNGCAATTACATTCTTCAATGCACCGCCCAGCTCCATCCCGAGAACATCCGGGCTTGTGTAGACACGGAACACCTCATTCATAAAAAGATCCTGCACGCCTTCTGCCACCGATCTCTCATNCGCTCCGGCAACCACCGTAGTCGGAAGTCCGATCCCNACCTCCTCCGCATGACTCGGNCCGCACATCACGGCAACCTTTGCCGCCGGAATCTCCTCTGCCACAATATCCGACAGAGTCATCAGGGAATTCTCCTCAATCCCCTTTGCAACACAGACGATCACCTGNCCNTCCTTCACATANGGCGCCATGTTCTTTGCCGTNCTTCTGGTGAATACGGATGGCACTGCAAGNATCAGATAATCCTTGCCGCAGACCGCCTCTTTTAAATCTGTCGTAAATATCATATCCTCCGGAAGCAAAACTCCCGGAAGTTTATCTTCGTGCTCACGCTTTTCCCGAAGCATGGTAATCTCCGCTTCAATGACGGACCATACCGTCACTTCATGCCCGTTTTTGTGCAGAACCGTCGCAAGCGCCGTTCCCCAGCTGCCCGCACCGATCACCCCTGTCTTAGCCATCTTCTAGTTCTCCTTTTTCTTTGTTCCAAATTTATTTTCCGTTCCGTTCAGGAGCCTTGCGATGTTCGCCCTGTGCCGCCACAGTCCCATCACCGTAAAACATGCACAGACAATATAAAATTCTGTCAGGTATTCCGCTCCCACGCCAAGATANCCCGTCTGCCCCAGAATGATAACCTGAATGANATAAACCGTCACAACAAGGATCGACCCCAAAGATACATATCTCGTGACTGCNATCGCCGCNATAAAAAGCACAAGGCAAAGCGGCGCTGNGATCGGNCTGACCGCCAGAATCACGCCGGAAGTACACGCAATGCCTTTTCCTCCCTTAAACTTCAGATAAAACGGGAAATTATGTCCGAGCACCGCACCGAAACCGGCATACAGCTCCAGCACTTTGATCGCATCCGGATAGCTTCCGANAAANGCAAAGNGGATGATGACAACTGCAAGAATCGCTTTTCCAAGATCNCCCAGAAATGTAACCAGTCCCGCCTTCCATCCCAGAACGCGCAGCGTATTTGTGGTTCCTGCNTTGCCGCTNCCCTGNGTCCGGATATCNATGCCGTGGCNTCTGCCATAGATATATCCGGTCTGTATGATACCAAAAAGATATCCGACTGCCAGNGCTATGATTCTCGCCCCGATCATGANNCTTCTCCTTTTCTNTCCCGNATGATAAATTTCAACGCNGTTCCCCTAAATCCGAATGTCTCCCGAATCCGNTTCTCCAGATAACGGGTATAGGAAAAGTGCATCAGTTCCTTATCGTTGACAAANACAACAAACGTNGGNGGCTTGACCGCAGCCTGTGTCGTATANTAAATTTTNAAACGTTTTCCCTTGTCNGACGGCGGCTGCTGCATTGCAACTGCCTCCGCAATGATCTCGTTGAGCACTCCGGTCGCAACACGCATACTGTTATTTTCGATCACCACATCGATCAGGTCAAACAGCTTACCAAGGCGTTGTCCCGATTTTGCAGAGACAAAAAGGATTTCCGCGTAGGGCATAAAGCTCAATACCTGACGGATCCGCTCTGTATGCCTGTAGATCGTCTTGTCATCCTTCTCAACGGCATCCCACTTGTTGACCGCAATGATAATTCCTTTTCCGCGCTCATGTGCGATCCCGGCAATCTTGGCATCCTGTTCGGTCACACCTTCCGTGGCATCAATGACAATGATACACACGTCTGCACGCTCCACCGCAGTCACCGCCCGGATAATACTGTAGCGCTCAATCTCTTCTTTGATCTTATTCTTGCGGCGCAGTCCCGCCGTGTCAATGAAAACATATTCCCTGTCATTATATCTGATATTGGTGTCGATAGCATCACGGGTAGTTCCCGCAATATCGGATACGATCACACGGTCTTCTTTTGCAAGCTTGTTGATAATAGATGATTTTCCGACGTTCGGTTTTCCGATAATGGCAATCTTCGGTCTTTCGTCCTCTGCCTCATCTTTGCTGTAATCCGGGAAAAATCCGACCACCTCATCCAGCATATCCCCCAGTCCAAGTCTGGAAGCCGCAGAAATTGGATGCGGATCCCCAATCCCCAGCTGGTAAAACTCATAGACATCCGGCATATATTTTTCAAAGCTGTCCACCTTGTTGACTACCAGCACCACCGGTTTTCCGGAACGGCGCAGCATATCAGCCACCTTGGAATCCGAGTCCTGCAGTCCCTGCCGCACATCCGTCAGAAAAATAATGACATCCGCCGTTGTAATGGCAATTTCCGCCTGCTCCCGCATCTGGGAGAGGATGACGTCTCTGCTGTCCGGCTCGATCCCGCCGGTATCGATCATCGTAAATTCATAATTCAGCCATGTCACGTCTGCATATATACGGTCTCTTGTCACTCCCGGCGTATCCTTCACAATGGAAATACGTTCTCCGGCAAGTGCATTGAACAGGGTAGACTTCCCGACATTCGGACGTCCGACCACGGCTACTACAGGTTTGCTCATATATTTCTCCTTACTTTAAAATCGTCCTCGACCCATGCTGAACAGTTTCGATTTTACAATATCTGCTTCGACTTGTAAAGAAAATTTCCCTACATTATTCCGTTCTNTTCCANCATCTCCAAAAAGTCGTCATACAGCATCAGCTTCCATGTGCCNTCGATAATTCCGAGCTGCTTAAGCTTCGCTTCCGTATAGGTACATTTGGGGCCGATCGTAATATAGGTGCTCGTTCTGACCACAGTACTGTCACCATTTCCGTGCAATTGATAAGTCCTATAATCCCAATAGTAATCCCATATGTNATAGTAGCCGTCCTTATTCACATACTCAAGACAAATACTGTTATAATAGAACTGTTCCTCNTCTTTTGAAGAACTGCTTATATAATATGTATCGAAATTACCCTTTTGNATATCTTTTTCCAGCGCAGCCATGATCTCTTTCATCTCACGCTCATCCAGTGTATACTGGTCGGTTCTCCCATCTTNCGNGCAGCGCTCCACATAACAGGAGAAATATTGATTACTCTCATAGNGATATCCAAGGATTTGTCTGCGCATGTTCTCATCGTCNTTCTCCCACGCNAGNATCTGTCCGANCGGCTCTGTCACATCTTCCAAAGATGTCTCCGTCATCGGCAGCGGATAACTCCGCTCTACCTTGCTTCCATCCTTCAGATAGTAGGTGAGGACAACATCACAGCANTTCTCGGCATCTTCCTTCTTCTGNNTTAAATANTCNTNCTTGCTGTCGATCACTGTCTGATGCAGTTCCAAAAGNCTCGGAANNTCTTCCGGCTCAAGATATATCGGNTAGTCAAGATATACAAANGCNCCNTCTATTTCATCTGCTGCGGGCAGATAGCGNTCCACACCGAAGACNTCCATCTCNAAGAGTCCGNCNGTCACNAGCGCTNNGACAGTAAATCCTGCCCATTCAANCANTCTCNTCTTNCGAAAGACGCGAAANCTCTTCTNNAGCAGCATCTCCGCGACAAAAAANCACAGAAANCCAAAAACAATGATGCATATGACAATGCCCGCAAAAATATTGATNGGATAATACTTCGCCAATGTGCCGATCACAAGCAGCGTAATGCCAACACCTCCGCAGACAGCTACACCCCATCGAAACACCGGTCTGACAATCCCGATACTGATCAGCGCACCCGCCGTCTCAATCTGGCGTCTCCGGTAAATCCTGTATGCCACGACCACAATGAACACTGCTGCCAGCGCATAGATGGCAAGCAGGCCGCCTCCCTTCATGGAAATGCCGACGGCATAACCTGTCTTGTCATCATAGACTACTCTCGCCCGCGCATTATTTCGTATATAATANATNGGCGACAGGATACAGGTTTGCCCCGGATTCCAGAACTCCGTTACCCCATAGCTGACCAGCGCGATCAGTGCACACACGATATAGAGGCATCCCACATAAAGGTAATTGACAATAAAATAATAGACCGGCATGGCAAATGCCTGTCCGGTAAACATCGCCACGCACACTGCAAGAGAATACGCAAAAAATGTCATTGCCATCACATACAAAAGCCACAAAAACAGGTATTGTATACATGACACCTGATTTGCAACACAGGTCAGTACNGCCACCATAAACGTGATAAGCTCCGGAATGATCATGGAAAGCAGACCCGACAGGTAGTTTGTCGCAAACAGCTCAAGNCTTGTCACCGGAAGCGAGTGCATCATATTGGCAGATCTGGCATTGTAAAGATAGGAAAATGCCACCAGTGCCATGGCAGCCGCAAAGGCAAAGATCAGCATCGGCTCCAGTCCGGTTTTTATGACATTCCCCAGCNCCAAATAATTTTTTGCCTCCTGCATGGTGCCCGAATTATCCATATAACCGTAACTCTCCAGCTGTTTTAGCAATACACAGAGCTTTATCGGNAGCANNACGAGCAAAACAAGGAGGTACGCCGTCCAGAGCGGCCACAAATGTGNAACATTCTTTTTAAATATCGTCTTGTTAAAACAGAATGTCTTTGAATTCATAGTCAACGCCTCCCATCTCGTAAATAAATATTTCCTCCAGTGTGAGCGGCAGAATGTCAACAATCGCAGGGCTGCCGGCTGCCAGCGCCGCCTCCGCATCCTTTGCGTTCCCTCTCACGATCAGTGTATAGACACGTCCTGTATTTGACATATGAAGCACCTCAAACTGATCCGGAAGCTTCGGCATGCCGCTGCTGCATGCCACCTGAATCTTTGCAACACTGCCCTGCAGATCGTTCAGGGAGCTTTCCAGAATGATTTTTCCCTGATGCATGATCCCGACATGGTCACAGACATCCTCGAGCTCCCTCAGATTGTGGGACGATACCAGCACTGTCATCTGATGCTCTGCCACCTCGGACATCACAATACTCCAGATCTGTCTCCGCATCACCGGATCAAGACCGTCCACAGGCTCATCAAGGATCATCAGCTGTGGCTTGCAGCAGATCGCAAGCCAGAATGCAACCTGTTTTTGCGTTCCCTTCGATAGCTGCCTTATATTTCTCTTTATATCAATGCCCGGAAAAAATTCCTGCATCCGGTAGAAAAGCTTTGCATCAAAGTTCGGATAAATCCCTTCATAAAAACGTTTCATTTCCATAGTATCTGCCTGTACAAAATAAAACAGATCGTCCGGTATATATGCATATTTCGCTTTCGCGCGCCTGTTCTCATAGACCGGCTCGCCATCGATGAGAACACTGCCTGCATCCGGTCTGTATATTCCGGTGATATGGCGGATCAAGGTCGATTTTCCCGCACCGTTCGGTCCTACCAGTCCGTAAATATCTCCCTTTCCCACATGCATATCTACCCCATTCAACGCATGAAAATTATCGAATGTCTTCTCTAAATGTTGTACCTGTATCACGCCTTCTCTTCTCCTTCCGTCAGATTTTCCATTCGCCTCAAAAGTGCAGTTTTGTTCACTGACAGATAAAGCAGTTCTTCAACGACCTCNTCAAATTCTTCCAGCAGTTCCTTCTGACGNNTNTCNTCCATCCNGCCAGGCCTAGCAGCAAACTCCCCTTTCCCTGCAACCGTATAAATATATCCTTCCGCTTCCAGTTCCCGGTACGCACGCCGGATCGTATTCGGATTGATCGCAAGACCGGAAGAAAGCTCCCNCACAGAGGGCAGCTTTTCATTGGCACCGATAGAATCGGTACGAATGAGCTTCCGAAATCCGTCCTTAATCTGTTCGCAGATTGATTTTGAGTCCCGATAGTTCAACTGAATCAATATATGACCTCCCGTCTTCACAGCTATATCATTTTCGCAACTGTTCAGTACACAGTTACTATAGCATGGNAAACTCTCCCTGCACAAGAAAGATAGTCCTAGAATATTATGAATATTCTCTTAATTTTCGNACCCGCAGNGCCATATAATATAGAAGTGGTCCAGACAAGTTTCTGGTAATTTTTCACAATTTTCTACCATATTTTTGTTGAAAATGACGNTGAAGTGTGTTATAATGATANCCGAAAAAAAGAAAAAGGAGGCGAGTGAAATGTCGTTCAAAATTGATCCTGCCATGTCATATCACGAAGCAGTTGAGTATTATGGAAAATATGTCACCGCCACAAAGGCAGCTGGCAAAAAACCAGTATCTTTCCTGCATTTTATCACGGGCAGATTATAAATAGCCGGTTGATCGAACCGGTAGCTTGCAACAGCTAACCGGTTTGTCGTCACCCGGCCGTTTTCTTTTATCTCAGACGCAGCTGCAAGAGNAGCTGCTCTAATCGGTATGTATCTTCAAACTGGAATTCTTCATCGAGCAGTTCCATNTTCTCTTCCGANTGCTCCACTTCNCTTGAATACATCCATGCATTGTCAATCCTGTCCTTAAGATCAAACGTTCCGCCGTTCTCATGATAACGCACGGCATCCATATCCCGCAGCATCAGCACACTGTAAACCGCAAACTGCGCTTTACTGAACAGATTGTCATCATAATANGCNCGCATCAGATATCGGAATGTNAAATAAACGAGAAGATGCTCATACTCGTATTCCCGATTTCCCACTGATTTCATATAATCCGATATCAGNGTAAGGTAATCCGATTCCCGGCAGGCGCTGTAGAGTTTCTGTTTCTCCTCTTTCCATGCCTGTCCGATAATATCCAGTTTTTCAAAGCTTTCCATCCGNAGCNTGAAATAACGGTATGCCTCCGCGCTTCGTTTCTCCTCACTCATGCCNGATATTTCCTGTCCGATCTCCTCCGAAATCTCCCTACTCTCAGACGGTGCGCCTTCACAGAACAGTTCCTGCTGCATCCTGCTGCAATAGACCAAAAATTCTTCTGCACGCTCAAAAACAGGCTTACTGCGGTCCTGAAGAATCCGAACTGCCTCTGTGCGAACTGCTTCCAGCTGATCTGCCGAAACTTCCTCTTCCGACCCTTCCTCCGATTCTTCCTCTAATTCTTCCCCTGGCTCCGCATACTCTTCTTCTCCGCACAGGCAGCACTCCGGCATGTCCCGNTCCTCCCATGTCATTTTTTCTGAAGAGGCAAACATCAGCTTTCCTACTTCCTGGCATGCAAGGCTTAACATTTTCTCCCTTACATTCTCATATTCCATAGTGAAACGCGGAAATTCCGTGCACACTTCGGAAAGCGCCTCNTCGCCAAGCTCTATGTATATATCACACAGGTTATCACTGTTCAAAAAGGGACATCTGCCATCCTTCTCNAGTGCAAAATGGACTCCGTCCTCTCCTTTTACCATACGGCTTTTCAGCCGCTCTCCGAAAGCCCCCTTTACGCTGCGATAATACTCAGCGCTATCCTCGTCGAGATCCACGTCCCAGCCCGCACAACAGCTATAATGACATTTTTCTGCAATACATACGAAATCCTTATAATAAGTCGGTACTCTTAACAGCATATCTTCCTCCCAATAAATCTTATGGGGAAGATAAATCCCTCCCCCATAAGATGAAAAAAGGACTTCTCAGTCCTCCTTAAAATGGTTGCTCAATATATAACAAATGCACCACACTGCNCCTGCCANAGAAAGGTAAATAAAACCCTGTNCAAATGCCAGNATCACCTTCCAGAGNGAAAGTTCTCCCGCCAGCTGAGCAGCGATCAGNCCCCGCACCGGACGGGTCCATATCATCCATNCCCCCACATAACACCAGCCTACCGTCGCAAGTATGTTGAAAAGAAAGGCAAGCAGTGCTCTCCATGTAAATTTCATACTCACATCTCCCTCATTTGTGGCATTATCTCCAATGCCCTTTTTCTTATCCTACAATGCATATCTCTCCGGTNTCCACATAGTGTCTGCAGTCTATCAGNCTCTGGTTTGAAGANCCTTTAAACTGAAGACTGATATCCTTTAANTCCGCCACAAANGGTCCGTCCACCAGAATNTCGATCATAGACANCAGTTCTTCCGTATCCTCTGTAAACCGCNCTCCNCNNNGCACCAGATCGCGCTCCAGCACATAACCGGTNTATGCCCAGATATCTTTCCCTNNGCATTCCTTNCGGACACGGCGGACAAAGGGAAGCAGAGCCTTCTGATTCTCCTGCTCGAANGGATCNCCTCCGAGCAGGGTCAGTCCCCGGATATAATTCGGCTTCAAAGATTCTATNATCTCATCTTCTATCTCTGCGGTAAACGGTTTNCCNTAATCAAAGGACCATGTTTCCGGCTGGAAACAGNCCTTGCACCGGTTCCGGCATCCGGATACAAACAGCACGGTCCTCACACCGGTTCCATTGGCGATATCGCAATATTTGATNGCAGCATAATTCATNGAAGTCTCCTATAAATGCAACACGCGCTCTTTGATTTCCTGCGTTCTTCCCTGATTCCAGAACTGGGTTCCGATATATCCGCAGGTGCGTCTTGCCACGCTCATTTTGTTCTGATCNCGGTTGCCACAGTTCGGGCANTTCCAGATCAGCTTGCCGTCCTTGTCATTCACNATCTCAATCTCACCGGAATANCCGCACTCCATGCAATAGTCACTCTTCGTGTTCAGCTCCGCATACATGATATTTTCATAAATATACTGCATGACAGAAAGCACCGCATCCAGATTGTTCTGCATGTTCGGCACCTCCACGTAGCTGATCGCNCCTCCCGGAGAAAGCTCCTGNAACTGCGCTTCNAATTTGAGCTTGTCGAAGGCATTGATATTTTCCGTCACATGNACNTGATAACTGTTCGTAATATAATTCTTGTCCGTAACGCCGGGAATCATNCCAAAACGCTTCTGCAAACATTTGGCAAACTTATAGGTCGTTGATTCAAGCGGCGTTCCNTATAAGCTGAAATCTANATTGCTCTCCGCTTTCCACTTTGCACAGGCGTCATTGAGATAGCGCATCACCTTCAGCGCAAATTCTGTTCCCTCCGGCTCGGTATGGGATACATTTTTCATATATCTNGTACACTCGCANAGCCCTGCATAGCCAAGGGATATGGTTGAATATCCGTTGTACAGCAGNTTGTCGATCGGNTCTCCCTTTTCCAGACGCGCCAGNGCACCGTTCTGCCATAAAATCGGTGCCACATCGGAGGGCGTCCCTTTTAAGCGCTCATGTCTGGTCAGAAGCGCACGGTGGCAAATCTCCAGCCTCTCATCCATCAACTGCCAGAACTTCTCCTCGTCTTTGCCCGAGGAGCAGGCAACGTCTACCAGATTTAAGGTGACAACACCCTGATTGAATCGGCCGTAATATTTCTTGCCCGGCACATAGTTATTGGCATTCGCATAATTCTCTTCCGTTCTGTCCACGGTAAGGAAAGACCGGCAGCCCATACAGGTATAACAGTTGCCGCTCTTGAGTTTTTTCATGATTTTCTCGGATATGTAATCTGGCACCATCCGCTTTGCCGTACATTCTGCCGCAAGCTTTGTCAGATACCAGTATTTACTGTCCTCGTGAATGTTGTCTTCCTCCAAAACATAGATCAGTTTGGGGAATGCCGGCGTAATGTATACACCCTGCTCATTTTTCACACCCACAATGCGCTGATGCAGCATCTCCTCGATCACTGCAGCCAGATCGTCACGGAGCTGTCCCTCGGGCACTTCATTCAGATACATAAACACGGTAATAAACGGTGCCTGTCCGTTTGTCGTCATCAGGGTGATCACCTGATACTGTATCATCTGCACGCCCCGGTTGATTTCTTCCTTTACGCGGATCTCGGCTATTTTATTTACCTTATCTTCATCGTATTCCAGTCCGGTCTCATCCAGCTCCATGCGGACCTGCTTCTTGAATTTTTCGCGGCTCACCTGCACAAAAGGCGCCAGATGCGAAAGAGAAATACTCTGTCCTCCGTACTGGGAGCTTGCGATCTGCGCGATCGCCTGCGTAGCAATGTTGCACGCAGTGGAAAAGCTTTTCGGGGAATCGATCATCGTCTCACTGATCACGGTCCCGTTCTGAAGCATGTCCTCCAGATTCACCAGACAGCAGTTGTGCATATGCTGCGCAAAATAATCTGCATCATGGAAATGGATCAATCCCTTCTCATGCGCCTCAACAACATCAGGCGGCAGCAAAAATCTTTTGGTGATATCCTTGCTGACCTCNCCTGCCATATAATCACGCTGTACGCTGTTAACGGTCGGATTTTTATTGGAATTTTCCTGTTTTACCTCTTCATTATTACACTCCAACAGACTCAGGATCTGCTCATCAGTCGAATTGGATTTNCGGATCAGCTCTCTCTTATAACGATAGGTGATATAATTGCGCGCCACATTGAATGCTTTCTGACTCATGATCTGGTTCTCTACCATATCCTGAATCTCTTCCACGCTCGGAGAACGCTTCATGTTCTCACACGCCTTCTCCACATCNGTCAGTATCGTCTCAATCTGCTCCTCGCTCAGTCTTTCGTAATCAAGGACACTGTCATTCGCCTTTTGAATAGCAGCCTCTATTTTACTTAAGTCAAAACTGTCTTCGCTTCCGCTTCTCTTGATAATCTTCATATGATCCTTCCCCTGTATTACTTATTGCGTTATTTTGTTGCCCACGTGAACATTATACAATATATTGTGCTTTTGTCAATCGCTTTTATCAATATTATGTGTTTTTTATTTGTGTTTTCTTGTTTCCGCACCACAATATCTTGTGTATCCCCCTGCTCTCCTTCCCCGATAATGATTGACATTTCCCCATCTGCTATCGTATAACATTATTGTTAGCACAACCAATTAAAAATCAATAAAAAGATAAGGAAGTGATTTTATGCTGAAAACTTTAGGAGCACAGATCAAGGAATTTAAACGCGATTCCTTTCTCACTCCGATTTTTATGATTCTTGAAGTACTGATGGAAACCATAATTCCTCTTATGATGGCATCCATTATCGACGACGGCGTACAGGCAAANAATCTTTCGCATATCTATGTGATGGGTGCATGGATGGTCGCTGCTGCCGCCTTCTCGCTTTTTTGCGGACTGATGGGCGCAAAATACGGTTCGCGGGCTTCCACCGGATTTGCAAGAAANTTAAGAAGGGCAATGTACGAAAACATTCAGACCTTCTCCTTTGCCAATATTGACAAATTCAGTACCGCAGGACTTGTAACAAGGCTGACAACGGACGTCACCAATCTTCAGATGGCATACCAGATGATCCTGCGTATGTGTTTCCGCGCACCGGTCACGCTGGTCTGCGCCATGGCAATGTCTTTTTTCATCAGTCCGAAGCTTGCCTCCATTTACCTGATCGCGGTNATCGTNCTGGGTATTTTCCTTGCGNTGATCACGGTCAATGCACACAAATATTTTACCCAGGCATTCCCGAAGTATGATGACCTAAACGCCTCTGTGCAGGAAAATGTTTCCGCTATCCGTGTCGTCAAGGCATATGTCCGTGAGGATCACGAGAAAAAGAAATTCACGGCGGCAAGCCGGAACATCGCTCAGATGTTTACAAAAGCAGANGGTATTCTTGCATTTAACGCTCCGTTGATGCAGATCGCTGCCTACAGCTGCATTATCACGATCAGCTGGCTCGGCGCAAAAATGATTGTAAGCAGCACCCTGACCACAGGGCAGCTCATGAGTCTTCTCACCTACTGCATGAATATCCTGATGAATCTTATGATGCTGTCCATGATTTTTGTCATGATGACATTAAGCGCTGCATCTGCCAAGCGTATCTATGAGGTTTTNGATGAAAAGAGCAGCCTTGTCAATCCCGAGAATCCGGACTACGACATTCCTGACGGCAGCATTGTTTTTGACCANGTTACCTTCCGCTATAATCAGACTNCGGANCATCCCGTGCTTGACGACATNAATCTTTCGATCCGCCCGGGTGAAACTGTCGGCATTATCGGAGGAACCGGAAGTTCTAANACCTCACTTGTCAATCTGATCAGCCGTCTTTACGANGTCAGCGAAGGNCGCGTGTTAGTCGGAGGAAAGGATGTCCGCACTTACGATCTGGACACACTGAGAAATGAAGTNTCCACTGTACTGCAGAAAAATGTGCTCTTCTCCGGCACGATTTACGAAAATCTCCGCTGGGGAAATAAGGACGCGACCGACGAGGAATGCCAGAATGCATGCCGGCTCGCCTGCGCGGACGAATTTATTGAACGCTTCCCGGACGGCTATCACACNCATATTGAGCAGGGAGGCGCCAACGTATCNGGCGGTCAGAAGCAGAGACTCTGTATCGCAAGAGCGCTNCTCAAAAANCCGAAGATACTGATCTTAGACGACAGCACCAGCGCCGTTGACACCGCAACCGACGCAAAGATCCGTCAGGCGTTTGCCGAGGCGATCCCCGGCACTACNAAGCTTATCATCGCACAGAGGATTTCCTCCGTGCAGAATGCAGATCACATTATCGTGCTGCATGACGGTGCGGTCGACGGCTTCGGCACACATGAAGAATTATTGAAAACAAATGAAATCTACCGCGAGGTATACGAGTCACAGACCTCCGGCAGCGGTGATTTTGATGAAGGAGGTGCAGCATAATGGCAGAATCCGCTTCCAAACCAATAAAAGGTCCCGGCGGCAGAGGTCCAAGAGGTCCCAGACCGCAGATCAAAAATCCGGGACAGCTGTTTATGCGTCTGCTCAGATACATTTTAAAACACTATGCAGTTCACTGTATTCTTGTTGTCCTGTGCATATTCATCAGTGTATTGGCAAACATTCAGGGAACCAAATTTATCCAGACNCTGATCGATGACTACATCCTGCCCCTGACCANGCAGGCAAATCCGGACTTTAGCGNTCTGGCGCATGCCCTGATGCGTGTTGCCGGCTTTTATGCGCTCGGTGCAGCTGCAGCCTATATTCAGTCCATTTTAATGGTATTTGTGACACAGGGAACGCTGCGCCGCCTCAGGGACGACATGTTTACCCATATGGAAAGCCTCCCCATAAAATATTTTGACACACATGTGCACGGCGATATTATGTCATGCTACACCAATGATGCAGACACTCTGCGGCAGCTGATCTCACAGGCGCTCCCGCAGTTTATCAACAGCGGCATCACAATCGTCGGGGTTCTGATCTTTATGTTCATACTCAGTGTACCTCTGACCCTTCTCACACTTGTGATGGTCAGCATCACGCTTTATGTCACCAAAAAGGTCAGCGGCCTAAGCTCCCGCTATTTCATTGCGCAGCAGAAAGACATCGGTGTTTTGGATGGCTATATCGAAGAGATGATGGAAGGACAGAAAGTCGTCAAAGTGTTCACGCATGAAAAAGAAAGTATTGCAGATTTCAACAAATTAAACGATGAGCTGTTTGAAAGCGCCTACAACGCAAATAAATTCGGTAATTCCCTCGGTCCGATCAATGCACAGCTCGGGAACCTAAGCTATGTTATCATCGCAGCTGTCGGCGGTATCCTTGCACTAAACGGTATCGGCGGTTTTACGGTCGGCGGTCTTGCAAGCTTTCTGACTTACAACCGAAGCTTTAATATGCCGATCAACCAGATCAGCCAGCAGATCAACAATATCATTATGGCTCTCGCAGGCTGCGAGCGGATTTTTGCGCTGCTCGACGAGGAACCGGAAGCTGACAATGGCTATGTCACGCTAGTCCGCGCACGGAAAGAAAACGGAAGGATCACGGAAACAGACGAGCGGACCGGCATGTGGGCATGGAAGCATACCCATCAGGCGACCGGAGCCGTGGACTATGTGGAATTAAAGGGTGACGTCGTCTTTGACGATGTTGATTTCGGATATAACGAGGATAAGATGGTCCTGCACAACGTAGATCTCTATGCAACACCGGGACAGAAAATCGCCTTCGTCGGAAGCACCGGCGCCGGAAAGACGACTATCACAAATCTGATCAACCGTTTCTACGATATCCAGGATGGCAAGATCCGCTATGACGGGATCAATATCAATAAGATCAAGAAGGACGATCTGCGGCACTCTCTCGGCATCGTACTGCAGGACACACACCTGTTTACGGGAACCGTCATGGAAAACATCCGTTACGGCAAACTGGATGCATCAGACAGTGAAGTCATCGCGGCGGCAAAACTTGCCAACGCGGATCTCTTCATCCGCCAGCTGCCGGACGGCTACAACACGCTGCTGACCGGAGACGGTGCGAATTTAAGTCAGGGACAGCGACAGCTGCTTGCCATTGCAAGAGCCGCCATTGCTGATCCGCCTGTTCTGATCCTCGACGAAGCTACCAGCTCCATTGATACCAGAACGGAAAAGATCGTGCAGGACGGTATGGATAAGCTGATGGCCGGGCGGACCACATTCGTGATCGCTCACAGACTGTCCACAGTCAAAAACAGTGACTGCATCATCGTCTTAGAGCAGGGACGCGTCATTGAGCGCGGAAACCATGACCAGCTGATCGCACAGAAAGGAAAATATTATCAGCTATATACGGGGAACAATGTTCCCCGTGGCAACAGCGTTTCCTCCTGAAATGCTGCAGAAGCATAGATTTTGTCATCGCTGTATACGGAAAAGAAAAGAATCTCGTTTTGCGAGATTCTTTTCTTTTCCAGAGGGCTACATAATCACTTCACGCGATATGTCCAAACAAACAGCGGCAACAGGATGACCGCCATCAAAAGGCTGAGTCTGATATTTCTGTCTGCGGAGAATCCGCTGATGATAATATAAAGGAAAAAAATAATTCCCAGCATATTCCCCATTATAAATTTATAGATATTTCTCTTCCCTTTTGTAATATTCTGATCGATGAGCGTCTCCGGATGTGTCATTTCGCAATGTATTACTGCGCCAAACCGTCCCATCACACGTTCTGCCGTATATTCCACATCGTTAATTGTAAAGACCGGATACATTCCTTCTTTTGTTATAACTATATCCAGATTATTTTCATTGGCATATGCAAGAAGTGCATCCGTAAACTCATGTGCATTCATGACCATCGTATCCGGTCTGAATGTAAATTTCCTCATTTCCTCCTCTTTTCTCACCTGTTTGTAGTCATTAATGATCGACATGAAAAAGCCCCCTTTCTTCTCCAGATCATCCATTTGCGAAAGCACCCTGTCTACATCCAGCGTTTTCAACTCAGCATGACATAAACTTTTACAGATACTGATACTCGACTCCAGCTCACTCTTCTTTTTCATCAGTTCCTCCAAATGTTTCTGGATCGCGGAGCCGACCTCGACTTCTTCCGATAAAATCTGATGAATATCTTCTATCGGCATATCCAGCTTCCGCAGAATCTTGATAATCTGAAGAGTTTTTACATCTTCCTGCGTGTATTCCCGGTAATTGTTTCCTGAATTTCTCTTCGGATGGATCAGCCCCTTCTTTTCATAAAAACGTATATTCTGCTTGGCGATCCCTGTCATGCTTTCCAGTTCATTGATATTCACCGTGACATTGCCCCTTTCTTCCATGTCTTTGTTGACTTTACTATACAGGTTATACTAAGTATAAGGTCAAGAGTTTTCTAAAAATAAATATGGTTCGGGTGTAAAAAGCCTTATTTTTGGCACCCGAACCATATATAACCGTTTATGATATTGCAATATTGCCGCTGTTCATCCCAAGGCCTGTTTTCTCTGTGGGAAGCCATTCAATCCCTCTTTTAATATAGGTATCCCAGAAATCCCACTCGTGATTTCCCTCTCCGATCTCAAAAACTGCCTCAACTCCCTTATCCTGAAGGAATTCATAAAAATCTTTATTCGCAGGAAGCAGACTGTCCTGATCGCCGCATGCCATATAAATTTGCGGAAAATCCACCTTTTCCCGTACCATCTGCTCTACCAAATATTTAGGGTTTTTATCGCTGATAACCAATTCCTCCAGATTGCCGAAAATTCTCTCCGTAAAATCTCTTCTCTCCATAAAAGCCGATGTTTCGTTTGTCCGTTTATGCATTTCATCTACACCCAATGCACCGGACAATGAGATGATCGCTCCAAATGTATCATGATATTTCAAGCCGTTTCTTATCGCGCCGTACCCGCCCATGGACAGACCGCCGATAAAAGTGTCCTCACGTTTATGCGAAAGGTGGAATAGCTTTCTGGTCAGCTCCACCAGTTCACGTCCGATAAATTCTCCGTAGTAATTATGACTCAACGGCTCATCGATATAAAAAGCATTGTCCCCGGACGGCATCACGACTGCCAGATCATATTCATCCGCATAGCGCTGAATTCTCGTCCCGCTCACCCAGTCCACATAGCTGCCCAAAACGCCGTGCAGCAGATATAATGTTTTAAACGGCTTATCCTCACGTTTTAGCATTCCCTGGCAGTCAACCTTATCAACAGGCAAAATCACATTTACCGGCACCGTGCGCATCAAACAGGCTGACATCAGATTTACAGTTAAAAATGCCATATGATCCCCCTCCTTTTCCGTCAAACTATTTTGTTCGTTTATTTTAAAAAGAATCCGGTTTCGGACATCCCAATGCGGCAATATTCTCTTCCGTCATCTTCTGACGGGGAATGTCAATTTCTTCTGCCCCGTCAATGTATGCATTTCTCCATTCCTCATAAGACGAACCGTCCACAGCAGACATGTCATATCCCCCGGTCACATCAGCAGGAAATATGTAATACACCAGTCCGTCCCCGTCAACATCAATATCTGTGGGAAAGGGTTCCCCCTCATAGTTCTCCTCCCGCACACTGATGTCCCAAGCGTCCACACTTCCCAACAGCTGATAGGCACCGCTCTTCTCATCGTAACGGTAGGCACTATATGGCCAAAATGCTCCCGCCAATCCCTGATTATGAGACGCCTCTACTTCGACAATTCCATTATCATAAAAGGTAAGCGTGGGAAATTCTAACAATTCCTCCCGAATCCCCATTTCGCCATCATAGCCGAAAACAAATCCCATCATTCCAGCCATACATGCGTTTTCCCAAAATAGCAATAATTCCTCTTCCCCGTCATTGTCTACGTCAACAAGAGCGAACTCATTGTCCACGACAAATTCCGCTCCTAAAGATTGATCCAACGGTCGTCCGTCAGGCAGAACCCCCTTTTGATACACGTCCCACAACACCTTGCCAAACGCCAGCCGCCGCTCCTCCTCCTCTGTGACTGAGGGTTCAGCACTTTTTATTTCTTCCACAGGCTGTTCTGCCGCAGCATGTTCCTGTGTCTTCGATACACAGCCGCCTAAAGCGATGACTGCTCCCATACATAATAAAATTGCAACGTGGCGTTTCATTAACATCCTCCATGCCAGAGCATATCTCCGTCTCTGGTCCGATTACACCTCACAAACCGCTATACCGTCTGCTTCCCATATAGTTCAAAATATTCCTGAGCCGTATTCAACGGTATATTCAGTTTATTCTGAAGACGCTCTAAGATATTGTCCTGAGACAGCCCGAACTCAATACCAAGTTCTATAATTCCCTCAGCTCCTTTCTGAATTCCTTCCGCCCTCCCCTTGTTCAAGGCTCTTTCTTCAATAAATTCGCTCCAATTACACATACCTGTCATCCTCCTATCTGATTCCCTGTCCATTGCAAAACCATATTCCTGTTCCAATATATCCTTTTTCTGTTGTACCGTCAGCTTATCTGACATAAGTGTTGTTAAAAGCCGGTGCAGTCTGTTTCCTCTTTCTACGTCTCCATCTTTTCCAAGACATACCATGATCACCGACATCAGATCATATCTCGCTTTTCCCCAATATTGACCATAAATTGATTTCGGTTCCATGCGATACTCAGTTATCGTATACTCTGCGTTTTGGGGTGTATCCAAACATAGCCAGATCGAATACACCTTTTTGATTTCATCATAATTGTCCGTCGTAAACTCCGTGTCAAGCTGTGCTGACAACATCCTTGCACAGTAAAACACACCTCTCGTCACCAGATCATATCCCGGGTAAAATTTTTGCTGCGCTTCTATGTTGATTATGAGCTTTGCTCTCTCACTCGTCGGAGTCATTATGTAAAAGCGGATATCATAGGTGTTTCCACCCTCATTGGGAATCTTCTCCTCCGTAGGCATTCCCGTGACTTTTTCCCCGCGCATCCGGCTCATCTCCGGATATACCGGCACTGCGGAAACCTCCGGCTCTCCCTCAATACAATCCATGATCGTCTCAATGTCATATGGCATATGTCATATGGCATCAGCTCTGATACGGTATACTTCTGTCATCCTTCGATTCCCCTGCTTTTATTTGTATGTTGATTGGAATAAAAGCATGGATTTCTTGAATCTTTAGAATCACAGATATGATAGATTTGGCTGAAAGAAAATATGCTTTTTCTGATTATAGCATGGTGAAAATGAGGAAGCAACAGTAAATAATACAAACAATATCTAGGGCTAAAATTGTTGTAAACAACCTCTAAAAGTGATAAAATATCCAGAATCGGAACAATACTGAGGCATCGCTTGGCAGTTCCGAGCAGTTCGTCAAAGGAGCTAACTCTATGGAGATAAAGCGGATTTCCATTTTCAATGAATTCAAATGCATCGCAAAAGACTGTCCGGCAAGCTGCTGCAGCAACACCTGGAAGGTTCCCATTGACTCCGATACGTACACGAAATACCGCACTGAAAAAGGTATTTGGGGTCTGCAGCTGCGCTGTTCTACCGTAAAAAGACGGGGTGTGGTCTCTTTTCGGAACACCTTCCGAGGCTGTCCATTCTGGGGAACGGACCATCTGTGCAGCATACAGAAAAACCACGGCACATCCTACATGCCTGCGGTATGTATCCAATTTCCCAGACATCTGTACAACCTAAATTATTTCTGCGAAGAAACTCTGTATCTGGCATGCCCGGAGGCCGCACGGCTTTTTCTGGTCTCCGCCGCCGGAGACAAACCATTTGAATTTACAGTGACAGAAGGCAATGTCAGCTATAAAGTAAACACAACAAACGATGACAGGGAGTTTCTGGATTATTTGGTGAAAGCAAGGGATGAACTGATCAAGATGCTGGAAAGCGGCATCCCTTTTGACAGCATGGCTATATTACATTACGGACAGGATACGCAAAATGCCTGTCTCAGCCAAACGCCTCTTCCCAGCCCGCGAGACTACGAATCTCAGGAGCATTACCGGATGACCTGTGAAAAAATAAACGATTGGCTTTTTAACGGCTTTTATCACCCAAGACTCCGTACCATATCACCACTGTTATATCAATTGTGCCAAAAATATATCCGGAAATTCAGCTGCCAAAACAGAAAAAATCCCAACGCTGCCGATCAAAAACTTTCCGTCCTGCTAGAAAGTCTTCATGGGAAAATGCCGGATTTAGAAACTATTTTGAATCGATATTACGAATATTATCTGCTGACCAGCTTCCTTGATATCTATGAAGATTACAGCTTTTCAAAACACCTTCTCTTCGGTATTGCAAAGACACACCTGCTGCGGCTCTTTATCGCCCTATATGCCGAAGACCGGGAAAATATCACTCTCCTTGAGATTGCCACAGTTATGGCTGTGTATGAACGGAGAGCGCGGCAGATATTTTTATCCATATAAATGCAGACACGTTATTTCTGCTGCCTCTTCTTTTATACCGTCTGCTTCCCATACAGTTCAAAATATTCCTGAACTGTGTTCAGCGGTATATTCAGTTTATTCTGAAGCCGCTCCAAAATTTTATTCTCCGGCAGTCCAAATTCAAAACTGCTCTCAACGATTTCTTCGGCTCTCCCTTTTTCTATTCCTCTTTCCTCAATATATGCACTCCAATTACACATGCCTGTCATCCTTCTATCTGATTCCCTGTCCATCGCAAAACCGTATTCCTGTTCCAATATATCCTTTTACAAATAAAGAAACCACGGCAATTCATCATTAAATTCATCAAATGATATTTAAAATATCTAACGGTGTTTCAATCTGTCTAAATTCACTTTTTTTCTTTGAAGGCTGACTTGTACCTTCTTTTAAATACCACACAGCTTGTGCTACTTTCATACCAACCATTTCTGCAGCCTCCAATTCATTACTTCCCCCATCACCAACATATAAACAATCTTCGGCTTGTACATTTAACATTTCTAAACACCTTTTAAATATAGCAGGATCCGGTTTTTGCAATCCCTCATCAAAAGATAAACATACAGCATCAAAATAAGGATACAAAACGCTTTTCTTTATAAGCATTGCTTCCTCTGAAAAACAATTACTTATTAACCCTATTAGTACCCCTTTTTGCTTTAACGCACTTAACATCGGGATAATATCTTTATGTAAGTGTTCAAACGCCGCTTCTCTGCTCCGAATACGCTTATTTACAATGAGGTTCATTTTAGCTTCCGAATAGCAACCATTTGTTTTGAGGATTTTTTCCAGAATTTTCTCTAAAGTTATTTTTCCAATTGTTCGATCTTCTTCTGCTGTGCGCCATATTTCTTGAAACTTCTCTTCTTCAATACCTGCATCAGATGCCATCTGTGTTCCAAAATATAGTGGACTTTCATAAAGAGTTATAAGAGTTTCATACATGTCAAATATCACTGCTTTTGTCATTAACATCACCTTTACAAATCCTTTCATAGAATACAGACCGCCCCTCCGCCCGACGTTTCATCCAGATAAACGCCACAATGCAGATCAGCACCGACAGCAATGAACCCACCGGCGCGGCGATCCCCATCGGAAACAAAGAATCCGTAAAATAGCGCGCAGCAAGATAGGCCAACGGAATGCGGGCACAGAGAATAGAACTCAAATTATGTATAAAAGAAATTCCCGANAAACCNTATGCACAGAAATAACCGCTGAAGCAAAAATGTACTCCCGCAAAAACGCAGTCCCACACATAGCCNCGCATATACTGCCCGCCGAGCCTGATCACTTCATGACTGTCCGAGAAAANNCCNACCGCTCCCTCCGCNGCAAACTGCATCNCGACCGATATGACCANACCGAAGGACACTGCAATGATCACGCCATACTTTAATGTCTGTCTTGCCCTGTCGTGTTTTCCCGCTCCNATNTTCTGAGCNGANAGTGCAGATANCGCAGACAGCATAGAAGANGGGATCAGGAAAAAGACTCCGATCAGCTTTTCCACAATTCCGACTGCTGCCGCATCNNTTAGACCTCTNCGGTTTGCAAAAACNGTGATTACCAAAAACGCGATCTGNATCAGCCCGTCCTGTANGGCAACAGGAACNCCGACTTTTACAATACTTCCGAGTATCGCACGCTCCGGCTTAAAATCTGCTGCACAAAGCTCCGGGATCATCCGACGCCTCCGAATCATAAAAAANGAGACNACTACACTGACTGTCTGCGACAGCGTTGTACCGAGTGCAGCCCCCGCTGCTCCAAGTCCCAATCCGCCGATAAACAAATAATCCAGTACAATATTGCNCACGCATGCGATCGCGACAAAATACATCGGACTTTTTGAGTCGCCCATGCCNCGNAAAACAGAACTGATCACATTATACGCTGTAATAAAAGGAATCCCAATAAAGCAGATNGTCAGATACCAGGTTGCTTCCGGTACCGCCTCCGCCGGTGTCGATACGGCNAAGACNATCGGNTTCACCGTACAGAGCANNAGCACGGTAACGACCACGGATAATGACAGAAACAGCGCAGCNGTATTTCCAACCGCACGGTTCACCTGACCGGTTTTTCCCGCACCGACAGCNCGCCCGATCAAAACGGTCGANCCCATCGCCAGACCGACNATCATCACCGTCAGCATATGCATGACCTGACTTCCAACAGAAACTGCCGTCGTACTTTCCACACCGTTAAACTGCCCGATGATAAACAGGTCTGCCATACCGTACAGNGTCTGCATAAAATAAGAAAGCAGATACGGAAGTGAGAAATATACAATTGTTTTGAAGACACTCCCTGTTGTAAGATTTCTCTCCATCCTCAGTTCTTCTCCTCTTTTACATTACTGTTTTTTGCAGATTTTCTCTTGCGGCAGCCACTGCTGCAGTACTCTTGAGATATCATCCATCGCNATCGGCTTTGAGGCAAAGTCGTTCATTCCCGCCGAGAAAAATTCTTCCTTAACACCCTGTACCGCATCCGCTGTCAGCGCAATGATCGGAATCTTCCGATCGNCCTCTTTCTCCANCNCACGGATCTGTCTGGTCGCTTCCACGCCGTCCATGACCGGCATGAAATGGTCCATGAGGACAAGATCNTATTGCTCCTTCTGCACCATTTCCAGTGCTTCCTTCCCGTTGTGCGCCACATCGATCTGCATCTCAAAAGGCTCCATCAGTGCCTTTGCCACTTCCCTGTTGATCTCGTTATCGTCTACAAGAAGAATCCTTGCGTNCGGTACAGTAAACGTGAAAACATCGTCTTCCTTTTCTTCCGGCTGTTCTCTGACCTCGGTAAAATCTNCCACATAATCCGGACTCTTTATGCCCTGCGACAGCGTGAAATAAAATTCGCTTCCNTTTCCGTATTCACTTGTGACGGAAAGTTCTCCTCCCATAAGTTCCACAAGCTGACGTGATATCGCAAGTCCTAATCCCGTTCCCTCTTTCCCCTTGTTTTTCTTGAGATCGACCTGCGTGAAAGCATCAAACAGTGTATTTAAATCCTGCTGCCGGATTCCTGCTCCCGTATCTTTTACGGAAATGAAAAGCCGTACCTGTCCTTCTTTCTTACTCTGCTGCCTTATGGTAACAGTGACAGAGCCTTCCTCCGTATATTTGATAGCATTGTTTATCAGATTGATCAACACCTGCCGGATACGCAGTTCATCCCCGTATAACATACTCGGGATCTGTCTGTCAACATCCATAATAAGTTCTATTTTTTTCTCTCCGATCCTTGTCTCACCGATCACCTGAATATTGCGAAGCAGCTGCGCAACATCGTAGGTATCCTTCACGATCTCAAACTTTCCCGCTTCAATCTTGGAAAAATCCAACANATCATTCACAAGGTCAAGCAGGGCTTTTCCGGAGCTTTTGATATTCAGAAGATATCCCTTATCTTCCGCTGACCACTCCTTGCGAAGCAAGACGTCTGTCAGACCTATAATGGCATTCATTGGCGTCCTTATCTCATGAGACATGTTAGACACAAAATCTGATTTCGCCTGATTTGCCGCCTCAGCCTGCTCCTTGAGTCCTTTCATGATCTTGGTCTGCTCTTTTATATTCTGCGTGTAGTGATAGCTGTCTGTGATATCTGTCAGGACATACATTTTGCCATAGTATGCGTTCTCCTGCTCAATCAGATGACTGCTCGCCGTATAAATTCTCCTGTCACAGACAATATTCNTTTTTTCCAATATGCACTTATCCATATCTTCCAGTATCGCGTCGCATTTTCCTATGGACACACGTTCATAAATCTGCTTCGCCTTCTGGTTAAAATAGATGACCTCCTCCTGGTTGTCTACGACTACCAGGCCTTCTGCCAGAGAATCAATCGCCAGATCTTTCGCCAGTGCAAGAGTCTGAAAAATCTTCTCTCTAAAGATCAGAACAGACAGCAGAAGCGTGTCGATAAAATATGCGAGCAGCGTAATATCGTACCCCCGTGTGATTCCGCTTAAATAGATCACAAATCCCACGATCGGAATAATATTGATCAGGATCAAATATCCGAACTGACGCTTCTCATCCGCTCTTCTGGCGTTGTTCCGGCGGGAAATACAGATTGCAGTCATGATAATCACATAGACGACCAATATCATGCTGTACAGATTNTAAATAATGCCGTGACCCAAAACNATGTGCGGGAAGAAACCGCTGTCCGTAAACTCGATACTGCTGTAAAACAGCGTATGGCTTTCACACGTCAGCACCAGAAANACGATTGCGGTATGCATACAAAACAGAGCTCCCACCAGTTTGGGAGAAAGCTTTACTTTGCAGACCTGCATGACAAACAAAAACTGGGCATAGGCGATATACGGTTTGCCCAGATACAGAAATTTAACCGCCGTCAGCGCTTCTCCCTGCGTTGTCGCCTGCAGCTCCAACAGATATCCCACGAAATTAATACACAAGGCAATGATCAGAAGCGTGAGAAACTGCTGATATCTGGAGGTCTTATGCATGGAAACATAAAACGCCTCCACCACCAGTATAATAATCCCTATATATTGAATAAAAATAAAAAATGTGTGCATAATCCCCTCCTATCCGTCGCGCTCCATCCGCTCTTCAAATTCCGCAACCGGCATAGGTTTTGCAAAATAAAATCCCTGAATCATATCGCATCCCTGCTCCGCCAAAAAATCAACCTGCTCCTTTTTCTCGATTCCCTCTGCCACGATCTCCATCTTCAGATCCTTTGCNAGACGAATCGTTCCCTGCACTACAACTTTTCCCCGTTTNTCCGCATCCTCCCCGCGGAAAAAGTCCATATCTAATTTGAGCACATCAATAGGCAGATCCTTCAGTGAATTCAGCGAAGAATACCCTGCCCCGAAGTCATCCATGGAAGTGCGGAATCCATAGTCCTTCAACTCCTTTAATGTTTGCTGAAGAGAATTCTTGTCACCGAAAAACGCACTTTCTGTTACTTCCAGTTCAACGGAACCGTGATCTGCTCCGTACGCGTCTACCAGCTGGCAGATATGCTCCGCCAAATCTTCTTTTACAAAATTCGCTCTGGAAACATTCACTGAAATAGGGATTGCCTTTTTTTCCTGAATTTTCCGTTCGGACTGCAATTTTGCCACAGCTGAGATCATATAGTCATCCAGCCGGGTGATAAATCCGTTTTCTTCAAAAACGGGGATAAAGCGTCCCGGCGATATAAATCCATCCGTCGGTGAAATCCAACGCACAAGTGCCTCCGCACCCACAATCTTTCCTGAAACAGGATTATATTTGGGCTGTAAGTACATCTGAAATTCTTTATTGATCAGTGCCTCTTCCATCCGCTCTTCCGCTTTGCGCTTCCACAACTGCTCCTGCAGGATCTGATCGTCAAATGCCCTGATATATTCGCCATCTGTTTCCCGGAGTGACTGTCTTGCCACATTAGCGCAGTGATAAAACTGGTCAATGTCCGTCTTCCCTTTCAGCAGCTTCTCCTGCTCTTTTCTTGCCGCCGCTTCAATCATATAAATTCCTGCACAATAATGCAGCGCTCTGTCCTGCCGGATTCCTGTCAGATCCGCCATAAGTTTTTTTAACCGCTTCTCGCACTGTTCTATGGAGTCACATCTCAACAGCAGTCCAAAATCAGCCCCCGCTGAGCGTGCAGCCGCTTCATGGCCTCCGACGTTTACCTGAAGGAAAGCATTCAGACTCTTTAACAGCTCCTTTCCTTCTTCACTTCCGTAGCATGAACAATAGTCCTGATAGCGGTTCATATGTAAATTTACCATAACGTATCCGCTTCCCGCATTTCTAACCCGTTTTAAGATCATTCTGCTTTGCTGTATAAAAAACAGCCAGTTCCTGCCTCCTGTGATAGGATCCAGATACAGCAGATTTACCATGCGCCCCTGTGTTATGATGGAAGACATTACATTGATAAACAGCAGAAATGTGGGAATTGCCATCATGATTGCACTGACAGCAACGATTCCAATAATATAAAACGTATCCTTTGCTGTCAGTATGACCTCATCCTTATAATAGATACGGTAATCGTCCACCTCTATCGGAACCTCTACCCAAAAACCGCCGTCAACGATTTTTTCTTCGGCCCACTCTGCTTTGTTCTCGGTCTCGCGGATCGCAGTTATACTGCGTTTTAAAAGTTCGCGGTATTCTATATCCAGCGTCTGATCTTTCCACGGATTTTCGGCATCCAGATCCGGGAAGATGACAGATTCCCCCAGATTGCCCGTCTCCTCCGCAAGGTCAAAATCCGGAATGGAATCTCCAAATTGTTGCAAAATACGGTTGTCGTTATCTGTAATGCAGATATCACTGTCTTCACCCAGATACTCCTCCAAAGAAGCAGCCGCATCAAAGACAGAATTTCCTTTCATATGAGATGTAAGCATCCATCCGATGTGATCTGCCTTATCATACAGTTCGGATGTTTTTGATTCCATCAGATAACTCTCATACATTATCTCGAACATCACGAACACCACTCCGCAGGCTACGAGAAATGTCAAAAACAGCAAAATGGATGGCAAAATGCTCTTTTTATAAATCCTTTGTATATTTCCTTTTGTTCGCCCCACCGTATATCCTCTTTCTTCAATAAAATATACGATTTATTATAGCACAACAATCATTTGGAGACAATCACAGAAGTTCTTTCAGCAGTTGATTTACCAATCCCGGATTTGCCTTTCCTTTCATAAGCTTCATTGTCTGTCCTACAAGGAATCCGATCGCCTTTTCTTTTCCGCTTCGGTAATCCTGCACGGACTGCGGATTGTCCCGGATCACCTGCTCTACCGCCTGCCGCAGGGCATCCTCATCGTTGACCGTCTTTAACCCTTTCTCCTCCACATATTTGTCCGGGTCGATGTCTTCCTTAAATACAAGCTCGAACACCTCTTTTGCAACGGTATTTGTGACTGCTCCGGAGTCTGCAAGGTTGACAAGCTTCGCGAGATTTCCCGGAGAAAATGTGATCTCGTCCGGGTCCATATTATTGTCCTTCAACAAACGGATCGTCTCCACCATGATCCAGTTTGCAACTTTTTTCGGCTTGCCGCAGAGCGCTGTCGCAGCCTCAAATAAATCAGCGAATTTCTTATCACCGGTGATGATCTGGGCATCATATGCGGAAAGTCCAAATTCCTCCTGATAACGCGCCATCTTTTCCGTGCGCATCTCCGGCTGGCGTGCTTTCACCTCGGCGATCCACTCATCACTGATGCATACCGGCACCAAATCCGGTTCCGGGAAGTAACGGTAATCCTGTGCATCCTCCTTAGAACGCATGGCNTGGGATGCCTCCTTGTTGTCATCCCAGCGGCGTGTCTCCTGAACCACCTGCTTTCCTTCTTCAAGNAGCTCGATCTGNCGCGCCCGCTCCCCCTCGATCGCTCTNGCAATCGCTTTAAACGAGTTCAGGTTTTTCATCTCGGTACGGGTTCCGAACTCTTCCGCCCCGGTCTCCCTGACAGAAAGGTTCACATCGGCACGCATAGATCCCTCATTTANCTTGCAGTCCGATGCGCCGAGATACTGAATGATCAGCCTCAATTTTTCCAGATAGGCAATCACTTCCTCGGCAGAACGCATATCCGGTTCCGATACGATCTCGATCAGCGGTACGCCGGAACGGTTATAATCCACAATGGACACATCCTCCCACTCGTCATGGATCAGTTTNCCNGCNTCCTCCTCCATGTGGATTTCATGGATTCTGACGGTCTTTTTGCCGGCGGAAGTCTCAATCTCCACACCGCCATCCCGGCAGATCGGCAGATACAGCTGGGAAATCTGGTAGTTCTGAGGATTATCCGGATAAAAATAATTTTTACGGTCAAATTTGCANTANTGNGTAATCTTNCAGTTNGTCGCAAGACCGACTGCCATGGCNTATTCTACCACCTGCTTATTTAAGACAGGGAGAGAACCCGGCATNCCGGTGCAGACCGGACAGGTATGNCTGTTCGGNGCCCCTCCNAATTCGGTGGAGCAGGAACAGAAAATCTTGGTCTTTGTCGCCAATTCAACATGGANTTCCAGTCCAATGACGGTTTCATATGTCTTACTCATAGTTCACTCCCCCTATCTCTCGCTCATTGGGCTGTGTTCGTAGCTCTTTGTCTGTTCAAATGCATAGGCNGCCCGAATGATATTTTTTTCCTGAAAGCAGTCTCCGATCAGCTGCAAACCNATNGGNAGACCGTTCTTCGATTTTCCGCAGGGAAGCGATATTCCCGGCAATCCTGCAAGATTGACAGAGATCGTATAGATNTCCCCGAGATACATCTTGATCGGATCGCTTANGGATTCCCCGAGTTTTGGCGCGGTNGTCGGCGCCGCAGGNCCCAATATCACATCGTATTTCTCAAANGCTCTGTCAAATGCCTGTTTGATCANCGCCTTGGTNCGAAGCGCTTTCAGNTAATAGGCATCNTAATAGCCGCTGCTCAGCACNAAGGAACCCAGCATGATACGGCGTTTTGCTTCGGGTCCAAANCCTTCTGANCGGGATTTTTTGTACATGTTGTGAAGTCCTTCNTATTCTTTNGTGCGGTATCCGTATTTCACTCCNTCAAAACGGGCGAGGTTCGAGCTTGCCTCCGCGCAGGCGATCACATAGTACGCAGGNATCGCNTACGGCACAAGNCTCANNTCAAATTCCTCCACAACCGCACCTTTTTCTTCCANNGNCTTTGCAGCACGCAGNACGGCATCTTTTACCTCGGAATCCAATCCCTCACTCAGGTAATCGGCGGGAATTCCAATCTTCATTCCCTTTACGTCATCGACNAGNGCCNCNGTAAATTTATAGTCNTCTCTNTGGATCGANGTGGAGTCTTTNGCATCGTGNGACGAAATNGCCTCCAAAATTGCCGCACAGTCCGTCACATCTTTTGCGATCGGTCCGATCTGNTCNAGAGAAGANCCNTACGCGATCAATCCGTAACGNGACACCGTCCCGTACGTCGGTTTGATGCCCGTCACGCCGCAGAAGGAGCTGGGCTGACGGATGGAACCGCCGGTATCGGAACCGAGNGCATAGCTNCATTCCTCCGCCGCNACAGCCGCNCAGGANCCGCCGGANGAACCGCCNGGCACATGCTCTGTATTCCACGGATTTTTCGTAACCCCGAANGCAGATGTCTCCGTTGTGCTTCCCATCGCAAATTCATCCATGTTNGTTTTNCCGATCACGACCGCGCCNGCTTCTTCTAATCTCCGCACNGCCTCCGCCGTATANGTCGGNACAAAATTATACAGAATNTTGGAGGAACAGGTGGTAAGCAGCCCCTCCGTACACATATTGTCCTTGATCGCTACCGGAACACCTGCCAGCGGATGTGTCAGNGTCCCNTCGTTGATCTTCTNCTGCACTTTGGCAGCGCGTCTTAACGCACCNTCCCTGTCCACCGTCACAAAACTGTGGATCATTTCTTCTTTTCTCTCGATGGCGTCAAGCGCCGCTGTAACCGCCTCTTGGGCAGACACTTCTTTCGCCTTTATTTTTTTGCCGANCTCTACGGCAGTTAAACTCATTATGCTCATGTCAATCCTCCTTGTTTTGCGGAGCAAAATCCGAGTCCCCTTGGACGAGGAGAGGATTTTCCTCCTTACCCGATCGTTTTCGGCACTTTAAATCCGCCGTCTTTTTTCTCCGGTGCGTTCGCAAGCGTCATGGCGCTTCCATCGCCGTTCGTCACAACATCCTCACGGAATACATTGCTGACCGGGAACACATGGGACATCGGNTCAACATTNCTTGTATCAAGCTCATTTAATTTGTCAATGTAATCTAACATTTCTCCCATGTCCTTCTTTGCCTGCTCTTTTTCCGCATCATTAAGCTCGAGCTTTGCCAAAATTCCCACATATTCGATCGTTTCATCNGAGATNACATTTCGGGGAGNCNCANTCTTCTGTGCCTGNGCTCCCGCCTCATTTTTTGCGGTCTGCNTCAGATCTTCTGTGTGTGCTGGGGCACTCCCGTTTTGCAGATCTGCCATCCCTTTCACATAGCCATAGAGTGCNCAGTCACANACGCCGCTGTTATTCCAGTCTGCCTGTATTCTCNTTCCCTCGTANTTCATACCGCATTTTTTCATCACTGCCCCAGAGTGAGGATTTCGGGGATCATGTCTGGATTCTATACGGTTTGCNCCGACTTCCTCCAGCAGNTATTCCATCACTGCCGCCAGCGCCTCGGAAGTGATGCCNTGATGCCAGCAGCTTTTACTGATNCAATAGCCGACCTCCATNGAGGATNCCTTTTCATTGCAATGCACNACTCCTATGCTGCCNACCGGCTCATCATTTTCTTTNNTCGCAATACACCATTCGTATTTGTCGGGATTTTCATAGGCNGCAATCCACTCNGTCAGCACCTCTCTGGTNNCTTCCACGTCGCTGTGCGTGGGCCACATCAGGAATCTTGTCACCTCCGGGTCACTTGCCCAGTTGTGATACATTTTATCCGCATCTTCTAACGTAAAGCGTCTCAGTATAAGACGTTCTGTTTCTATTCGTTTTGTTCCCAAATGCTTCACTGTAATCCTCCTTGTTTTGCGGAGCAAAATCCGAGTTCCTATGAACGAGGAGAGGATTTTTCTCCTTGTTTATGTTTGTTTTACGGTTCCAGGCGACTCAAAATCCAANGTGATCTGAGCCCTTGTCTGTACTATNTATATTTTACGGTTCTAAGCGGCTCAGATCACGTGGAAACAGCGTGGTTTCACGTACGTTATCCTCGCCCACAAGTTTCATCGTCAGACGCTCCAAGCCGATCCCAAGACCTCCGTGNGGCGGCATTCCATGTTTGAAAACCGCAAGGTACTGCTCCATTCCCTCTTCCGTCATGCCGCGTTTCTCCATCTTTTTTAAGAGCATGTCNTAATCATGGATTCTCTGCCCNCCGGTGGTGATTTCCAGTCCGTGATAGAGCAGATCAAAGCTCAGCGTATAGGTCNNGTCCGCCGGATCATCCATCGCATAGAACGGACGCTTCTTAGACGGATAATGTGTGACAAATACAAAATCCGCCCCGTATTCNTCTTTAAAATACTGACCGATCAGCGCTTCCTCCTCCGGCTCTAAATCGTAAGGGTTGCGGATCTGNCTNTTATATTTCTCGGATACCTTCTGTTTTGCCTCNTCNAAGCGCACTGTCGGAATCCGCTCTGTATCCGGAAGCGTGATNCCGAGCATTTTTAATTCTTTTGCGTAATCNCGCTCCAAAAGCTTCATTGTATANTGTAAAAATCCGGTCTCCATTGCCATGATATCTTCAAAGCTGTCAATATATCCCATCTCAAAATCAAGACTGGTGTACTCGTTCAGATGACGTTTCGTATTGTGCTTCTCGGCGCGGAATACCGGAGCAGTTTCAAATACGCGGTCAAACACNCCGACCATCATCTGCTTATAAAACTGAGGACTCTGCTGCANGACTGCCGGTCTGTGAAAATATTCCAACCGGAACAGGTTCGCACCGCCCTCCGCACTTTTTGCCCCGATCTTTGGCGTATGGATCTCCGTAAATCCCTCTCCGTAAAGGAAATCCCGGAAGCCTCTTACGATTCCTTCCTGTATTCTGAACTTTGCCCGCTCTCTCACATTGCGCAGCGCAATAGCGCGATGATCCAGATTGGTCTCAAGCGTTGTCGGAAGCTTCCATTTGGATACGGAAAACGGCATCATCGCCGCAGGCTCCGACAATATCTTTATCTGATCTAAGCGAATTTCAATTCCGTTCGGCGCACGCTCCTCGCTCCTGACCGTTCCCTCCACTTCGACGGTCGCTGCTTCCTTTAAATCCTTTAAGTCAAACTGTGTCTTCCCTTCTTCATACACACATTGAAGAAGTCCCTCTCTTTTTCTCAAGATCACAAATGCCACGTCTCCCATATCGCGGACCGTATGGACTGCTCCGTTTACCTTTACAGTCTTTCCCTCAAAATCGCCCGAGAGAAGTTCGCTGATCTCTAACACATCCTTTTTGTTTACACCTGTCATGAATTCCATTGTTTCCTCCATTCCGAAGCGTTATACGCTGAGGAACGCGAACAGAATCTCAAATTCTGTTCTGCGGTCAATAGAATTTGTGGCGTTCTGCCGCAAATTCTTGATTGAAAAAATTGGTATCAATCAATTTTTTCAATCTGTGTACGCTCCTTTTTTGATTTAGGTGCGGGACGGGAAATCGCTGCCGGAACTAAAAACGCCCCAGAAAAGTAAAATTACTTTTCTGGGGCGAGATTCGTCATACAACTTTCCTGCTGCATATATCCCGCGGTACCACCCGCTTTGAAAAATGACTGACATACAAATCATTTTCCCACTCTATGTGCTTAACGCGCACCCACGTACTGACCTACTTTTCGTATGCTATCTCCGCCATATCAACCGGTATTTTACGGCAGCGACACATTCGGTTCAGACAGTCTGCTCCAGAGTGTTCCCGTTATCTTCTCTTTCAAACAGCGCTCTCAGTCGGTGACGCCGTATTCCTGTCGATGTCTGAAGATAAGAGTCTCTTTCATCGCTTTACTATGATGATGTGTAACTGTTCAGTACTTTCACAGTTACGATGCAAAATCCATTGAAAATTGTCTACGACAATGGGATTTTGCACCCCTGAATCATGTTCTTACGGTCTCAGCAGCCAGTGCTTCGACCTATACTAAATAGTTACGATGCTGTTACATTTATACCACTTTGAAAACAGAATTGCAAGCAATTTTTTTGCTGCAGATTTTTTGCTGTAAATTTTAATTCGGGTGTCAAAAGCCTTGTTTAAAAGTAATTGACGGCAAATTGCACAAAAAGAGTTGTGCGCACTCCATTGCACCGAACATTCCAATGAGCCTCTTAGAACGAAAATCGTGTTCAGCAAAGGCTTCCACGATTTTTGAGTCTCATTT
>JAAUZB010000022.1 GCA_014804775.1 Roseburia sp. | reverse complement strand
GGATTCTCCGTTGGCTCTTCCGTCGGTTCCTCCGTCGGCTCTTCCGTCGGCTCCTCCGTTGGTTCCTCCGTCGGATTTTCCGTCGGTTCCTCGGTTGGCTCCTCCGTCGGTTCTTCCGTCGGTTCCTCGGTTGGCTCTTCCGTCGGCTCCTCGGTTGGCTCTTCCGTTGGTTCCTCGGTTGGCTCTTCCGTTGGTTCTTCCGTCGGCTCTTCTGTTGACGGCTCTTCCGGCTTTGTTGAATGTATTGTAACAGTATATCCGTCTTCCTCAACCGTCATCCAACATTCTCTATCCTCTGATGAAGAAACAGTAACAGGCGACGTTTGGTGATCACCACCCTGGAAAGAAACAGTAACCGCTTCATTTTTCTTCACGGAAATTCCAATCGAATACCAGCCGGGGTTTCCTTTCTCCGCTTCCATTACGAAGTCGTGTGATTCGTTTTCTGTAGAGTAAGATACAACTATCTGTTCTCCCCAATCTGCCGGACCTTTAAAATGCAGGGATAATATCACATCCGTAACATCCTCCTGCCCGGGATCTCCATAGCTATCTGGCGGATCTGGGGAAAAGAATGCATTATCAAACCATACATTTTCATCTTTATATTCCCGATCATATTGATAAGTCCTTGTCCATCCTCCGCTGTCACCGTAGTAAAAATCTACCGCATATTCCTCATCTTTATACACGGGTACATCGCATTTATACCATCCGGGATGCCCTTCTTCCTGCTCCATCTGATACTCTCGCTGCTCTCCAGTGTAAGCAGTCGTCCAGCGGACTTTCACCGTATCCTCAGTAGAATAGCAGTGTAATGTAACAGTATACTCATCTTTATCCTCGCTGGGCGGCGGGGGCGGAGGAACCGGCTTAGTTCCTGCATCATCCAGAAACCATGCCCATCCGTTATCCGTCAATTTATAATACACCTCTGTCGGGACTGCACTGGTATACTGCCTCAAATAGGAAATATCCACATTGTCTATTTGCCCTACGCCCGGCTCCTCGGCTGTCCCCTTATCGTAGAATGTAATTCCCTGCAGGTTTCCCTGCAGTGTAATGCGGTATAGTGTACACCCATCCACCGTCCGATCACTGTCCGCCATCTGATATAGAAATCCGCCATTAGGGTCTTCAATAGCTGTCGCGTATGCAGATGGAGTAACCGCTCCGTCATATTTCAGCAGCGGCGGTCCTATAAAACTACCGTCTGGAAGCATGAGCCAGACCGTGATGTTTACCTGAGCGTTTGGCGCCTCATCCTCTGCCCTTACCGACGAAAGCTTCAGTCCAATTACCGTAACTGTGGCAAGAATCAGTAGTATGCTTAAAATACACGCTGCCGCACTGTACCGTTTCCGAAAGAATTTCTTTTTCATTCTTTCCATATACTCTCTCCTTTTTATTCCCTGTCTGTCAATCCATATCCGTCTTCACCCTCGCTACGGTAAAGACAAAATAATCATCCAGACTTGCCTGTGTCAGATCTGCTTTGAATTCCGCAATTTCCTCTGCTGTCGGCTCGCTGTCCGTAATGAACAGATATGCATGGATCCGGTAATTTGTCCATTTCTGCTTACGTTCAAGCTCATCCCTGTCTGCACGGAGAATACACGGAATCTGAATCACACCGGCAGGAACACTCTTAGACACTTCTTTATTTATACTCTTATCCGAATTGAACGAAACTCCTTGTTTTATCATCTTCGGATCGATCTGATACGTTCTGGCATCTGTGATCTGATTGCCACCATTCGTGGGATCGTCCCCCAGATACAGTCTGATATCGCTTCCCGTATACGGATCATAGACGCTGTTCAGATTTCCATTGACCGGCTGATCCGATTTCTCCTGCATCTGATAGATAATAGTATAATACTGCCCTTCCGACTCATCGCTGAGCTGTTTTATATAGTCATCCGGGAACTCTATGCTCTCCGTATAAGGAATCAGTCCCTCATCCGTTTTTTCCGGCAGATATGTATTTATACCAAGCACCATCAACTGGTCCTGATTCAGCGCAAATCCGATATCCGTGTCGACGATCAGACTGAAATTCCATGCAAAGCCGTCAAGAAGTTCTCCGTCAACCGCATTCTTGCCCTCCTCAAATTTCACAAGATCCGCATGGAGGTATATAGTTCTGCCTGCGTCAGAATATAGCTGTGCCAACTCGGCATCACTGACTGCACTAAAGTCAAACGTTACCGTAAGACCAAGCAATTCACTCAGATCTGTACTGCCCGGTATATTCGTCATCACTCCGGGTTCTCTGACATTATGCTTCTGGCTGGGTTGTTGATTATGGAAATAATAAACTGTGGGAGCTCCGTTTCCGGGCGTGCTGTACACCTCCTCATAAGTAACTTCCCCATCCTCATCTTCCACTCTCTTTTCAAAAGAAATCACCGTTCCCTGCGGCAGCGGAATTTTAACTCCGTCAATATTGGTCAGATAGAAGCCAATGTCCACATACAGCGGCGTGTCCTGATTTGTCTGCAAATTCATTGCACCGATCTCAAGCAAAGCCTGCAGCGACAACTCTACGGTTTTATCTGCACTGAACTTATCGTTCAGTTTCGATTCCTCTTTGTCGATCGTTCCGATCAATCCCGCGGTTTCATTCACTCCCGCGAAGCTTCCCTCTGTCCACTCGATACGGTCATAAAATTTCGAATCACTGTCCTTAAGGCTTTCCAGGCTGACCCTAAGTTCATACTTATAATTGAGACGCTCCTGATCATCGTTTGCCACATTTGAGCAATCCACAAGTATCATGTATCGCTCCACTGCAACTTCTTCGTAGTAACGCACACCGCCAATGTCTTCATAGTAATATTCATATACTTCACCCGTATCTTCATCTATTTCCTCGTGCGGTGTCTTTTCTACTGTCAACTGACCCTTCTCATCCGTAATATTTTTATATTCATACGGATTTCCGTCAGCGTCCTTAAAATATTCTAACTTGACTGTAGTATCCGGATCCTCATCTCCTGTGATCTCATAATAATACGGAGTACAGTTACGGTCCAGATCGATCAGTGTCAACTGCATTCCCTTCTGAAAGCCTATATTCTGATCGCTTGACTTCAACAGCCACTTAGGCACAGCTTTGTCATAGCTGTTGCGCACTATGCCATAAATATACTCGAAGTACATACTGTAGCTGCTTCCGGTGTCTAAGTCTATCAGAGAACCTTCTGTCAGCGGCTTGCCATCCGGACCGGTTTCTCCGTTATATACGATCCATTTTCCATCCTCAACGAGTTTCTGGAAATTATACTCAATCCCCTTCACGATCCGGGCATTGGTTGTGATATCCAAACGCTGCGTGACAAAAATAGGTATTAAGAGCGTCCACTCTGCCGTATTGTTCTTACTGTTCAGATAAGCAATCTTGATCAGAGTAAAAGTTCCTCCCTCATCTTCAATTGTATCATAAGTCTGCGCATTACTGCTGTCGCGGTTTATAAACTCGACCGACTTGTCGGATAATACTTTTGCAGTAACACTCGGGGTCTTTCCGTCTGTAGCTTTGGTTATTCCGTCCTCCGGTGTCCAGCTCATCCGTACAGTATCGACCTGTATCTTCTGGTCGTCAAACGAATTCAGTGCACCCGAATTGTTTGTCAACATATTGATGTATGTTTGGATGACTTCATCTAAACTTCCTGGCTCGGACGAGTCATAATACACCATCGGGACCTTTGCGCCATCCAGACTTGAGTCATTATCTTCTATCGGCGATAAATACCCTTTTTCCGTATTCCAATATGTCATGTCATAGACTTTCCCGATATTGATCCCCGAATTCTTTTTGCTCAGATAGTCCTCACTGAAACGGTACGCATACCGTATTCCGGATCCCGTGCCAGCCTGAACCGAACAATAGTCGTTCCAGATTTTCTCGAGATTGCCAAATGTATAATTTGCACCATTCCCCTGAAGCTCAGAAGGCAGCCAGGACGGTTTTCCTCCCTGTGTCGACTGCTCCGTCTCCATTCCGTCATATACAATAAAATAGTTCTGACGGTATGCCGCATACATCGCCTCATTGGACTTGACTTCAACCGACATTCCGACATCCGATACCGGACGGTATTTATTGTCGCTATATTGAATATTGATATCTACAAATGTATTTCTCGCTAATGAATCTGCGGCAACACGTCCTGCCACCGCTCCCTCACAGTAAGAGTACTGATACAGATCCTCTTCCGGCACAGCGCCAAGAGTCGCATATTTTACGGCATTTGTAGCGTTGGAAACATCTTTTCTCGCATAGACCAAATCTTTCCATGCCTGAGGCTTCTCCTTCTCCCTCAATGCCTGCTGGCGGTCCTTTGTCACTGTTGGAAGATCCTGCAATACGCCAATATAATTGTCCCGAAGCCCTGTGTGATATACATAAACCTTTCCTCGGTTATTCTCGCCGATCATACCTCCCATATACGGTGCATATGCCGTATTGGAGTACGCCGCGATTAGGTTATCCGTAACCGAAATATTGTTAAAATAAAGCGCTCCTGTATGATCGAGATAACCTGCAAGTCCGCCGGAACGGTATGTATTGCCTCTCGCTGTCCCATCAGCGCCCGATACGATCCGGTTTCCGCTGACAGTGATCTCATTTATTTCGCTTTCCGTCGAACCCTCAAACTGCCCGAACAGACCTCCTGCCGTCACGCCACAGATCAAACTGTCTGTGACCCCGTTGGACGAATTCTGTTCCTGACGGATATTGACCTTCTGATTTTCGTATCCGATCAGTCCGCCAACTCTTCCTGTATAGTCTGCATCTATCATGATATTGCTGACATTGCAGTCTGTCAAATTTGTCGTCCCTATCTCATCGCAGCCGATCAATCCGCCAATATCTCCAGGCCGGCCACTTGAACCCGAATAGTAATTTCCCAGATAGCACTTCATTGCAAAGTGACATTTTGCGATATCGGTGTTCGTCAAATTAATCTGATAGCTGCTGCCGCTGTTCGCCCAGCCGCAGTATCCGCCAAGGTAAGCCCCTCCTGTGATGAAGGCTCCGGCAACAGTAACGTTTTCTACGTTTGCATTATAGCTGTTACTCGTAATACCTCCCGCACTGCCATAGCAATCGATCTGCGTTGTACATGTTCCGTCGCCTCTTCTATATCCGAGAACTTTACTGTCCCGCACTGTCAAGGTCGCAGACGAGCTTCCAAGACGACCGACAAAACCTCCTCCTCCTGCATTCGGTTCTCTGCTGGAACCATGCCCTGCAACAATCGTTACAAATTCATCTGGAACTTCGCTTCCCACTGTGACATGGTCAAACGTGACAGGATATTCCGCATATCCCAAAATTCCCCCTGCCGTGATCGCATAGTTTGAGTTGATCGAATCGTCCGAATCAGTTGCCAGACTGTCGTCTATGTTTATATTTGTTGCTCTTATGTGCGAAAAGCTGTTGCTGCGTGCCAGTGAACTCCCGATCAATCCTCCTACGCGTACAGAACTGTTTGAAGGAGACGATACAGAAACACGGTTCACACGAATCTCCTGACTCTCTGTTCCTTTTACTTCAATATTTGAGTTGTAAGTCTGTGTAAATCTTCCGATCAGTCCCCCCGCATAGCCATAATTGCCGCTATACCGGTTCTTACCCCCGACAATAGTTGTATTTTCCAGATCCGTATGCATAAAGGAGCATGTTGTACCGGCCATATCCGCAACATAACCGCCTCCGAAGCTTGGTGCTGTTACCTCCAAACCGTCCAGATCAACATTGTCAAACTCCAGAGAAGCAGTACAGCGACTCATAAAACCTGCTGCATTATTTACAGCATAACTTGGTCTGTCAGGCTCGCTGAGCACTGTTCCGGACAAAACAAGATTCTTAAACTGCAGTGTTTGTCCTGTGCTGCTGTCAACATCATTCAAAAGCGCCACTCTTGTGCTACTCTGCGTTTTATCAACTCGCATATCCAGTTCAATACGCGCCTGCCCGCTGTCAGGTCCCACCATATTGCTCTGGAATACATTGTTATAAGTCCGACCGTACCTCGCTCCAAATCCCCGGAATCCTGTTTGATACTGCGCCATATTATAAAGCGTAGCCGCATTACTCTCAGCATAGGGCGTCGTCAGCGTATAGGTCAAAATCGTTCCCTTCGGATTTAGAATGGCACTCTCATGACCGTCCGCCCCCTTTTGCACGATACTCGATCCGCTCGGTGCAAAAAACTGCATCAAATAGCTGTGATAAGTATAGCCGGATGCATTATTATAGTTGTCATGGTCAATGACATCCTGATAGGCATTCCGCGAATCACTTCCGCTGTTTCCAACATTTCCGATATAATTGTAGTTTCCTCCACGCTGCCTGGACTTGTTGTTATATCCGATTCCTGCGACAAGATCAGGACCCGCATTATTCACACTGCAATTATAATCCATCATACCGGAATTCAATGCCATCGAGAGAGCCAGAAGCTGCGCGTCATTTGCAATCTGATATCCGTTTCCGGTCCACTGAATTCCTTTTGATGAATTCACATCATTTAATCCAATCCGTGCTCTTAAGTATACGGCATTTGTAATATCATAAGATCTGCTCGCCGGAAGAGAATTTGTGTAGTCAATATATTGGGTCTTCGTGTAATTGGACATCAACGGCGTATTTGAATCTGTGCTGCCGTCTGTCTTGCCGTCATAAACAACATATCCGTCACGCACTCTGCCGACAATACCGCATGTGTACCAATAGCTGTCGGGATACGCTTCTATTCCTGTCCGGAAGTCCTTTAAGCTTTCCCCGCTCATATTACGAAGGATCACGCCGCCAAAATCTACTGCGCCGACATAACCGCCGATCATCGAGTAATAACCGTCTGGGTGGAGACTTGCCCCATCTTTACAGCTGACCGTGACATTGTCAATAATATTTTCGCCTCCCAAAACTCTCGCGATAACACCTGCACCAAACCCAGGCGCCGGATCGCCTAAACTTTCTGTGACCGGATAAGTGTCAGAATAATAGGCACCGGATATGTTGATCTGTGACGCAAACTGAACCGTCAAGTCTTTGACAACGGCTCCCTTTGCATTTCGAATCCATCCAAACTGCGTCAATTTTGCGGTCGCAGGCTGCTTAGGAAGGGTAATTACCGGAAATTCGGTTTTTCCGCCCACTTTAGCACCTACAAAAACACCTACAAACGGTTCCTCCAACGTTCCGAATCCAAAAAACTCCACAAATTGACTGAGATCGATATCAGCCGTAATCTGATAGTACGCCTGGCTAAGCTGTGCTTTGGTCGGAAAATCTTCATCTGTATGCCCATCATAGTATGTCATCGGCGTATGCGCACCTGCAGTTTTATTACATAAGCTGCTGTCATCACCTGTTGCGTTAACGGTCCAGTTCTGTACCTCAAGCATCTCTTTAAAATCAAGTTCTTCATAGAGATAGCGGTATAAGGTCTGAATCTGTTTCACACTGTCGATCACATAGGGATCTTCATAGGTTCCGCAGCCTTTATCAATATTTTTGCTCTTAGGGTTCACGATAATATCCCGCTCTCCGGTATAAACATACGGAATATATTTCCCACTGTCATAATGGATGTCTAGTACTGTCCCGTCTTTAGGATTCTTACCTACTGCGTAATCCTCGTCAAAATATTCAATCAGATCGTATCCCAGTGCGGCTGACTCCTCATCCTCCGGGTCCACTCTCTGCGCCGTCAATTCCTCTCCAATCGTTACGAGATATACGGCATCGCTGTTTATCGAATTATCTTTACCTCCTTTACCGTCTTTACCTGTATAGTCTTGATAGGTAAAAGTATAGATTACAGTACACTCCTCCTTATAATCATACCGATAGATCAAAGACGATTTTGCCAGTCTCGCGGTCGTCTCATGGTCCGTCATACCCATTTCCTCAAAGAGGATCTTAATATTTTTCGCCTTTGTGTCACCGACTGACCCAATCAGAGAACTTGCTGCCTTACTGGTGGTATCTCCGTCTGTCCCATAGTTGACCATGCGGATATCCTTGAACTCCAGATCTGTGCCTGATTTCTCGATGCCATTCCATACTACTTTTGCGATCAGCAATCCCATCGGCGCATCATAATTTTGATCCGTCATTTCACTGCTCGAAACGCACTTGAGATTATCCAGCACAATTTTCTCAAATTTTCCTTTGCCATAGCTGACCTCAACGTCATTTCTGATCTCAACGCCATTGCTGATCTCATCCGCGACCAGCGCGCCCGCCTTGCCTACTGACTTGCTGTATGTTCCACCCAAATGCAGTCCACTGACCGTCAGATTTTGCGTTACCTTCTCAAAAAGTCCCGCATGCATCTGATAATGCTGTGATTTATCGTCATCCGTATACATCGCATAATAATTCGGCTTATTGTATGATTTCTCGCCGTTTATGATCTCCTGCGCATGCAGCTCAATTTTGTTGCCGTTTGCAGTATATGATTCTTCCTGCTCTGTAATCGGCGTCGGATAGATACTCCAGCCTTCCATACTGATATCTGATGCAACTGTATAATTTTTCTCTAAGCTTGTGAATCCGTCTTTGATACACGGCCGCAGCGTCTGGTTCGCATAGTGCAGCAGATGCCATATCATTACATCCTGCGGCTCGCTCCATGTCGAATAATCCCTCGAAAAATCAATCCTATCCAGGTCGTAGTAATATCTGGTGTTTGGATTTCCCTTCTTAAGCGGAGTCGTTCCGTCTGTTGTAACTGCAGTTTCATTGGGATAGCTGACATAATTTGTTCCTGTCTTGAGATGTCTCTCTTCTCCCGCTGCGGAATTTACCGATAAAATTCCTCCATTATTCTTTGATGTTCCACTCTTGTTAAATCCCACAATTTCGTCAAAATATGTTCCGCTGTAATTCTTTACGGTAACATTGTCCCCTATCGTATAGCCGGAAATATTCAGATACAGATATTGCCCGTTTCTGATCAAAAGACCGCAGTTTACCCCAGCTGCATTAGTCGTCATACTGGAATAACTGCTAGTACTCTGAATGCTGGTATTATTTTGAGCGTTGACCGTCCAATTCTGTACATCCAGATTCTTAATTGTCATTTTGCCGTTTGCCTGATAGATCAGACCGCCAAACGCAGCTCTCCCGTCGAGTTCGCACGGCATGTCTCCTTTACCGACCGAGACATCTGTCAGTGTAGTCTCCGTATCAATCCAAGAGTACCCCAGAAATCCGCCCATGGATGCATACTGCTTCGTTCCAGATGACGCTTTTTGAACCACATCTTTGACCGTCAGATTCTTTACGTCCATAGTGCAGTATTGGGTATAGGTAGTAAAATTTGTGGCCGTTGTGCTGTTGCTGATGCTCTCGTAATTGTTATTTCCAATTTTTGTGATAAATGCGCTGTCCTGAATATTCTGATATCCTACGTTAGACGATTCTGTTACTGCAATTGTAATCTTACCGTTCAATTCCACGTCACTGATATCAATCTTGCCGGTCTTACCACTGTTATTTGTTCTGGTATCCACATAGGCGATCACGCCGCCAAAAACATGATGGTGGTCATTTTGCGTAAAATTCATACCGGTGATAAGATGATCGATCTTTAAGGCCTGATCAGAATTCACCATGTATTTTCCAAATATTCCACCGAACAACTCATTATTTGTATAAATATAGGGTGACTGATTCTTCAGATCGCTGACCGTACCCATATATTCCACATTGGAAACTGTGATGGCACCGTCGGCATAAACCGCCAGTCCTCCCGCGTTTTCCGTATAACCGGTAGTAGTATTATTTGTAAGTGTTCCTGTACTGCTCGCATACTGCGGCCACTGATAAGACAGATCGTATTCCAGCTTCAGATTTTTAAATGAGACTGGGGCCTCTTTCCCTGAAATCCACGGAAACAGCCCGATATACGGCTGTCTGTAAGTTGGCAATCCGTAGATGATCTTCGTTCCTCCGGTCCGACCGTTCCAGGAACCCTGAAATGCATATGAGACATTCATCCCACTAACATCATTGCGTCCCATACTCATAACGCCGAGCCATCTCAGGTTGTATTCGGCTCCGGTCAACGCATATGTATTTGTTTTAATTTGGGCGTATGTATTCCCGTTCGGCAGAAATCCGCCACGGGTATTCATCGCAACCGCGAAACGCATAAAATCGCCGTAAGAGGACAGTGTATTTCCCAGCGTTCCTGTGATTTTATGGTCCCTGATGATCCACTTATCAGGGTCTGCCACCAATGTATCCGGATCAAATACTGTCGTACTGTCAGGATTGGTGAACGTCGGTGCATCCCAGTTTCCGTTACGGATCATACCGCCATAATTTCCGATTTCATTGCAGCGATACTTTTCAGACGGCTGCCACTCTGCAGTCGGCTGCAAATAAATCAGAGTATCGTCAATAGATGCAGCGATACTTCCAAAAGTTGTACCGGTCAGATACATATTCTGCGGTTCTACCGTGAATGTTTCATCTGCAAATCCCTTTGCTGTACCGCCGTTCTGATAGATTTTCCCGTCCAGACAGACCGAGGTTTTTGTTCCCGCTTTTCCAATAAGTCCGCCATACGTTGTCAACGCCCTAGATGCATAAACCTCATAGCCGCTTCCAATCAACAGATCGCTGATATCTACTTCCCTGTAACCGGAAGCATCTGCCGTCGTATTGACGATCTGTCCTGCCACGCCGCCAAAGCAGTCAGGCGCCACCGTATATTTTGTTGATCCGGATATGTTCTCGTATGCAGCCTTGTACCATACCGCTGAGGAAAACACACCGTCCGTAAGGTCACCCTTTACAGTAAAATCTGCATCCGCATAGCCGATCATACCGCCGAAGGCTGTCGCATACGTCGAATATGTCGGCACTGGAGTCTCCGACGCCGATGCCGCACCGTTACACACAATATTGTTTAAAATCAGCCTTCCATTCTTACCTGCCGCTGCCTGCACCCTTGCCACGCCAAATGCCCCGTATGTGGCATAATACTTCATATCTCCCACGGAGCAATCGGAAATCTCCACTGGAGCATCAGCAAGCTGCAGATAACCGACAAGACCGCCTGCATTACCGTTCCGTGCGACGATACCTGTATTGCTTCCCGTAACTTTCACATATTGCATGATCTGCTGATCGGTCAACTGAACTGCCTCATATTTCCCGATTACGCCTGCCGTATTGCCATAAGTATTATAGCTCACAAAATCGGTTACGGTACACGGACTGTCCTCCGAAAAAGCGAAAATGGCATCTTTCGCATAACCGGCAAAACCGCCCACATTATATGAAGCGCTGTCCCCACTGCGCACATAGGTATTATTGAGGGAAATCCCTGCCGAATCTTCTGCTACAGCCAAAACGGAATTATCCATTACTCCGGCAAATCCGCCGGTTCCCTGTGTTGTCGATGACGTGTTACCTGCCTTATAAAATCTCACATAATTCGTTGTAAATGCAGCATTCAGTGTAACTGATGAGTCTTTGATCCTTCCTGCAAAAGTACCCGCATTCTGTCCGCACAGATCATAGTTCGCGTCGCTTGTAGTGTAATCGGCCCCACCTTGCTTATTTCCGGTGTAGGTGATGGCATCTTCTACCGTTATTGTAGAATTTGAGATTAACCCAAATAAACCACCGATATCACCCGTGGCAATTGTTTTTGTCGCAGCCGTATCNACCGGAACGGTTCGTGTAATCACAATTTCCGATCCGTCACCGGAACTCACGGTCAGATTGACTCCTTCTACTTTGCCGATCCATCCGCCGACTGCTTTTAAAGAAGAATTTCCATAAGGTGCGGCATAAGGCGCCCATTTGATTCCTCCGTCTATCACCAGAGTAACTTCTCTTCCGCCGCTTACATCTCCGCCACCTAAATAACCGATGATTCCGCCTGCAATTCCTCCATTCACATTAGAATTGACCGTAATGCTTTTTCCCTGAATCAGTAACGGCGCATCCGTGTTAAAAACGACATCACAAAACAGACCGCCCGCGTTACCGTTGGATCGAATATCCGTGACTGCTCCAATTCCGCCCGCCTCAATCATAATATTTTCATAATTCATCAGAGACGGCGCCTCACCGTCCGCCACAAAATGCTCTGCAAGTCCTGCACTGCAGCCTTTTGTACGGATATGAAGTGCACTAAGCGTTGCGTCGCTTGACAGATATGAAAACAAAGGCTGTTTCATGTAAAGGGAAATACCTGTCTCATACCCTCCTCTGAGTGTTCCCCGGAACGGAAAGTCTTCGCTTCCGATTCCGGAAAACGCATCCACTAGGGACAAATCATAGTAATCCGCCTGATTGTTGCTGACATCAATACCTATAATAAAGGTATAATCTTTTAAGTCACTTTCCCGACTTAATGCCTGCAGATTCAACCAGTCCTGNGTCTGCGTGATATTGAAGCTTGTTCTGCCCGCTGCTTCCAGAGCGTCCAAGTTGGCAGGAATATCCGGATCCATAAGATCGATCGGCATNATCCCATCTTCTTCAAGTTCCTCTGTTACCTCTGTTTCGAGTCCTTCTGTCCCCTCTTCGGGTTCTTCTGTTACCTCTGTTTCGAGTCCTTCTGTCCCCTCTTCGGGTTCTTCTGTTACCTCTGTTTCGAGTCCTTCTGTCCCCTCTTNNGGTTCCTCTGTTCCCTCTATTTCAAGTCCTTCTGTCCCCTCTATGCCATTAGATGGCGTACCATCAGATGGCATGCCATCATCGGACGGATTGGTCTCCTCTGAGATTTCGCCATTTTCTTCCTCGCTCTCCGAAATATTCGTAGCTCCCGAGACATCTCCCTGTTCCGTTTCATCCTGTGCGACATCTGCGGTTGCGCCGTAAACTTCTTCGCTCCGGAATACCCCCAATGGCAATTCTGAGCCTGCNCCTAATCCAACAAGCATATTTATGATCAGTATGAACGCAATCTGTCTTTTAAATCTCATTTTCCGTCCTCTCCCTTGTCATTCCGTTTCTATACAGATACAGCGGTTAGCCTTTCTCATCCTATGGCTCATCCAAATCCGTAACCTGCACAAGCGCCTCTAACTCATCATCACTCGTAACGGTATCCGATTTGAAACCGTCCTTACGGTAGAATATCAGATGAAGCGATGCAAACGGCTCTATCTTCACCTTCAGTGTCGTATGCTTTCCGTCCGCATCCTCCACCANATTGTTTTTGCCGTATTTATCTACAATAAACTCATCCAGCTCCAGCAGGCTGCTGTCCCAGACAATTTCCAGCTCGTGTACCTTATTGTCCAATCCCGGCGTATAGGTGATGGTATATGGCAGTCCTCCCATAGAATCGAGNTCTGTGCTGGCAAAGTCAAATCCATTTTCCAGCTTGTATTCCGCCGTAAAGACGCTGGCATATAGGATTCCTCCAAGCTTTCTTCCAACCGCATAATCCGGCGCCGTTGTCTCTGCAGTAACTTTTACTCCATTTGAAGTATAATTAAGGTCGTGCTCCTCTGGGGGAGTAAAAGAAACATTAAACACACTTTTCACGGCGTTTCCGCCGCGCAGCGTGATATCCTTGATCGTATACGTTTTTCCGTATTCAAGAGATTTGGTCTCCTCTCCATACGTCACCGTATAGATTCCGCCGTCTGGAGATCCCGTCAATTCAAAAGTAATATTATACGTCAAATCCAAATTGCTGTCATTGTAGAGAATCTGGCTTTGGAAGTTCCTAACATGCAGTTCCGTTATATAACTTCCAATCCCGTTCCAAGGATCTGTGTTATACACATTCGTATAGTCCGTCTCCTGCTCCGTCATATCCTTTAGAAGATTGCTGCTAAAATAGCAGTTTGACGCGGTTGTGACACCTTTATTACTTGTATTCGCGTAATATTTTGCATATACGCCATANGCCACGCCTGCAAGAACCGCTGCGCCGNCAAGANCAACTGCNAACANCTGTCCCCGNTTNCGTCCNCTCGNCTTCCNNNTTAACGNTNCCGTCTCTTTNTTGGTTTTCCGAATCATACAAGTCTTTCCTTTCCGCTCTTCTTATCTCNCTTCCGGCTCCGGCTGCAGAGCTGTCACAATGACATAGACAAGGTCTGTCTCTTTCAGATAATTGTCAAATACGATGCCGTCCTGCCACTTCANTTCAATCATATAGTAATCCAGATCGTAATCTGTGATTTCATCCCCGCTCCTTGTGCTGAGACTTAANGCANCCGCTGCCGCATCCTGCTCGTATACATCNTATCGGATATAATTCACGACCGTCTCCGGCGTTGCCCCTTCACCGTACATCTCTCTGTTATATCTTTCAGTAATATCATCGCTNCTATCAGAAATTTCCAGCGGGCTCACCTGTCCGTTAAAAACAATCGGCTTTAGGTAGCGGATCACTCCATCCTCGTTTTCAATCTCAATAACCGAAGGGTCGTCTTTCTCTGTCGCATCGGTCTCCGTGAGCTCATATATCTTGTAATCCATCGGCAGATTTGGCGTATAGGCAAGCTCCAGTTTATATTCAAATTCNGAATTTCNNCCAACGGGNTATGCCACTCCGCTCTGTCCCACTGCCTTATTGCTGACGCCGACAATGACGCTCTTTGTCTCGCTGGGATGAAGATGACCGACTGCAAGCTGAAAGCTTGCCGATTCGGAGTCATCCAAAAGATACAGATAGTACGGAACCATAACTTCNCGCCTCTCTGTCTCCGCGTTCTTGTGTGTCTTACGGTAATACCACGCAAAGCTTACCATTGAGAATCCCAGCACACACAGCATTATGGCAAAAATCNATCTCTTTCTGTCCCATGTTCTATTCAGTTGAAATTTCTTCTGTCTGGATTCCTTCTGTTGTAATTTCTTCTGTTGCGTTTTCTTCCAATGTTTCACTCTCTGCATGATAGCCCACTACCTCAAGTTGAATCTTCATATCTTTTACATAAGTTCCGATTTTTGTATCTGCATAATCGTACAGCTGTGTCTCGCTGTAATTCACACTGGCGTCATTGTCCCTGNTTTCTTCAAAAAAATACGTCCTTGGGAACTGCAGCGCTCCGATGGCCTCCCCTTTTTCTGCAATCGCCTCTTTTATCGCCTGCGGNAGCTTATTATATTCGTACGCCCAGGAAAAATACANGGTCACAGGCTTTTCCTCACCTTTACCTTCCTCATAATTCCATACCAGCGCCTTTTCTCCTATTATCGCNGTCGTTCCGACAGTATAAATGACACCNCCCTGTGCATCTTCTTCCCCAAACAGGATGTGCCCTTTCGTCAGATCTCTCAATTCCTCAATCTGTGCATCCGACAAATATCTCTTCTGTTCTTCCTCTCCATCCTCCGGGTCATCTCCGTCTAAAATCCCAGTGACCGGAACGCGGGTCACAGAGTCAATACGGATCAGATTTCCCTTGTCNTCTATCGCATCTTCCGTTCCGTCTATATATGTCAAAAGAACTGTCGGTATCACGTAGTAGCTGTCAATATCCTCACCCAGCGGCGTCACATAGACCGAAAAGTCACCGTAAACTCCCGGCGCCAGCTTGCTTTTTTCCACTGTCTGTTCGGTTTCCTGCGGCAGCTCGGTTCCCTCCAGCTGTTCGGTTCCTTCCACGCTAACAGACTCTGTATAGCTTTCCACATCATAGAACAGCGGCATGTTCAGTGTGATGATGACACTCCCGAGATTTGCCCGCAAATCATCAACATCCTCTCCGCCTTCCTCAATCGCCACTTTAATTGCCCCNTAGGATGCAGTGGCAATTCTCATATCCGAAATACCGGCGGTCTTTTGGAAGGTAAGCCATGCCAANGTCGCCGCGATCANTGTNATTGAAGCGATCACAAGCATGACGTACGACATGATCTTAACGTCCCAGTTATGAAATATCTTTTTGATTTTGTGAAAAATTTTATTTTTGTGAAAAATTTTATTTTTCATGTATTCTCCTCGTCCTCCGACTCNTCTTTATACCGTCCGGTCACAAATCCTATNATCTGCCACAGATAGGACAGGAGGCATACGGTCAGCGGAAGCATGACGACTAGAAAGTAGACTCTGTTATCGGAGAGTGCGGTGAATGCTTTTCCGAGCAGCTTACCTCCCGGCAGTTCGCCTACATAGATTCCTGCAATCTGATCCGCATATACCGGATATTGATCGTATTCCGGGTTATTGTCTCCNCTTGTCACATAGAGCGTTTCTCCNTTTTCTTCTNTCAGCTCACAAATGCGGTGCGTATTGTAGTAACCCTTGATATCCGGATCATCAGAGATAAAAGTAATGATATCCCCCGGTTTCAGCTGCTCCGTGGGAACCTCTTTTATAATGATACAGGTGTTTCCCGGTATTACCGGCTCCATACTGCTTGTCAGCACACGCAGCACCTGATACCCGGCAATCGAGACATGCCTGCCCTGCGACATGGCAAAAATCAAATAACATATAAACAGGATCAACAGCACAAATGCCATATTTTTTGCCGCAGAGAGCACTTTTTTCACCTTGTCACCGCCTTTATTTCATCTTTTTTCCCCGTTTTTTCTTTCGGGAGAACCGTTCTTTCCGTCTCTGCTCGCGGAATACCCTCTCCGCAGCATTCCTCTCCTGTTTCCGGCGCTCCTGAATTTCGGTCAATTCGTTCGCAATGATCTTGCGCAGATTTGCATCNGGAATATCGGTNCCGGCAACAATCTCCTCTAACAGCCGCCGGATATCCTGCATATCCATTTCCTTTTTCCGCGTTTCCCGGTTGATATTCAGCGCATCCACATTCTCCATATAATTATGGAGCATGGCGTAATTCCAAATAAAAGAGTTATAGATATCTTTTTCAAATGCCTTGGAAATGTTCGGGTCCTGCTTGAGCAGATCCACCTTAAATCCTACCTGATTATAAGAATGTATAAAATTCCACAACTTATGGCACTTCTTGTAGTCGCGNTTCTTNGCGATCGCATTTGTCTTTACGATCGGATGCTTCACTGCCGGGAAGCGCCGCATCATCGTCACAAACTCTGTTCCCACCAGCATATTGATGTTTCGATGGAGTTGAATGATCCTTGCAAAAACATCNTTATTCTCCACCTCATTCTCAACATCCGTCTGTTTNTCGCGAATCTTAATGCTCAGCCGGTAATCGACCGTCTCTGTGTAGTTGTCAACCGTAGATGCAACCTCAAAGTTCACACCCATCTCATCCTTGCTCGCATCAAAAATCGCATCAAAGCGTTTATTGATGAAAAACTGCAGTTCCGCNATCAGCGTACAGATAAAGCGGTTCTCGTATGTATTCAGAGACTCTTCCTTATATACATTTAAGATTTTATTGGGAATTACTGTCCCGTCTTTGCGATATTCATCAATATAGTTGCTGTGAGCCAACAGATGTCTGACCGATTCCGCGGTAATATTCCGCGCCATGGCGATATTGACCACCTCGCGCTCTTCCTCAATAAATTTNCGCGGATTAAGCACAACNTACTGCAGGGANGGCAGCGCCTCCTCNATCTCNTTGACCCATGTTTCATCCACTTCCTTCACCAGACGCACATAAGAGTACTTTGCAAAGTTGCGCCCCGTCTCCAGCAGGTTATAGAAATACCGGTAATACGGATCCTCTTCTATATTCTCTTTTACTTGTCCGGTCATCTTGGCATATGCATTCAGCACATCATCGGAATATTCATCGTATACCATACTGCTACCCTTCCCGTTCACCAGCGTACTGATCCTTTATACTTTAGGCACCGCTCATCTTCTTTAAGCGCGCCAGATATGTTTTGCTTACCCTGAAGTTTTCCTCTCCGTAAACATGATTCAGATAATCGATCAGTCCGTCTATCTCGTCACGGATAAAGCCAAGTCCCAGAGACTCAAACTTACGCAGTATTTTTTTTGCAAACATAAAGTCAATTCCGTCTATCTCGGTTCCGCCGCATGCCACATAACACGGAACAAAATCTTTCATCTGGCGTAAAATTCGGTTTCCGAATGTCAGACGGAAGTGCTCGATCAGGTAACGGTCTAATTTATCCAGTTCCATCAGACTCTCCTCAGACAAAGGATGCTCTTCTTTTGCCTTGTCATAGAGAGACTGCAGATANTCCATTTTAATAGGAAGCGGATCTGTGTCCGGCGCCTGGAACGGATTCGCACGGTCATCCAGATCGATNGGAATCGCACGGTCATATACCTTATCTGCAACTGCAAACGTAGANTCATCGTTATTGATCGTTCCCACATAAAAGACATTGTCCGGAATCCATATTTTTCCGTCTTCCATCTTTTCCGGNTCATTGTCTGCCTTGCTCGAAACAACAGAAATATATCTTTCCTCTGCTCTCGGCAGCTCCAGTATGGACAGCATCTCGGCAAAATAATATTCCACACGCGCAATATTCATCTCNTCCAAAATGACGATNCGGATATTATCCTGATAATGNGACTCNTAAAGTGTCTTTAAAAATTCCGTCTCGGAATACTTTTTGGTAAAGTCATTGTAATAGCCAAACAATTCGGTACGGTCACGCCAGGACGGCTGCACCGAACAGATCAGACTCGGATTGTGGATAAANTGTCCGAGCGCGTACGGAAGCGAAGTTTTACCGGTACCGGAAATACCCTGCAAAATCAGCATCTTTGCCGCTCCGAATGATGCAAAAGCCTCACGGATCACTTCCAGCTCATANTAAAGTCCCANNCGTGACGCCGCAAAATTACGGAAGTTCGCACANAGTTCCTCCAATGAATAGTTTGTCACAAATTCNGGCGCCNTGTATTCTTCCGACAGATAATACTCATCCACTGCNGACAGCTTCGGGAAACGCACTTCTCCCGTCACGACTTTTCTGACCGGTTTTCCGGAAGCCTGCGCAACAGCAAGCGCTTCCTTTTCCTCATCCGTCAGATCATCAATATTATTTTCACTCTCTGCCGCCGCATTGCGGACAGCCTCTTGTTCATCTGCAAGTTCTCCTGCCGTCTTGCTTCCGTCCAGATCCAGAATATCCGGGTTCACCTTCATCCCCAGCTCATTGACCTTTAACGCAAGAATCTTGTCTTTTTCATAATTGGCTTTCATAATCTCGCGTTTTAACGTTACNACCTCATCCTTCATCGCTTCGTATTCCTTGACCGGAACCTTAAAGCGAAGCATCACACGGATTCCCCGTATGAGCAGATAAATCAACAGAATNAAAATGAGAAGGATGATAACATGTGCTAAGAGCGCGGCAAGCCAGCCTCCTACCGACATCTCATCCTTATAGGACTTGAATAGATCATAATAGAATTTAACATCAAGAATTCCTATGATGGCGTTCCATATTGCGATCACGACCGCCCACAGGTATTCAAATATCGTATTCATAAAATTCCAGAAATAATTAAAAAATGCATCCATGCTTTTTACCCCATCTCCTAGCGATTTTATCGGACTGTCNGGTTACTCGATGATCTCAAACTGCAGCTGTGCNTTAATCTGCTCCGCCATAATTTCGTTGACACACATATCATCCGTTCCTTCAATCCAGATCCGCATTGTGACCATCGTTCCCGCATTTGAAACGGTCAGACTCTTTCTGTTCGTAAACACGCCATTGCTGTTCTGCTTCATCGTATCAGTAACAACCGANGCTCTGCTATTGTCCGTTGCGGAAGAATAGCCTTTTCCTGTACCGCTAACATCCGCATGGGGTTCATATACCAATGTCTGCGACGGAGTTGACAAACTGATTCTGACTGCTGCCGCACCGTCCGCCAGCAAAGAATCCTCTACCGTCACAAAAGTTCCGTCATCACCGTTTTTTCCGGCAAGGGTAACCTGCAGATCACCCGAACTTACCGCCTTAAGCCAGAAAACGGTCTCATAATAGTATCCCTCGGCATCNCTTCCGCTTGCGCTTGTCAGACGATCTCCACCGGAAAGATTCTCCAAACCTGTCACAACGCTTCCGTCTGTCGCTGCGTATACCGGCTTCCGGAATGTTCTTCCGTCTGAAGTCGTTGCCGGCAAAAGCTTACCGCCGATCTGGTATCTCGCGCCGCCCGCACTTCCGTCATAGTCTGTACTGTCTGCGCCAAAGCTTAGCACACTTTTGTATGTACCCGGCGAGTTTGCACTCGCAGCCGGTGCGATCAGCAGACCTGACTCTCCTCCGATCGTCAGTGTCAGGTTCAAGACTCTCGCCGTGTCGCTCAACGTAAACCATGCGTATGTAGCGGTGGAAAGCAGCATAATACATAGCAGTGTCATCATAACGACACTTCTCATCTTTTTTACCACGACCTTGCTTTTCTTCAATTTCTTGTCCGCGCTTGTCCTCATTTTGATTCCCTTTCTTTTTGTAAGAATATTCTTGTTATATAAAATACATTCAACCAGATCGATTATTAGTAATAATAAAACTTCATTCTCATCTCCACATGACCGCCGATAATATCGTTCACACAGTCCGGATCATCTCCTTCAATCCAGATCACAACCGTGTATTTGTCCACCTCATTCGGTTCAATCCCCGGTCGGTTTCCGCTGCAGACAAGATCGCCTGACTCCCACGGCACCGTTTGCAGCTGATGGAGCCCCTCAATATCGGAAAACTCATGGTACTGGATCATTTCATCCGTCACATGTGCATTCTTTGCATCTGTGACGATCGTCATTGACTCCGGCTTCTCCGCATATTCCGCAAACGGGAACTCCCATTCGCTGTAGAGGCATTCCGGGTAACCGTTTTTATTCGCCTGTGCATAAATCTGCTGCGTGCCGTTTTTAAACAGCATTACCCATGCGGCGGTTTCCGCTTTTTTGGATGCGCTTATCAGCATTAATTCGTAACGGTAATCATGTGTCTCCAAAGACTTATTCTTTAAATAAAAGGTAAATGCAACATAATTTTTTCCGTTGTGCTTTCCGTCTACATCCATAACGTTGAAAGGAATATCTGCCAACGTGATATTTGTCACGTGATCTGCCGCTTCGTCATGCAGTGTTCTTAGGTTTTCGCTGAAGTCCATCGTTTCCGATATTGCAAAGCCATCGTCCGCCATCCTCCGGTCCAGCTTTATGATAAACTCTCCTCTTCCTGTGTAAAAAGATGCCAAAACGTATAAAACCGAAAGTATCGCAACCAGTATCGCAACTGTCTGCCACGCCGCCTTGATGCGAAAGAGGCTGCGCGTGATACTGATTGCTCCCATATACCAGTGTCGAAACCGGTTTGCCGGGTCGATCCTGTTCCAAAACCGGGAGCTGCGCTCCATCCTCCGGTACTGCCGGTCCACGTCTTTTGATTTACTCTTCCTATTTAGCTTTGTCCATTTCTCTCTTGCCATAGGTCATCCTACCTGTCCTTCATTTTTGCTAAAATAGTTCCCTGCCTGAGACTCCCATGACGCTTCCAGATCTCTGGGCAGCCGCTGCATGCACTCTATAAAGGCCTCTGCCAGTTCCGGATCAAACTGCCTTCCCTTTTCTTCCGTCATGATCTTCGTAACGGTGTCCGTATCCATGGACTGCCGGTATGCCTTCCAGCTTGTCATACCATCATATGCATCTGCCAAAGCGCATATACGGGCCTCAAGCGGTATTCCCTCGCTCTGTAAACCGAACGGATATCCGCTTCCGTCCCATCGCTCGTGATGGTAAAGCGCAATATTGCTCAGCATCTGCTGCATTGCCGGCGTTAACTCTATCTCATAGATACTGTCCATAACCTCCGGCGTCAAAACCGTGTGCCGCTTGATCTGCGCATATTCCTCATCCGTAAGCTTTCCCGCTTTGTTCTGAAAACGGATCGGAACAAAGGCACGTCCAATGTCATGCAGAGTAAACAGATCTCTGGCACATGTCTCAAACTCCGCGTCAAAGGAATCCGGCGTCAAAATCTGCCGTTCCAAGAGAAACCGGTAAAAAATGTCAGCATAAATCCCCACACGTTCCATATGAAGCCTGACATCCCTCGGTATGATATTGTACAGGCAGTACAATGTCGGATAACATCCAGTCCTTGAACTCGCCATATCTTCTGCGTTTTGTATAATCATAGTCTTCTCCTCATCTTCTTTTTTCGGATAGTTTCGCGAAAAATATTAGTAAAAAGTGAAAAAAAAACCAAAAAAACGCAAATTTTACATTTTTTCAATGCGTTTTCGCAATTCCAGCATTTTATTGTCTACATTTGCGATCACATCNGAGTACCGTTTTGTCTCACGNTCTACNTTTTCNATCTGCCCNGCATTTTTCTTATAGCACATCTGGGTNTCCAGNTCCGCCCANTANTCCATCGCAAANGAACGGATNTGTATNTCTACGCGAAGCTCCTGCGTCCGGTCATTATACGGCACCGGGACCGCAACGATCAGATGCATGCTCTGATANCCGCTTTTNTTNGGCATTTTCACATAGTCTTTTTCCTTTATAATACAAAAATCGCGCTGATTACGCAGCGCTTCTGCAACCTTATTTATGTCGTCGCAAAAATAGCAGACGACACGAATTCCTGCAATGTCATTCAATGTGTCGACTGCNGTCTGATAATTGACTTTCTTCTCCTTTTTTAACAGCTTCTTTACAANGCTGTCCGTCGTTTTGATCCGGGACGACATAGTACGTATGACCCGGCGGTGCCTCTGCTCCGTCAGTTCCGCATTTATCAGCCGAAGTCTCGCCATGAGCACATCAATGGCATAGGCATAGCGAAGCTGTACCATGGGTGACTCCAGCTGTTCTCTCAGCAGCTCTTCTTCCCGCACTTTCCCTGCTCCTGTATTCTCTCCTTCTATTTCTATTCGCTTCTTTGTCCCTTTAGAATGGTTATTTACCCCGCCGCATAGGATTTCACGCCGACCGCAAAGAGCACGAGCACTGCAAGAAACAGTACATTCGCCACGGTAAACCACATCAGATATATCCCCTTCGTACGGTTGTAGTGCTGTGCATAGATTTTGTAGGAAATCAGACTTGCCATAGAGGCGATCAAAGTGCCCAGACCGCCCAGATTCACACCGAGAAGCAGTGCTTTATAGTTTTCAGTAAATCCCGACAAAAGCAGTGTTGCCGGCACATTGCTGATCAGCTGGCTTGACAGGATTCCTATCTCAATTTCCCGTCCGGTGACCAGCCTCTGCAGCATATCATTCACTGCCGGGATATTTCTCATATTTCCGGTAAAAACAAAAAATCCCATAAACGTGATCAGCAGACAGTAGTCCACTTTCCCGAGCACATCCCGGTCCGCAAAAAATGTCCACACTACCACAGCCGCCAAAACCGGATAGCAGGGCAGAATATGCAAAACTGTCAGGAGACAAAACAAGAACAGAATCAGATATCCCGCATTTTTCTTCCGGCTTCCCTCCTTCTTTTCAAAGGAAAGAGTGCATGTATCCAACAAGATTTTTCTTTTTCGGGCGCTTAAGACAAAAATCACCGTGGCGAGAATGATGCCTGATATGAGCGTATAAGGCAGCATGTATCCGACCAATTCCACAACGCCTATCCCTGCCACAGTGCATAGATACAAATTATGCGGATTGCCGATCGGCGTCAGCATACTCCCCAAATTCGCAGCGATCGTCTGCAGGATGAGGACCATGACGATGAGCCTCTCCTGATGACATTTCTGCAGCGTTATAATCGCAAACGGCACAAAGGTCACCAGCGCAACGTCATTTGTGATAAACATACTGGAAAAAAAGCAGAGAAAAACAAGCACAAACGTCAACTGTGCCGTATTTTTGGTTTTGGTGAGCAGAAATGCCCCAATCTGATCGAACAAGCCGTTCTCCTGTAATCCCGCCATAACGATCATCAGAGAGAGCAGGATTGTCAGAACCCTCCAGTCAATATATGTAAGATACTCCGGTCCCGGCGTTACCCAGAATGCCGATATCACTGCAAGCACTACAGAAACCGCGAGCACTGTCTCCTTTTTTAAAAAATTAACGATTTTTTCTCCTATTGTTTTCATCATGATGTCACATTTTCCTCTTTTGCTGTCCACTCAAAATGTTCTTTTTTATTTTACTGATTTTTTTTGCCATTGTACAGGAATTTTTTTCATGAAACGAGCCATACTAATTCCGATACGAAAAACAAGCAGAAAGGACCTTGTATTCCTTATGAAAGAACAATCCAATCTCCCCGTAACCAACGAGAACGGTTACTATGAAATACGTTTAGAAAGCATTGGCGGTCTGGGCGCAAATCTTTGCGGAAAAATGCTCGGAGAACTTGGCGCACTTTATCTTCACTTGAATTCGCTGAGCTTTTCCAGCTACGGTTCCGAAAAAAGAGGTTCCCCCGTCAAAGCTTATATCCGCTGGTGTGAGGAGGAGAAACCTCTCCGCATCAACAGCCCTGTCACGCATCCCCACCTTCTCGGTATCTTTCACGAAGGTCTGATTGACACAAACCCGGTTCTGGATGGAGTTTCAAATGATACCAAAATTGTCCTGAATACCCCGCTTGCACCGGAGGACGCCGTAAAAAAATACGGCATTACGGGCGATACTTTTGGCTGCCTGGATGCGCTTTCTATCGCCATGAAGTGCAAATCCCGCATCAACATGGTCATGCTTGGCGCACTGGTCAAAATTGCAGGCTTTATCCCACTTGAGACGGCGGAGGCACTGTGCCGTGATACCATCGGAAAAAAGTACCCCGCACTTATTGACGCAAATCTGGAAGGGCTCAGACAGGGCTATCAAAGTGTCCAGATCGTGCAGCCGGCCAAAAATGCCTCTCCTTCTGCATCACACAAGACCGAATCCTTTGCATGGGGCTACGACAACGCTCCTATCGGCGGCGTCAATCCGCGGGCGGGAAGCACTGTCTCTAACGATCTTTCGCCTTCCCGTGAAGGGTATATCCCGCTGTTTATCCAGGACAGATGCATTAACTGCGGTCTGTGCGACTCTGCCTGCCCGGACATGGTATTTCAGTTTGCACCAGGCGTTTACAAGGGAAAAGAATGTATGGTAAACACAGGATTGGACTATTACCACTGCAAAGGCTGTCTGCGCTGTGTAGAAGTCTGTCCGACTGATGCACTGGTTTTGGCGGAAGAAAAGGATTACCCCGAAAAACCCTGGTTTGTGCCCAATCAGCACCTGCTGCCGGATGCCATCCGCTATCAGCAGACCGGCGCAAACTCATGGATCACCAGCGATTCCTATCTGGATGAAAAAAGAATAGACGGAGGCATAGTATAAATGACAAACGCAAAGAAAGAAGGCTCCGGCACGGCTGCACAGAAAATTATGTATGACAGCGGCAATGAGCTTGCAGCCTACGCCGCAAAACAGATCAATTACCATGTGATGGGATACTATCCCATCACGCCCTCGACACAGATCGCAGAAAATCTCGATGAAATGCGTGCGGAGGGTCTGCACGATATCGAACTGATCGCCGCGGAGGGCGAGCACAGCGCCGCCGGCATCTGCTACGGCGCCTCAACAGGCGGTGGCCGTGTCTTCAATGCTACCAGCGCCAACGGTCTCCTCTACGCCTTAGAACAATTTCCGGTACAGTCCGGTACCCGCATGCCTATGGTAATGAACGTAGCCTGCCGGACCGTCTCCGGTCCCCTCTGCATTAAAGGTGATCACAGTGACATTATGTATATGCTCAACACGGGATGGATCATTTTTTTCGCGGACGAACCGCAGCAGGTCTACGACTTTAATCTGCTTGGGCTAAAGCTTGCGGAGGCGGTAAATCTGCCGGTGGTCGTGGCATTTGACGGTTTTTTTACCAGCCACCAGAAACGGAAATGTCTTGTTTTTGAAGATGATTCCGTGGTTCAGGACTATATCGGTCCCAAGCGGTCCGGCGATAATTACAGTGTTCTTGATCTGGAACATCCGATTTCCATCGGCTCTTATATGAATGAGCCGGATGTCATCAACAACAGATATCAGCTTCATCTCGCTATGGAAGCGGTCCACACAAGGCTTCCGGGAATGTTTGCCGAATACGAAGCGCTTTCCGGCAGAACCTTAGACTGCTGCAGCGGATATCGCTGTGAAGACGCTGATATACTGCTCTTTTTGATCGGTTCCTCCTATCACACTGCCATGGAGGCAGTGGATATCCTGCGCAAAGAAGATGTGAAGGCGGGCGTCGTCACACTTCATATGATCCGCCCGTTTCCGGCGGAGGAGCTGCGGCGCCTGTGTCAGAACGCCAAGGTCATTGTCGCGGCAGACCGGCAGGACAGCTACGGTGCCGGCGGCGGAAATATGTCGCTGGAGCTTAAGGCAGCATTACAGTCTCTCACCGACATCCGCATCCTCACAAGGATTTACGGCTTGGGCGGCAAGGATTTCTTTGTGGAAGACGCCGTGAACCTGATACGGGAAGGAATGAACAGTTCCGCAAAGAGTTTTGATTACTACGGCGTCACCGAAGGATATGGCAGCAATCCGCAGCCGCAGTATTTTAACCCGATCACGGAAGCCGACACGAAAAAAGGTCTGACCGTCTGCACCTTTGATAAGGCTTCCGGTAAAATGCAGGTAACCGGCGGACAGTTAAAAGACCTGACCGCCATGCCGCAGAGGCTTGCTCCCGGTCACGGAGCATGCCCCGGATGCGGAATTCCGATCAACGTCAATCTGCTGCTGAAAGGCATCGAGGGAAATGTAATCCTTCTTTTCCAGACCGGATGCGGCATGGTGGTGACAACGGGCTATCCCAAGACGGCATTCCGCGTCCCCTTTGTGCACAATCTGTTTCAAAACGGCGCCGCCACCTTAAGCGGTCTCGTAGAGATGTTTCACCAAAAACAGAAGCGCGGGGAATATCCCGACGGCGACATCACATTCGTCATGGTCAGCGGTGACGGTGGAATGGACATCGGAATGGGTTCCGCACTCGGAACCGCGCTGCGAAATCATCATCTGATCATTTTCGAGTATGACAACGGCGGCTATATGAATACAGGATATCAGCTTTCGTACTCCACTCCGATGGGCGCAAAAAGCTCCACCTCCCATGTCGGAAAAGACCGGTACGGTAAAACATTTTTTCACAAAGACAGTCCGGAAATCATGGCAGCAACCCATATTCCGTATGTCGCTACCGTCGCTGAGTCGAACCCCGGAGACTTTATCCGGAAGGCAGCAAAAGCCGCCGCTTACTCCAGAAAATTCGGGACCGCTTATGTCAAGGCACTTTCCGCCTGCCCCCTCAACTGGGGCGATAAACCAAATGTGGAGCGCAGTATCATTTCTGCCGCTGTGGACTGTTGCTATTTTCCGCTATACGAAATCGAAAGCGGTATCACAACACTAAATTATGACCCGGAAGAAAAGAATAAGAAGATCCCGGTAGTGGAATGGCTCTCCATGATGGGGCGCACCAAGCATCTCGCCAAAGAAAAATATCAGACATATACAGAACAGATACAGGCAGAAGTAGACCGCCGCTTTGCAAGGATCAAAGCACGGGCAGAGCATCCCCTGCTTTAATATATTTAGTTATAGAAAGGACAGGAAAACACTATGGCAGTAGAATTCAAAAACAGTATGACAAAAGAAAACCTGATGCGCGCGTTTGCGGGCGAGAGTCAGGCAAGAAACCGCTATACCATTGCGGCAAAAGAAGCCAGAAAGCAGAATCTTTACGTCGTTGAGGCAGTCTTCCGGTTCACGGCAGATCAGGAAAAAGAACATGCGGAAATTTTTTATAATCATCTGTGTGAGCTTTCCGGTGAGAATGTCCACATCGACGGGACATATCCCATTGACTTAAGCCAGGATGTGGCAAAACTTTTACGCCTTGCGCAGCACAATGAATACGAGGAGCATGATGACGTGTATCTTCATTTTGCCGAGGTCGCGCGTGAGGAAGGGTTCCAGAAAGCCGCCGGCTCCTTCCAGCTTATTGCGGATATTGAAAAGACTCACGGGGACCGGTTCGGAATGTTTGCCGAGCTTTTAGAGCAGAACAGACTTTTTGTTTCAGACGTGGAAACCAGCTGGATGTGTCTGGAATGCGGATATATCTACACCGGAAAAACGGTTCCTGAGAAATGTCCTGTCTGCCATAACGACCGCGGATACTTTGTGCGCATGCAGCTTGCCCCGTACACCGGAGCCTGACACACCGAAATCGCATTCGCATTCCGCATAAAAGGGCGCATTTTGCTCTGAAAGCGGAAATAACTGTCGGTATATAATCCAATAATTGTACGAATTGTTTTTAAATGGAACAGGGGTATCCGGTGAAATATTTATTTCATGCCGGGTACCCCCTGTTCTAGCGTATCGCCATAACTCATTTAGCTGCATTCCCCAAATCCTGCATAGTCGCCTTATACATGGCTTCTGCCTGCTCGGACCATTCCCTGTGCTTTCCGGGTACGGTCAGATAGATTGCGATAGCCAGCAGCAGAATGGGCAACAAGGCTTCCATTATCATAAGAATAATATATAACAGTGCAGGCACAGGCGGCATAAATGGAAGGTATTTGATAACTCCCAACAGCAGATCCTTATTCTCTATCAGTGTAATAAAATTATAGGCTGCCGAAACATACAGCATTATATTCAATCTCCATCCACCCCGATCATTCAAAAAAAGTTTCAGCCACAATAGCATAAATAACAGCTTAATGATCTCAACTCCCGCCGATCCGACGGTAAGCTCCTTCAACCATACCATAATGCCGATGCTCACCGCAGTATGCAGCATAACATATGTTGCCAGAAATCCGAACAATATTTTTTTGGTCTTCACCCATGCGCCGATTGTCGGATTGTCCCTAAGAAATTGTTCCTGGCGCAAGAGCACCTCCCGACGTTTCTTTTCAAATTCTGCCTTATCCATTTTCTTTCTCCTTAATCTTATGTGTTGCAATTATTGTTGGCTTTTATACTCCTGTTCTATTTTATACTAACACATTTCTTTTTGATAATCTAACTCAAACATCGCACTGGCTCATATCTTGTTACTTCTTCCGTTTCATAAAAGTCGACCTGCTGCCAAAACGTATCCTCGTCCACCGCCTCTCCGCCTACATAATATTCTCCCCACTCTTCTTCAAGCAACACTTCCTCCAGCCAGCTCCCGTTATCAAACTGAATACGTTGCCAACGATTAGACCTTGTGCCACCGGAACCAATGTAAACACCATTCGTTTGAAGACTCTCAAAACCTCTGTACATGATTTCCCATCCGTAGAATTCTCCTTTCTCACAGTGCAAAACCAAAAGATCTCCGACAGGTGTCCACTGAATGATCAGCTCTTGCACACCGTCCCCATCTAGATCGAACACACGTATATCTTCCACTTTCATTTTCGTAACGCCATCCTCAGAATAGCTTTCCACATAACGATTGATATCCATTGTCTCCTCGGACATATAACGCTCGTACAACTTATACTCGTCCTCTTTCCGAGACTCCCCGTTTTTGTTTAACTCCTCCCCATCACCAAAATCCGTATAATGAAATACCACATTCTCCTTCAGCAAAGGAAAATACTGTTGAAATCCCTCCCATTCCTCATCGGTCATTCTGCTTTGAAACGAATCATAATCCATTTCTGATACTTCCACAGGTCCATATAAATCCGTCATCATTTCTGTTTCTGGCTCCGATTCTACTACTATTTCTGCTTCCGAACCTGATTCCAAGGTCATCTCTTGCGTTTCTTCATCCCCGTCATAATCTGTATGATTCACACAGGCAGCAAAAGGTAACACCATGGCAAATATACAAATACATATAAAAACTTTCATCAGCATTATTTTTCTCATATCATATTATCCTTTTTTCACGTATTCCTTATATTTATATCCCATAAATCCGTTTCTTCCTTTTGCTTCAGAGAATAATACGCCCCATCGATCAAAACATAAAACCCTCCATCAGCCGTTATTACCAAAGTTGCCGGCTCAGATATTTCCTCATCAAACCGATAACGCATAAACTTTATATACAACACCGGATATTCCATGTGCTCATCTTTCGGAATCGCACAGGACTCTCTAAAACAGGGATAAAATTCCCTATTCAGATCCTTGCTCATAATAACGCTGACCGGGCTTTCATATCCTTGCTGATATACATAGTTTTCTTTTCTCTCTTCTCCAAATTTTTTTCTGATAGAAAAACTTAGTTCCGGTATATTTTCCTCTGCAGCCTTTACTTTCTCACAATATGCTTCAAATAAACTCTGCCTTCTTTCTTCCCCAATATTATCATGAAGGTCAAACAGATCTGGCTCATAAATCCTCCAATAAACAAAATCAAAATACTGATCTATTTCCCATTCACCTTGCAAAGATTCAAATATTTTATTTATTTCGTCTAACTCCCAAAGATTATCCAGCCTTCCACACTCAAATCTGGCTTCGTCTATTTCAAGCGTTTCCTTCCCCAGTACACAAAAAGTAATGATATCACTTTCTTCGCTTGCTTCTGTACCTTCCTTATCACCGTTATCTTCAGGATACCGGATGTATCTTCCACACGCAAAGCCACTCATCAAAACCGCACATAAAATAATGAATGTACAAAATGTTTTTCTGATTCTGTTCTCCATGACAAAAATCCTCCATACACAATGTCTCCTCCTCTTTGTCGTCCACATTTTCATGTCCTCAGAGATTGCTTCTCTTTGCCCTGACAGGAACTTTTCATATTCTTTTTGTACATCGCTTTTTAACCGTCCTTGCAATCTCACTCATCTGTCGATGGATACCATGGAGAATTTCTCCATTCCTCCAGTGTGTATGTTTCATGTTCACTTCCCTTTAACCTCCACGTGTCTTTCCAAAGAACCTCATCATAATTTACGCTGACATAAAAACAACTCCACATAACGCTATGGTCATCCCAGCCTTCTCCTACATATGCTAAATAATATTTCCCCAGGTATTCACTTCCTTCTCCATCTCTGTAAACAGGAAACTCCTCTACATTATTATAACTCTGGTACAAAAATGCCTCCCCCTCACTCTTTCTTGCCACGTACTCCTCCCAATCCGCTATCTCAGGTACTTGTTCAAAAAGGCATTCCCCTATTTTACTCACTTTATTACCAACAGTCTCTATTTCTTCTGTTTCTTCTGTTTCTTCTATTTCCTCTGTTTCTTCTATCACGTCATTATTATTGCAGGCTATGAAATTACAAGCCATTAATGCAGTTGCTGCAAAAGCTAATATAAAATTCATTTTTGATTTCTCCATATGTTAAACTCTTCCCGATCCGTTTCTTTGTCTTTCCATGAAAAACTCTTGTATAATCCTATTTCGTTTAGATTATACAAGAGTTGCATCAATAATCGTCACTTCTCTCTCTCTAAGTCTCCAAGTCTCCATATATTATGTATTTACTTGGTATTTCATCAGCTAACCAAACTTTTTCATTTCCATAATAAAATACTATGCCATCTTTCCACGCCTGTTTAGCATCAATTTTCAAGACGCAAGGTTTCATATCATGTCTCATACCGACACTATGGGCAGTTTCAACATCCTGCGACAAATGAACATATTGCCTTCCTTGAGGCAGCAACCCCTTTTCTTTAATAGAATCTAAAAATCTTCTAGCTGTTCCATGGTACAACACCTCTGGTGGTTCTTTTTTCTCTTTTACAATTTTCATCGGAATAGAATGTCCATAATAGGCTTTTATTTTTCCATTGAAAATCTCATGTCTTTTTTTCTCTGATTTTTGAATCATTATAACTAAATCGTTTTCAGAGACATTTTTCCACTTCTCTTCCTTATGCAAAGCATCCAATAATTGCTCCACTGGCACCCAGCCTTCTTCGTCCATTTCCAACTCATATTCCCATGGAGCATGACGCAAAGCATAAGAAATTTCTTTGCTTAATTCAATATGATCAATCATTTTTATCCACCTCTTTTACAAAATAAATTTCTCCGGAAATCTGATCACTATACAGCAATACTGTGTCTTTTAACTCACCCCAATATGTATAAATATCATCTCCATCTTTTTTGAAATATAATAATACATCCGAGCTGTCCCATTCCCTGCTTGTCGCATCTCCCGGCAGACGTTCCGAAAACACAAAACTTATCTGCTCACTACTCCCATAGACCTTTGCCCTGATTTGTATAAATGTTGTCTGTCCATTTACATAAATATCTGCATATCCGTTTTCATAAATTGTAATCTCAAATTCCATTACCATAGGTGGGTAATCAGGTTCATTACACGACTCGAAAAAAGTATATTTGCCAATCCATGTATTCAAGTCCTCCGTGCTGATTGCACTGTTAGACTCTATCTCCTCTGCGCTGTCACCGATTTCACTTGCGCTTTCTTCTGATTCTTTCAATGCGTTGCTTTCCTGTCTGTTTTCTGTGTCAGCTGCACAGCCTGCCAGTGTCAGACAAAACAATGCCAGTAGTATTATCTTTCCGTTCCTGCTAAAACTATCTTTCAATGTGAATCCCTTTCCTCTACTGCTTCACTGCTATTACAGGAAAACTCTTGTACAATCCTACTGAGTTTAGATTACACAAGAATTGCATCAAAACATCATCATTTTTGCATCATTTTTGCATCATCTGTAAATTTTTGTCAAAAATGCTTTCCCTTTATGCACAATCAAAGGAGATGCTTTCACCTCTCACAATGTGTTGTTGAATGTAAAAAAGGGCGCAAAAAGACGTATGAAACTATCAAAATCAGCCTTTCATACGCCTTAACGCTGTCACTACTATTTTGTTTTTACATTACTGTATGATCTTTAAGCTGACTGTCAACATCCCTGCCGGCATACATAACACGAATTACAGTCACAACGCCTGCATCCCTATTTGGAATATAAAACACCAGATAATTATCAACAGGCAATACCCTCATATATGCCCCTTAAATCGGCATCGGCCTGATCTGTGGTAGTTACCTCATAAATCATATACCATAATCTTTACAGATATCAGCAAATACCTGTTTTGCAGGTTTGGTTCTGCCTGCCGCCATATCCGCATACCCTTTCTCCAATTCTGCATTTAATTCCGCTTCGCTCAGTTCTGACGCATCAGCAGGTCTTACTGTGGGTATTTTTACTTCAAACGGAAGGCCTCTGTTTAAAATAATCTGTTTATAAAACATATTGATTGCATTGGATGCCGGGATGCCAAGTGCTGACAAAATGCTTTCTGCCTGCTCTTTCACATCCGGCTCTATCCTTGCGTACAAATTAGCTGATTTTATTGCCATATCCTAACACTCCTTTCCCAAATCTTAGTGTTACCTTTTGTTAGATTCATTATACCAATACGTGCGTACAACAGCAATACATTTTTTGGTGAAAAATATCCGCTTTCCCGCTTTTCATATTTCGCTTCCTTGAAATTGCCATAAGTCTTTCCAAAAAACCTCGTCAAAATTTACGCCGACATAAAAACAATTCCAAGAAAAAACTCTTGTATAATCCTATTGAATATAGATTATACAAGAGTTGCATCATTTTTGCATCATATGTTATTTTTTGTCAAAAAACATAGTCTTTCCATTAGTCACAGGTATTCTTAAACTGATTCCATATCTCGCTGTGCAGATCCTCCGCTTCCTGGGAAATATTCTGAATGATCTCCCCTTCCGCCGCATCCTCCGGCAGAATGATAAACTCTTTCATTTCATCCGAAATGTACTCCTCGGCCGCCTTATTGGTGCAGTAATATCCGATATACTCAAAGCACTTTGCCGATACCTCGGGTTCCAACAGATAATTGACAAACGCATAGGCAGCATCTGCATTCGGCGCATCAGAGGGAATGAACCCTGCCATAATACCGAATCCAAGTCCTTCCTTCGGGTACACTACTTCCAGGTCCTCTCTGGCTTTCAGCGCCTCAAACACCTGCGATGTATACAAAAATGCTGCTGCAACCTCTCCACTCACCAGATAGTCCTGTGTATTTGAGTCGTTGATCACGCGCACATTTGACGCCAGCTCCAGCAACTTGTCTCCCGCCGCCTGGATCGTATCCAGATCATTGGTGTTGAAAGATTCTCCCATAGTCTTTAATGTGATACCGTTGATCACACGGTAATTTGCGATCAACGCAACATTATCCTCCAGTGATGCATCCCACAGATCGGAATACCCCTTAATATCGATATCCACCAATGCCGGGTCATAGACGATCAACGGAATACCTGCACCGTAGGGAACCGTAAATTCATCCTGCGGATCGTAGAACTGTCCCTGAAATACCGGATTGATATTGTCCCAATTGGAAATTCTGGATGTGTCAAGCTTCTGTGCAAGACCTTCATTATTGATCAACTCCAGAATATAGTCGTCAGCAATGACGAAATCATAATCTCCACCCTTGGTCTCCTCCAGTTTTGCAAGCATGTCCTCATCATAATCAAAATTAGAGTAATTGATCTTTACCCCTGTCTGCTCCTCAAAACCGTTCAGAACCTCCTGCGGGAACATGCCGTCCCAGGTATATAAATTCAGCTCCATACCTTCCAGACCGCTGCCCTCACCGCTTTGACCGGCGCTTCCGTTTCCATTTCCACCGCCGCAGCCCGTCAATCCTGCGGATAAGGCTACGGTAAGACTCAATAATAATGCTGCATACTTTTTCATTCCTTTACTTCCTCCTTATTCTGTATATGTTCTTTGTCTGCCAAGCAGATTGCCAAGCAGGAGAATCACGATTGTTACCGCCAGCATCACAGTTGCCAGCGCATTGATTTCCGGTGTAACGCCGGTCTTCATTCTGGTATATATCTTGATCGGCAGTGTGTTGACCTTCGCTCCTGTCACAAAAATACTGATGACCACATCGTCAAAAGACATTGCAAAGGACAAAAGTACTCCCGACCAAATTGCCGGAAGGATCGCCGGAAGCGTGATATCAAAAAAAACCTGCACACCCGATGCTCCCAAATCCCTCGCCGCTTCTTCTATGGATTTATCCATTCCGGCAAGCCTCGCCCGCACTGTCATAAAGACATAGGGTACACAGAATGCCGTGTGCGCAATGACAAGAGTCAGCATGCCGAACGGAAGCTGCATAAACGAAAACGCAGCCAGAAACACCATACCCAAAATGATTTCCGGGATCATTAGCGGCATCAGCGAAATGTAGGAAACCACTCCATTAAACCGGCTTGGCTTTCTCTGCATGCCTATTGCCCCCGTAGTACCGATCACTACTGCGGACAGGCAGCTTAGACCCGCCAAGACAATACTGTTTAAAAGTGCCTCTGCCATATCGTTATCGCGGAATAATTCATCATACCATTTCAGTGAAAAACCTTCCCAGACCGATGTGATCTTGGATTCGTTAAAGGAGTAAATTACCGTGAGAACAATCGGGATGTAGGTGATCACTGTGATCGCCGCTACATAAATCCATGGTGCCTTTGATTTCATCTTCATCAGTAGATCCCCTCCAGTTCTCCGCTATGGGTAATTTTCCTGTACAGACCGATAAAGAGTGAGGTGAGCACTAAAAGCACCACTGACAGCGCCGCCGCAAACGGCAGATTTCTTCCCTTGGTCAGCTGCTCCTGTATGACGCTTCCCACCAGCACGATTTTGTTGCCTCCGAGGATATCTGCGATAAAAAAGAGACCCATGGACGGAATAAATGTCAGGATAATTCCCGACAAAAGCCCCGGCAGCGTATGCACCAGTGTAACGGATACAAAAGCCTGCAGCCGCCCGGCTCCTAAGTCCCTCGCCGCCTCCACCAGCGACCAGTCCATCTTCTCCGCACTGGAATAAACCGAGAGGATCATAAACGGGACCAGAGCATAGATCATTCCCACCAACACTGCCGGGTAGGAATACAAAAGCTTCAGCGGTTTTTCCGTAATATGCAGTGTCATCAGAATTTTGTCCAGCACACCGTTGCTTCGAAATACGATGATCCACCCATTCAACCGGATCAGGCTGCTGGTCCAGAACGGGATCATCAGCAGAACCATCATCCGTTTCTTCCATATTAAAGGCATCCTCGCCATAAAATATCCAAAAGGATATCCGATCAGAATAATAGCTGCCGTAGAAGAAAATGCCAGCTTGAGAGAATCCACAAAAGTATTCAGATACAGCGGCTCCAAAATTCTCTTATAGTTATCCACTGTAAACTCCGGCACAAATCCCCATACCTCTGCCCTGCCCATAAAGCTCAGGATCACCATGTACACTAGCGGTGCAAAGACAAAAATAAGAGTAAACAGATAAATAGGGATCAGCAGCACCCAGGAGCAGTTTTTTATTTTTTTAGATGCCATTGTCCAACACCTCCACTGCATCGGAAGCCGCCCAGCCAATTTTCCGACTGACTCCGGTTGCAATATCATAGTCAATACCGTAACGGCTGGCGATCACCTGTTGTCCGTCCGGCAGACGGAATGTAATGCGAAGCTGACCTCCGGCAAAGCTCTTCTCCTCGACGGTGGCATCCAACCGGCATTCCGGTTCGTCCCCAAGCAGAATATTCTCACTGCGTATGGCATATACCTTGCCGTTTTCGCGATAAATGTTTGCATTTCCGACAAAATCTGCCACGTAACTTGTTTTTGGGCGGTAATAGATATCGTTTGGAGTTCCAATCTGTTCAAACACTCCGTCACGCATGACCACAATACGGTCGGACATGTTGATCGCCTCTTCCTGATCATGCGTGATGTAGATAAATGTGATCCCAAGCTTTTTCTGCAGCTTTTTCAGTTCCTGCTGCATCTGCCGCCTCAGCTTCAAATCCAAAGCTCCCAGCGGCTCATCCAGCAAGAGGACTTCCGGTCTGTTGATCACTGCCCTTGCAATTGCCACCCGCTGCCTCTGACCTCCGGAAAGTTCCTCCGGTTTTCTTTTCCCATAACCTTCAAGCTGTACCATTTTCAGCATTTCTTCCACGCGGCTTTTGATTTCTTCCTTGGGAACTTTCTTTATTTTCAAGCCATAGCCAATATTTTTTTCCACATTCATATAGGGAAACAGCGCATAGCTCTGGAATACGGTATTAACATTCCGCTGATTCGGTTCAAGAGCGGTAATATCTTTCCCATTCAGGACCACCTTGCCCTCGTCCGGCTCCTCAAGTCCCGCAATGATCCGCAGAGTCGTCGTCTTTCCACAGCCGGAAGAACCAAGCAGTGTTATAAATTCGCCTCTTGCGATGTCAATATCAATCCCTTTTAAGACGCCTGTCTCCCCAAAGCTTTTCTTTAGCCCTTTTAACTCTAAAATTGTCTCTTCCATGATCACTCCACTTTTCAGATAATATATTCAATCTGATCCATCGTCTGCCGTGTATTGGTATTGTAAAGCAGTACACACTGCCGGCATTCTGTTTTTCCAAGTGCATAATTCCCTTTTCCGGTGCTGTTTAACACATCTCTATGTACCCTGCGGTTATATTTCTTCGGCTCATCCCAGATCATTTCTATCCCTTCCGTACCAAAAGAGCGCTGCCTGTAATAAGGATCAAATAACTCGATATACTCTCCGTCTATGCCGGTCAGCAGTACATAATGCCAGCATCCAAGCATCACCTTCGCCACCACAACCCCCTTCTGATACAGACATTCCAGTACCTTTGAGCTGTCGTCGATATACACCTGCTCACCGCTCAGATTTTCCGTCAGAATGGGAAATTTCCGAACTTTCCCAAACTGATTCAGCCAATGAGAAAGAAAATTCATTGCCATATCCGTCGTTCCGCTCTTGTACGCTTCCCCTTTCCGGTTGTAACCATCCAGACAGTACTGCATAATACTCTTGGTGATATCCGGCAATATCTCCTCCCTTTTAAATAGGAAGCTGATGGCGTTCATCATCGTTGTCGGACCGCAGTCATATTCTGTTGTCTGATAATTAAGAGGATTTTTCATATCTCTCCTCACTCCTCGCTCGTCATTAATTTTGCCACGATAGAGGCACTCCTTTTCAGCTCTTCTACCGTAGTATACTCATCTGTAGTATGTACCTGATTCATGCCGCAGGCAAGAACGATCCCCCGTATCCCATGCTGCAGGAAGCTATTGTTGTCACTTCCGCCGAATGTCCGGGTCAGCCTGCTTTCAATGCCAAGTTCCTGACAGACCTTTTCAAAACGCTTTACCACCGGCTCTGTCTCTTCTATCTTATATGCATGTAAATGCACATCATATGTCATGTTGCTGCTGCCGCCATGAGCTTTTGCCGTCTCCTCTATGATCCTTGCGACTTTTTCTACCATCTCAATCGCCTTCCTGTGCTCATAGCTTCGGATCTCTCCTCTCATAATAACGTGCTCCGGTACAATATTTGTAGCAGTTCCTCCGGAAATTTTTCCGATATTTACCGTGGTGTCCTCACCGATCCTTCCCTGCTCGATCTGCCCAATGGCATCAGCCGCTATCGCGATAGCGTGAATGCCTTCTTCCGGTGCAAAACCCGCATGAGACGCCTTTCCCTGTATCTCCACGGTAAAAGGGATCAGTGTCGGCTCCTGCAGGGACGCCGTCCCTACCGCGCCGCTTAAATCCAGCACATAGGCTTCCTTTGCCTGTATACAGGAATAATCGAAAACATGGCTTCCCCTTCCATAGACTTCCTCCGCAACAGGAAACAGCACTTCTATGTCCCGATGCGGTATATTCTGTTCCTGAATGCTTCGAATGGCTTCCAGAATTTCTGCTATTCCTGCCGCGTCATCTGATCCCAAAACCGTCGTTCCATCACTGGTGATACGTCCGTCCTCCTGCAGGATCGCTTTTTTTCCAATCCCGGGTTCCACCGTATCCATGTGTGCCGAAAAAAGGATTGGCGCGCCCGGCAGCGTACCCTTCCAGACACCGTAAATATTTCCGGCATTTCCCCCGCAATGTTCTCCCGCATTGTCCTCAATGGCATCAATCCCAAGCATTCCAAGCTTATCCTTTAGAAGATCTGCCATATCGCGCTCGCGATAGCTTACACTGTCAACGGAAACCAGCTCTTGAAACTCCTCAACCAGTCTCTCTGTCCGAATCTGCATCCTTTTCTCCTCTCTGCAACATGATCGAAATAACGTAGTAAAAATGGGAAGCCGCCGCTCCCCATTACCTATCTGTTTAGTAGGTATATTATCATTTTCCAATTTCGTTGTCAATCTTTTTTATATCACTTCTGACTCATACTGCTCAATTTTGTCCAAAATCATATCCGCATTATAGTTCCTGATCTGAATCGTGATGAGACTTCTGGCCGCCGGCTGTGTCATAAAAATCAGCGCGCTTCCAGTGCGGAGCATGCCGTCCGCATCTATCTCATACATTGCCGTAGCGTCCTCGATCTGCTGATATCTCATCAGATATTCCGGTGTAAATCCGTAGGAAATTTTCTTTATCCCGCCTTCATCCTCACATTTGAAATCAACAATATCCGCTTCACTGTAATTCAGCATGATGATCCCTTCCAGAAACGGTACATCCGTTTCCTTTTGATCCGCCTGTGCCGACCACTCTCCGCTCCAGTCAATATAAGTATATGTTGTCGTTCCGTCACAGAACTCTCTCAAAAAAAGTCTTGTCCCGTCAGTATCTATTGTGTAATATTCTGCTGCCCAGCTGCCCGTCAACAAATCCGCCCAGACATCTGCCTGCATGATACTGATCTCTCCTGCATACGAGTTTGTGCTGCTGTATGTATACTGAAGATTGTCTGCCCTTCTCAAATTCCGCATGGCAGTCTGCAATTGGCGCAACTCTCCCTGCTCCATATTTCCGCCTGTCATTGCCATCACAGACAATACGGATACAAACAGGATTGCGACCGCCGCTTGAGCGTTCCTTTTCTTCATGGCACTACCCCCGAACAGATCGTTCTCACAACAAATACATTGCTATGTTACCATTTTTTATACAGAAAAGCAATTTTCCTCTTACAAAAAACGGCAGAATTACCTTTTTTCAGGTATATTCCGCCGCTTTTTCCTTCTTTAAGACATTCCGTTTACCGTCTTATACTTGTACAGCATCTCCGCATGGTTCTGCTCCTCTATCTGAATATCGGCAAGCAGCTTGCGTACATCTGCATCACCAAACACAAATACATCGGAATTGTATTCGGAAGATACAAGCTTCTCTGTCCCGATGCAGTCGGTCGCCAAAAAACAGTCTGATTTTTTGGCACTGGAATTGTTCATAGCGTCATAAGTCGCAGTCGGGTTGTACTGTCTGCCGTCGCTGTCATTGCAATTGCATGAGGGAACAGTTCCGTTTAATACCTGTCCAAGGGAATCGTAATGTGTGCGCTCTTTTTTCTGCAGGTCTTCAAACAGATTTCTCAAAACCGGGTCCTTTGCCTCATCGGCATATTTTCCGTATTTTTCAATGCAGGTCTGTTCCTGTGTCTGTAAATCTTTGATCGCAGCAGTTTCTTTTTCCGTCAATACCATTTTTCTACCTCATTTCTTTATTATTTTATTAGCTATTATTGAAAAAAAGGCGAGATTTTATACGGGAAGATAAAATTTTATAGTTGACAAATGCGAATATACATGCCTATAATGTCTTTAATTCTAACAAGAAAAAAGCTTTGACGGGAAGAAGTAAGAATAAGTGGAATGTACAGAAAGTAACCGGCTGATGAGAGGTGCACAGGAATCTTATTACGAATACATCCCCGAGCTTCACACCGAATACGGCTGTTGCCGTTAGTAGGCTGTGACGCAGTGGCGCGCGTTAACTGCGCCGGAGTGTTGTCGGACACTCGCAGAGGCGGGCGGCGTGAGCTGTCTGCGAAAAAAGGTGGTAACACGAGATATCGTCCTTTTCGGTTTTTGACCGGAAGGGCTTTTTTATTGCCACAAAACAACTCACTAACAGAAAGGAACTGATAAAAATGAAAGAAATATCCAATCTTATGAACTATCGCTCCGATGTCAAGGTGGTAGATGCAACTCTCCGGGACGGCGGTCTGGTAAATGACTTCTTTTTTATGGATGAATTTGTAAAGGCCCTGTATCTGACGAACTTAAAAGCAGGCGTAGACTATATGGAGTTTGGCTATAAGGCATCGCGTGATATGTTCGATGAAAGCAAATTTGGAAAATGGAAGTTCTGCCGGGATGAAGATATTCGCGACATTGTCGGTGAAAACGCCACCGATCTTAAAATTGCGATCATGGCGGATGTGGGAAGATGCGATTACAAAACCGATATCCTAAACCGCTCAGACAGTCCCATCGATCTGATCCGTGTTGCGACATATCTGAATACTATTCCTGCTGCCGTACACATGATCGAGGATGCGGTGAATAAAGGCTATGAAACCAGCTGCAACATTATGGCGATCTCCAACTCACAGGAAAGCGATCTCAAGGTAGCGCTTGACATTCTGGGTCAGTCTCCTGTCAATGTTCTCTATATCGTTGACAGCTTCGGCGCTCTCTATCCGGAGCAGATTGCCCGTATTGCAGACACATTTCTTGAGTTTGCGGCAAAATATGGCAAAAAGGTAGGCATCCATGCGCACAATAACCAGCAGCTTGCCTTCGCCAATACGATCGAAGCGGTAGGCGACGGCGTAGATTATCTGGACGGAACCTATGCCTCTATGGGAAGAGGCGCAGGCAACTGTGCTATGGAACTGCTGCTCGGATTTTTGCGCAACCCCAAATATAACGTTTATCCGGCGATCCAGTTCATTGAAAAATATATGAGCAAGCTTCCGGCGGAAGGCATTGTATGGGGATATGATCTACAGTATCTGATGACAGGTCTTTTAAACCAGCATCCCAGAACTGCGATCCAGTTCACCAAGGAAAAACGGACCGATTATACCGAATTCTACAAAGAAATTGTTGTTCAGGATTAGAAAGGAAGTTTACTATGACATTATACGATGAATTAGTTGCACGCGGTCTTATCGCTCAGGTAACAGATGAGGCCGAAATCAAAGATCTCATTAACAACGGAAAAGCTACTTTTTATATCGGTTTCGACCCGACTGCAGACAGCCTTCATGTAGGGCACTTCATGGCTCTCTGTCTCATGAAGCGTCTTCAGCAGGCCGGCAACAAGCCGATCGCTCTGATCGGCGGAGGAACCGCTATGATCGGAGATCCATCCGGACGCACCGATATGCGCCAGATGATGACTCCGGAAACAATTCAGCATAACTGCGACTGCTTCAAAAAACAGATGAGCCGTTTCATCGACTTTTCCGACGGCAAGGCTCTCATGGTAAATAATGCGGACTGGCTGATGGACTTGAATTACATTGATGTATTGCGTGAAGTGGGTGCCCATTTCTCCGTGAACCGCATGTTGACCGCAGAATGCTATAAACAGCGCATGGAAAAAGGACTGAGCTTTTTAGAGTTCAACTACATGATCATGCAGAGCTACGATTTCTACAATCTGTTTCAGAATTACGGATGCAACATGCAGTTTGGCGGCGACGACCAGTGGAGCAATATGCTCGGCGGTACCGAACTGATCCGACGCAAGCTGGGCAAAGACGCTTATGCTATGACCATCAATCTGCTGCTGAACTCCGAAGGAAAGAAAATGGGAAAAACGCAGTCCGGCGCTGTATGGCTCGATCCGAATAAGACCTCACCCTTTGATTTCTTCCAGTACTGGAGAAATGTTTCCGACCTTGATGTATTAAAATGTATCCGCATGCTGACCTTCCTTCCGCTGGAAGAAATCGATGCGATGGACAGTTGGGAAGGAGCGCAGCTTAACCAGGCAAAAGAAATTCTTGCTTTTGAGCTTACAAAGCTGATCCACGGTGAGGAGGAAGCCTCTAAGGCAAGAGAAGCCTCTCATGCACTGTTTGCAGGCGGCGGTGACTCTGCCCATATGCCGACGGTCGAGCTTTCCGCTGCAGATTTTGCAGACGGTGGACTTGACATCCTCGCGCTTCTCGTCAAAGCAGGGCTTGCACCGTCCCGCTCAGACGCACGCCGTGCCGTAGAACAGGGCGGTGTCTCTGTCGCTGACGTCAAACTGACTGATATCAAAACCATGTATACTGCAGACTCCTTCGGAACAGAAGGGCTTGTGGTAAAGCGTGGAAAAAAGAAATTTGTAAAAGTAATTGTAAAATAGTTTTTCATAAAAAATAAGGCGCAAAACGCGCCTTATTTTTTATAAATCTAAATTCTGTATCCGCCGATAATTATTTTTCCTGTCATAGGATGTAATGCTTTTCGTTCCCGCCAGATAGAACCGATCCCCGATATAAATGCCTCTGTACTGGCTGATATCCTCACTTCCGTTTAAAGTATCCGTCATAAGATTCTGAAAGCTTCCGTTTTCCCATTCAAAAAGCAGATAGCTGGTCTTTCCCTGCCGTCCGAAACTTTCTGCCGCGAAACCGATCAGATTTTCGCTTTCATCGACAAGCACGCATTTATAATCGTAGAGTGCCGGACTGTATTCAATATTTTCAATCACACATGTGCCCGCCGTGGCAAGTTTGGCAGGATTCGAAATGTCAAACATGACAAGCTTAATTCCTTCTTGCACTCCGTTGTCGGGATCTGTTTCATAACCGATTCCCACCAGCTTATCCTTTCCCCAGAAATGAAGGTATTCGGAAAATCCGGTGATCTCCAATTCTGATAAAACAGTCGGATTCGTCTCGTCAGTCAGATCCACCGCAAAAAGAGGATCTGTATTGCGGTAAGTGATAAAATATGCTGTATTTCCAAAATATCTCGCCGCATAAATCTGTTCTCCGGGAGCAATGCCGCCCAGTTTTCCGGTTAAATCCAGTTTCTCATCATAAAGGTACAAACCGTTTTCAATACTGCTGCCCCAGTTGGTTGTAAGCACACGCAGCTTACCCTGATACTCATTGATCGCAAATGTATCCCTGATCTGTCCGGGCACTGATACTGCCCCCACGGCCTGGATCGTACCTCCATCCAACGCAAATTTCGCAATCTGCGTCGTATCATCATAATTGCTGCTGTAAAGATAGAGAGCTTTTGTGCTCACATAAATATTCACATAATCGTTGACAATCAGTGTGTTATCCACAATCTGATCCGGGTGATCCACATCAACGGAGGAAACCACCAATCCCTGACTTCCCTGCTGCGGAAGATAAATACAGTCGGCAGCAATCGCACTTCCATTTACAAGCGGAATCCATCCTCCTGCATTTTCACTTATCACGGCATCACCTCTGGTAAGCTGCGGAAGCTTTATCGAATTCCCGGTAAAAAGGTATATGACATTTCCAATTTTTCTGGAAGTGTTATAATATCCGTCCTGCGTCACGGTTCCCTTCAGCACGGGCCGGGCACGGTCGCTGATATCGTAGGTCTGCAATTCTGTTACCATGTTCGTATCTATATAGTAGGAATCTCTCTCATCCAGAGCAATGACACCTGAAGCACTCTTCTTAATTTCGACATCAGTCTCCAGAGGTTTATATTCCTCCTTCAGTCTCGTCTGAGTCTTCTGGACGATCAGATTGAGACAGTCTCCCTCCACATACATCTCCACAATGCGGTCATTAGCATTGTCCAGCGCAACAGAGATCAAACCCACTTTCTCCATTTTATCGGTATGTACGCCGACAATATTTACACTGCTGCCATCGGCTACATAGATATAAGAGCCGTCTGTCTTTATGATATCACTTTCATCTACACCCTCAGTCTGAACATTTGTGTCAGAAAATTTTTCTTCCGAATTTTTTGCAGATTCTTTTATGATGGCATTGACCTGCTCCGACGCCGAGGAGCTGGGTTCGGCCATTGGTCCATAGGTTGACGACAAATCGGACGCCTCTGAAATGGCATCATCCGTAGAAAAGCGGCTTCCATTATAAATATAATCTGTACCGTAATAGTCTTCCAGAACATCGTAAACCTGTCCGTAATCCTTTGCGACAACATACAGTTCCCCCGCATCCTGCTTCGGCTCTTTCTTCGCCAGCTCGCTGTCAGTATCCGTCTCTGTGTGGTCAGAACTGCTTCCTGTTACGCCGGCCGTCTGCTTTGCAGCATTATACTCACTCTCTTCCTTGCCTTCTGCAATTTGGATATTCTGATCTACGCTGTCACGCATACCATTCAATCCACCGTATACGGCAAATGCCCCCAAACCGCATACAAGCAGTGCCGCTGCGACACGCATGCTGCCATGACGGACAAAGATATCTCTGATCTTTCCTTTTCCGTTCTTCCTGTCTGTCTGCTCTAATTTTTCTTTCATACGTTCTGGGCGTAGCTCCTCCGGGATTTCGATCTGATCCGCAGAAACCTTGATTTTTTCCATTATTTCCTGTTCTGTCATGACTGCACCTCCATTTTCCCTGCCATTTTTCTGAGACCTCGACTCTCCTTAGAACGGACCGTATTTTCGTTCATATGTAACAACTCTGCAATCTCTCTGCTCTTATAACCGCAAAACAAATGCATACCGATGATAAGACGTTCTTCATCGGCCAATTCAAAAAACAGTTTTCGCGTAATTGCCGCTTCCTCGGGACCTTCCTTATAGCTGCAGTTCATTACGATCTCATCAAGCTCCATCGTCTTTCTGCTGTATTCTTTCAGCTTGTCTTTACATTTGTTGGACAAAATCCGGAATATCCAGCTTTTAAATGCCTGCTCTGAACGTAGCTTTCGGATTGATGCAAATGCATCTATCACAGCTTCACTCACGACATCCTCTGCGTCTGCCGTGTTTCGCAGTGTATACAATGCAAAGCGATACATATTCTCATAAATGTCTCCATAAAGTCTGGCAAACGCTTCCGCATCTCCCTGCTTTGCCTGTTTGACCTGTTGCAAATAATTATCCATGCCTTACCTCGTTTTTCAAAAGCTGTCGCCCTTTTTTGTAACTCTTCAGAATAGTTACTTCTTTTATATAAGTCACTATATCACAGTATTTTGTTGCACTGAACGAAAAAAAGCTGTACAAATGATCTTTTCTTAAAACCATTTGCACAGCCATTTTCCTTAAAACATGTATCTCTTTTATTCCGCCGATTGACTGACTGCCTTGCAGATAACCGCTATCGCTCCGAACAGTACGCCGGCTACCGGCCATATAATCCATGTGATTCCCCACTGCATCGTGTAAAAACTCCATCCAAGATATACTGCCACCATAACCGTCCAATAAATTCCTGCAACAACATCGATGAGTTTTCCGGCCTTTTTATTCTTTTTGGTATAATCACCCTCTTGGAGAAGTTTTTTGATACACTCCCTTCTGTTGGTACCCACAATGATGAAGAAAACTCCCACTGCGACACAGAACAGCAAAAATATCATTGCCATAGAACACATGAAATCACTGTCCGTTATACTTCCCAATATAAGCAATGGGATTACAGAAAAGATACAAAACATGATCCCGACAATCAATTTGACAGTTGCCGCGGGATTTTCTTCTATCTCCATCTGGCGCAGCTTTTTTTCCAGAGCAGAATCAATCCAAATCGGTTCCTTTTCGAGATATTCAAACCGCTCCATCTTTGTTCCGTTGTAGATAAACAACCCAACTGCAATACCAACCATGACAAACAGTGGAATCAAACCAAAACATACAATAGCTGCCTCACTCACTTTAGATTCCAAGCCTCCCCAAAAAAACAGCAACGTCGGGCTGCAGATGCAAAGCGCTACTCCGAGTGCGATCCATTTGATCGTATTTTTAGAGGTCTCCAGATATGCCTCCGCCTCTTCCATGTTCACAGTTTTCACGCACGTCTCTGATTTGATCCCCATTCCTTCTTCTGCTTGGCTTTTCAATCCAAGACTTTCTGCCAATTCCTCCAAATCTCCGAACTCTGAGATTACAATACCTACTGCTTCATTTTCCTTTTTCCCTTCGGAAACTAATTGGTTGTATTTATCCTCCATCATTGCGCCAAGTTCTTTCTTGGCACGCAAAACTTCCGGTGTTTTTGGCATATGTGAAAACATATTGTCCAAATAAGATAAAATTGTTTCCATAACATTCTCCTTTATTCTTTGATAAACCGATTCACAACTTCCTCTACAAGCTTCCATTCTTTGCACTTTTCATAATAAAATTCCTCGCCTGATCCGGTAATTTTATAATAAGTTCTCTGCTTCCCGTTGGTCTCTGTTCCAAAATAGGCACTGATATATCCTGCTTTTTCCAGTCTGGTAAACGCCGAATACAGGGTCGTTTCCTTCATTACATACTTTTCATCCGAAATTTCCCGAATTTTTCTTGAAATTTCATAACCGTAAGAGTCATTTTTTAAAAGCAAAGACAAAATCATGAGATCATTATAGCCGCGCATGACATCACTGCCGATCAATTGAACTCCACCTCCTCACTCCGAAGTCTTCTCAAATTACTCCATCAGAAGTACTACGTCTGATAAAGTAGTTATATCATAATTACTACGACAGGTCAAGTACTTTTTTGCCATTCATTAAAATTGGGGTTGATAAGTCTATGTGACATTTATATAATTATTTTGATGCAATATTATACTAAATTTTTTTATGCTGAAAGGAGTTTCTATGGATCATCAATTTTCACCAAACGAACCTGCATCGGACAATTCGGCACCTATGTCGGAAGATGCAAAAAAAACGGCACGCCGTCACTTTTCCAAACTGGGACTTATGTTTTTCTTCGGTACTTTGATATTTTATGCAGTACAATCTATCGCTGCTTTGATTGTTAATGCAATTAACCCGGATTTATTCTCAAATATAAATTATTCTCTGCTGATCGGAATGATCCCCACGTATGTCATCTCTATGCCTCTCATGATGTTTTTGATACACAAATTTGTTCCGGCAAAGCAGATTGAAAAGAAAAAAATGCCGGTCGGACAGTGGCTGATCGCATTTATCATCTGTGTGGCAGGTATGTATATAAGCAACTTTATCGGTATATTTATCACGCAGATCATAAGTGTTTTTAAAGGAAGTCCTGTCACAAACGAGATGCTTGATCTCTCCACCAGCACAAGTTTATGGATCAACATAATCATTATGGTGCTGCTTGCTCCTATTTACGAGGAGATGATTTTCCGTAAGCTCTTGATCGACCGTGTTGTAAAATACGGAGAAGGAACTGCAATTCTTTTTTCCGGTCTGATGTTTGGTCTTTTTCACGGAAATCTGAATCAGTTTGCATATGCTTTTATACTTGGCGTGATTTTTGGATTTGTTTATGTTAAAACTGGAACCATCCGTTACACGATTCTTTTACATATGATCATAAACTTTATGGGTTCCGTTTTAGGTGTTCTGGTCTTAAAGCTGATCGATTATAATGCACTGATGGAAGCTTCCAACGATCCGGAGATCATGACAGCTTATATGATGACTCATTTACCTCAGCTTATGGTTTATATGATTTATTGTTTTGTTTTGCTGGGACTTGTCATTGCAGGTATTGTTCTTTTCATCGTAAAGATAAAGCAGATACGCTTAGAAGCGGGTGAAGTCAGAATCCCCAAAGGACAGCGCTTTTCCAGCACAATCTTGAATGTTGGAATGATCCTTTATTTTATCTTCTGGATCATAATCATCATTTATCAGTTGATGCAGTAGCAAATATATTTTCCTTTGTTTTGCCCTAATGGACAACTTACAGGGGCAAACATTGTAGAACGAAAAATACCCGTTACACAAGCAACGCTTATGTAATGGGTATTTTAATCTTCATTTTATCATTTAGCAAGTACCTCATACGCTTCCCTATTTTGCTGTATTAAGCGTTCTGATATGGAAAGTACATCTTCTGTATCCGCTATTCTTTCGTTTTTACCTTGAAAAAGTTTTTCTGCCCCACTGAAATCAATCACAAGATACCTGGGTGTGTTGTTTTTTAAGATTACAGCCGTTCCATGTTCATCGACCAATCTTGCAACTTTAGAAAAATTCTGATTTGCCTCTGTGATGGAAATCATTGTATTTGTATCTACTGTCATTTTATATATACCTCGCTTTTGGTTTATTAAATATAGTATACACAAATTATAGCTAGAATACAACCTAATTTCTGCAAATTCGAAAATATTGACATTAAAACAGAAGTATGATAATTTAGGTAAAATTAAAGATTTGATACAATTCTTGGAAGAAGCATAAATCACAATCAGAAGTCCTGGAGGTGCAAAATGGATATTAAAGAATTATCAAGTAAATATGTCGTAAAAAGACTTAGAAATAGTGATATTCAAGATATCCTTAATTTATGCTGCGAAAACAAATTATATTATGAGTATTGTCCTCCAATGGTTACAGAGGAAAGTATCAAAAAAGACATGACTGCTCTTCCGCCAAATACCAAAATTGATGACAAGTTTTATATTGGATTTTATAAAGAAGGAAATTTAATTGCAGTTATGGATTTAATAGACGGATACCCAGAGCAGAAAATCGCATATATAGGCTTTTTTATGACAAGCGTGACAATACAGAAAAGAGGTATAGGATCAGAGATCATTTCTGAATTATGTGATTATCTAAAGCAGAAAGGATTTATTTCTATTAGATTAGCATGGGTAAAAGGTAACCCACAGGCAGAACATTTCTGGTTAAAGAATATGTTTGTGATATTGAAAGAAACTACAAGCAATGTATCTGATTCTGTTATTTTAGCGGAAAGATGCTTATAGAAAAACAAAGGGGCGAGATAATCGCCCCTTAATTTTCAACCTATTATCTGTGCAACGTTTCGTAATTGTACTTATCCGCCTCGGAAACGGCATCCGTGCGCATTTCTCCGTCCTGAGAGGTCAAAAGCAGATGGCTGCCGGACAGATAATACTCCAAATTGTCCGCCCACTGGTGAAACAGCCCATTGTCATAGTGGATGGATTCCCCCCACTGGAAATCCGAACCGGCAATCTGCCGCAGTTCTCCGGCTTCTCCTAAGCGGAACACCTGATACTGGTATTCTCCGTAATCCTCCCGGTCTTCTATATGCATGCTCATGAGATAAGACGTTCCGTCCAGTTCGCCCACATACACGTTATTGCATCCGGTCTGGGCATAAAATGTGTCTTCTATGTGCAGCAGATTTCCATCCACGTCATAGATGAGTACCACGCCGCTGTCCCCGTCTCCGACATTGCCCAAATAAATTTCGATGCGTTCTATGCCCGGCACATCGGAAACATCCGCCTCTTCCGTCCGTATCAACTTATAGAATTCCGTCAGTATTTCATCCAAGGTCTTATCCTTCTTCATCCGGCACACATCCTCAATCCAGCTGAATCCATTTGAGGATATCGCCTGATAAGAGATTCCCTGACCGAGATAAGAACTCATCAGAGACGCTTCCGTAATAAGCCCATCTCGGAATACACAACGGACAGGTACATTCAGCCATGCAGTGCCATCCGTAACCAAATCTGCAAATTCATCAAAGCCAATTTTTTCAAAACGAATGCTGTCCATCTCCCGATTCACATAGAAAACACAATCATTGGAAAACGCAGGGACTAACACCGGTTCATCGTCCGGCAGCCCACCTGTCATCGCATAGCGGTCAAAGCAGCGGGCACTGCGGCTAATGGAACGGGCATACACCCAATAGGTCCCATCCGGCACTTCGCCGCTTAGCACCATTTCACGGCTCAGATCTTTGATCTCCTCTGTTTTGTCCGATGAATTTCCGGCAGCCTTTTCCAACTCACAGGATACGCCGAAGCCAAATTCCGACAAAAAAGTATTTACCTCTTCACCGGACAGAGTGACCCAAATATCATAATTTTCCGAATCGACCTCAGAGACCTTGGCCTCCGCCACCAGCTCTTTCTGGATCTTATCAGGCGAATCCAGCAGATACATGTGATAATTCTCCTGTAAATTTGCCCCATCCTCCAGAACCGAATGATAGATACGCAGCGTATCGCCAGCTTCCGTTTCCTCAGCCATGCCAAGAGGCACCCCAAAACGATACTTGCCGTCAGGCATGGTCTGCATGACAAAGCCTACTCCCATCACCTCAATGGAATCGGCTGCTCTGGAAAACTGTCCTGGATAAGTCTCCAAAATTCCCACCTCTTCTTCGCCGGAAAAGGTAATCCGCACCAAATGTCCTGGCTCTAAACCGTTAAAATCTATTTCGATATAGGGGCTGACCTTTTCCGCCTCCGGAATCCTCATCTCCCCAAGCTGCGGCACCAAAACCACATTGCCGCCAAATTCTTCAGATTCCATAACCACTCCATAAAACAACTGATCCTGTACAATCTTGCGCGGATTCCCTAACAGAAAGACAGCGGCTAGGACACAGACCAACAAGGCAATCAGCACCAACAAGAAAGCAGGCTTTTTATATCGCAGCACATTTTTTATTCGGCTCTTTGGGTCCGCTTCCCCGAAAGCCAGCGGTATCCCGGCGGTAATCCGCTGCCCATAAGCCAGCGACAAAAGAGAAGTTGAATACTCTTTCTTGACCCTATTTCCAATCTTCCGGATGACTGCTTCATCACAGGACATTTCCATGTCCCGTCCGCTTATGAAAAAGGCGAGCCATACCAGCGGATTAAACCAGTGCAGGCACAGAGCAAGATAGGCTGCTACCCTGGTTAAATGATCTCCTCTCCTGATATGTATCCGCTCATGGAGCAGGATATATTCCAAATTCTTCTCGGGCAGATCATCGGGCAAATAGATACAGGGTTTCAAAATGCCCAGCACAAAAGGCGTAGACACTATATCCGTATAACGCACCCGTATATATGCCATCCGCCCGCCGGTTTTGTCTTCCGCTGCATCTCCGTTTACCCCATTCTCCTTGGCTGTACGCAGCCGGAAGGAAAGTCTGCCGTAGGAAAACATCCCATATAACAGCATCATAAATACGCCTGCCAGCCAGACCATTGCCATGGCAGGAAGGAGAGCATGCAAAGTTTCCATGGAAAGACTTTCCATGGAAAAGGAACCTTTTCCTACGCCCGTTTCCTGTTTCGGCATAACTGTATTCTGTCCGGCCTCAAAGTCAGACATAATTCCGTCCTGACCCATCTGTGTCTGTGCCGTTCCGAATGTTTCTACATTTCCAGCGGTATCTGATATATATTTCACAACGCCCGTTTCCGCCGTCGGCGCATGTAGCACGCCCAACAGGGAAAAACCGCTCTCAAAGGAAATCGGACACAGCAGTCTGAAAAGTACCACCGCCCACAGCCCATAGGAAAAAATCCGAGGCACACGCTTTAACAGCAGACGCAGCATCAGCACGGCCAAAATCATCAACGCTCCTGTCAGGCTCATGTTTAATATCTGAAGAAACAGGCTTGAAATCATGAATTCTCCTCCTCGTATTCATCAATCAACTTTTTCAGCATCAGGACTTCATCCTTCCGTAGCTTCCGCTTCCGGGCAAAGGACGCTACGAACAGCGGAAGCGAATCTTCAAAATTTTCCTTTAAAAATTGTTCTCCTCGGATGCCCTTAAAATCCTCGCGGCTCATACACGCTGTCACCAATCCGTTTTCATTGACAAACAATCCCCGGTCACAGAGCCGTTTTAACATGGTATAGGTAGTTGTCCGCTTCCATGAAAATGCTTCTTCACAAAGTTTCGTCAGTTCCCCCGATCGTATAGGTACATGCTCCCAGATCAGTTCCGCAAATTTTTCTTCCATTTCCCCCAGCTTGTAGAGTTCCATTTTCCCAAGTTCTCCTTCTTACAAAATGCTGTCTAATATCATTAGACACTTACAGTCTAACAGCATTAGACAATATTGTCAAGCTGCTTTCTTTTTGTCTTTGGCTGATTTCTTAATTCAAAAGTCATCTAAAAAAAGGAACCATACGGACTACAATAATCCATCTGGTTCCTTAAATCTGCATTCTTTTTATATTCATCCAATGTAAAGATTTCATCTTTGTCAGGATCGGTATCCTCCAAATAATCCTGATACAATTTCTTCCAAATATCCATTGTCCTTTTCTCTATTAAAATTCTATTTCAACCATTATGCCATAATGGTCGCTTGCAGCGAGATTGGTTTCTTTTGTAATTTCCGTACCGAATAGCATACAATTCTTTAATTCAGGTAATTCAGCAGGATAAGGATTTTTTAATAGTATCCAATCAAATCGCTGATTAGATTCAATTGTGTTCTTTGACTCAGCTATACCCCAGCGTGGGTTTTCACGAAAATTCAGCGTAGCTAATGTTTTCGTTCCACTCATCTCGGCAAATACTTCTGCTAAATCGAAATAATAAGCGTCTGCACCTAAAAGCGATTGCTCATTGGTCAGAAAACGATGAATAGATGAATTTTCAGAACTGTTAAAATCACCCATTAAAAGTGTATAGTCAGCTTTTATGTTTGCGATATTTTCTACGATATTCACAATAGCCTTTTCCCTTACAGATGCTCTTTCCCACGGCAGATGAACATTGATGACAAGTAATGTTTTGCTCTCCAGCTGTATGTAAGCGGACGTACCATATTCAAAATCAGCTGTTTTATCAATTGGATACCTGCTTAGAATGGAAAGCCCTGTTTGGCTCTGCCAATGAGAATGATCATATCCGCAAAGCTTTGAAAAACTATGATGTTTTTCACCGTCCGATACTTCCTGCAAACAGATAATATCCGCTTTAATTCCGGTGATTTCATCGATAAGCTGACGAAAACGTATAGGCATACCCATGTCACTGTCCCAGATGTTATATGTTGCTATTTTCATATGGTTTTCTCCTGTAAATTATATATTTGTCACTCAATTCACTTTTTCTTTTTTTGTAACCACAAAGCCATTTTTCATATATAGTTTTATAGCATTTTGGTTCCATTCAGCTACGTGAATTGTTATAGGTTCATCAGTGTATGTTCTTATATGATGAATTGCCCATAGTAATAATGTTTTTCCATACCCTTTATTCTGAAATTGCTCATTTACGATCAAATCATCTATTTCCGCACCATAACACCCTACGCTGCCTATAATAGTTTCATTATGTATCAGCATAAATATGTTATCTCTTCTATCTTTAATCTGCTCAATATTAGAATAAAAGTTATACGGTTTAACATCTAATTCCTTACGCATCTCATAAAAGCATCTGTTGTATATGCACTCGTATTGAGAATAATGCTTTTCACAAAATGGAGTTATTTGAACCGTATCAATTATGGGTTCCTTTCCTACATATTGCATCTCATAAGCAAAGAAACTTTTCATATCTTGTCCCCTAAAATTCCAAATTGTTACACTATTTGGCACAAACATTGTACTATACTTCTCAACAACTTAGCAAGAATATTTAACGATCTCAAAGATAAGAGCTAATTAAATATTGTGAAAGCATTTCAATCAATTCTTCATGTCCTATTCATGTTGTGCTATAATTTTAAAAAGTGTCTTATCAGAATTTTCATTTATCTATTTGCTATGGGGGCTAAGAAAATGATTATTGTAGAAGAAGTGGATAAATCCTTTTTTGAATTATATGACAAAGTTTCTATGAATGTTGATGTCCATTCTGAATATAAAGTTAAAAGAATTGATAACGGTCTGGGCGGTTTAGTTCTTGAAGAAATTCCTGTCAATCCATATATTAAAGATTTAAGTGTATATGAGCGTGCAATGGACTATGAAAAAGAATTTGATATTACCAATTGGAGGTTTTACATGGCATTTGACGGAGAAAAACCAATTGGGGCAATGACAGTAGTGGGAAGGACAGAAGGATTAAATATGCTTTCCGGCAGAAATGATGCTTGTGTTTTATGGGATATTCGTGTAGCAGATGCATATAAACATAATGGTATTGGTCAAAAATTGTTAGACATAGGAATCGCAGGTGCCAAAAACGATGGGTATAGTCAAATGATCATTGAATGCCAGAATAATAATGTTCCGGCCTGCAATTTCTATAAAAAGCAAGGAGCAATGTTATCTAAAATAGATATGTATGCGTATTATTTGGAAGCAGATATCCGAAATGAAATTCAGTTCGTGTGGTATTTGGATTTATAAACAGTTTGTCATATAAAAATAAGCCCTCAATCGTTAGTTTTGAGGGCTTAAAAAGAGGCGACTGACGGATTTGAACCGACGATCAGGGAGTTGCAGTCCCACGCCTTACCACTTGGCTAAGTCGCCATATTAAATTTTATTCTTCATCTTATGTTATTATAACTAAAAACTCCCCGAGTAGGACTCGAACCTACGACAGCGCGGTTAACAGCCGCGTGCTCTACCGACTGAGCTATCGAGGAATATCCGGTATATCCTTACCTGATGCAGGTGGTTTTATACCTTC
>JAAUZB010000021.1:6199-69803 GCA_014804775.1 Roseburia sp. | reverse complement strand
TCCTGTGTAAGTACTGCGTTCTGAAGCACTTCCACATCACTTGTCATGCTCGTTGCCGGCGCACCAGCTTCCACTTTGCTCTCACTCGTTACCGTACCAGCGGTTTCTTCCGGATCCTTGTTGTCGTCGCCAGAATCATTCTTTTCCCACTTTGCATAGAAAGTTTTGTTTCCGGTTGATCCCTTTGCAATCTCCGTCACTTTGTCTGTGAAAGCTTCGTCACTGTACCAGCCTTCGAATGTATGGCCGTCTCTCGTTGCATCCTTAAGCACGATTGTCTCATCTGATTCCTTATATGTCGTCGGATTTCCTGATGCATTCGTTCCTCCGTTTAACACATAGGTAATGCTGTAAGTTGTTTCCACAACGGTCTGTGTCCACTTTGCATAGAGTGTGATATCTCCGGTTGAACCTTTTGTAATCTCGGTCACTTTGTCTGTGAAAGCTTCGTCACTGTACCAGCCTTCGAATGTGTAGCCGTCTCTCGTTGCATCCTTAAGCACGATTGTCTCATCCGATTCCTTGTAGGTTGCAGGATTGCCGGATGCATTCGTTCCCCCGTCTAATACATAGGTAATGTTATAGGTTGTTTCCACAACAATCTGTGTCCACTTCGCATAAAGCGTAATGTCTCCAATTGAGCCTGTTGCAATCTCCGTTACTTCCGACGTAAATTCTGCATCGCTGTACCAGCCTTCGAATGTGTAACCATCTCTCGTTGCTGCCTCAAGCACAATTGTCTCGTCGGTTTCCTTATACGTTGCCGGATTTGCAGCTGCATTCGTTCCTCCGTCTAATACATAGGTAATGACATAGGTATCCTCCGCCAGCTCTGTCCACTTCGCATAAAGTGTAATGTTTCCTTTGGAGCCTTTTGCAATTGCTGTGACTTTGGTTGTCAATGCTTCGTCACTATACCAACCCTCAAACACGTAGCCGTCTCTGCTCGCCGCTGCAAGTGTAATGTTTTCTGTCTCTACCGTATAGTTCTCCGGATTTCCCGATGCATTCGTTCCCCCGTTCAACTCATAGGTGATCGTGTATGTGATCGGGGTCCATTTTGCGTAAAGTGTTACATTTCCTGTGGAGCCTTTTGCAATTTCGGTCACCTCTGTTGTCAAAGCCTCGTCGCTGTACCAGCCTGCAAACGTATATCCTTCTCTGGTTGCGTCTGCAAGTGTAACTGTTTCCGTCTCTATCGTATAGTTTGACGGATTTCCTGATGCATTCGCTCCTCCGTTTAACTCATAGCTGACTGTATAGGTAACAGGCTCCCATTCTGCATTTACCGTCATATTTGCGGTAACATTATCGAATTCCTTGTCCCAGCCTTTCCATGTATATCCGTCTTTTGTCCAGCCCGTCGGAGCCTCTGCTGCCTCTCCTTCTGCTACAAATACTACCTTCGTCTGGTCTGCGCCATCTGTGAATGTCACAGCATTTTTATCCTTACTGAGATAAACATCATCCCAGGTTCCCCAAGCGCCTCCTTGTGCATATACTCTAATTCCAACCGTAACGCTTGTACCATCCTCTGTAACTTCAATACCGTTGATCTCAGGATTCTGCCAAACCTGCCATCCCTGCGGAACTGTATCTGCGGAATATTCCTGCTCACCTACCTGCACAATAATTTCATAGGTGTCCTTCGAACCGTTATTACCACCCTGCAGATATGCACCAAATGTATATTCCCCTGCATCCAGTGTCACGGTCTGCGTTACGGTAAAAGTATTATTTTTCCCGTTATATTTCAACGCATTCGCTCCGCTTCTGGGGTCTTCATTCTTAATCTGTACAGCAGCTCCCGACGGATCAGTAATTGTCCAGCCGGTGCTTCCACTCTCAAAGCTGTAGTTTTTATCTTCGAGAATGTTCTGCCTCTTGATCGTAAGTTTGAAGGTTACGTCATACTCTTCCTCATCTATCGTCACCGTTCCGTCAATCGTATAGATTCCGGCACCTTTTTCCTTTGCTGCGGCAATTGCAGCCGTATCCCACACAACATCCGAAACATTTTCGTCATTCCCGTAATTATACTTCACGACTACTGATGACGGCGGTGTAATCTCTTCTCCAAGCTCTACCGTGACCCCGTCAGCCGTAACACTGACTACTTTTTTCGGTGTAATGGTTCCTGTCTTCACATATTTCCAGACATTTAAAGATTCCAACGGATGACCCTCAAAATCAAACATCGCCTGATTGTCTACCGCCGATCCGCCAAACCATTTGCCGGCATCTTCTGGGTCATATCCTCCTGCATAGGACGATGCCCATCCGGAACCGTGCTCTTCCCACAACCGTTTATTCTGTGCCAATACCGCTGCAGCATTCTCGGCGCTTGCATCGTAAACCTGTACCGGAATCCATGCCGGCTCCCAGTAAAATACACCGATACCGTTGGTCGAATTTGCGATCGTCTTGATCACGGCACTGATCTCATCTGCCTGTCCCTGAACCGAAACATCATACGCACTCACATTAGAACCGCTTTTAATCGTATTTTCATGTCCGTCACCGTCCTCAAGTGTCGTTGCCCATGAAGTTTCTGCGACCATGACTTTCTTATTATATGTTGATGCAACATTGGATAAAACCGATTTTAAATTATCCAGTGTTCCATGCCAGAACGGATAGTAAGACGATGCAAATACATCATAGTCTACATTATTATCGTTCAAATTTTTTGCAAAATTAGCATAATTTCCAGATCTCTCCGGATTCGTAAAATGCAGCGCAACCAAAATTTCCATTCCTTTTTCCGATGCGATCTGACGAACCGCCTTGGACCCGGCATTAAATAGCTTTGCACGGTCCGCCCAGTTACTTGCTCCACAGATACTGTTGGTCGTCTCATTTCCTACCTGAACCATACCGACGTCCACGCCTGCTTCTATTAATTCTTTTAGGCTGTCGTATGTATACTTCTCAATTTCCGTTGCCCTTTGATCAACCGTGTAGCCTGCCCATGCTTTTGGCACCTGCTGCTTGCCGGGATCTGCCCAGAAGTCAGAGTAATGGAAATCGATCAGAACCTTTAATCCTGCATCCGACGCTGCCTTACCCATCTTCTTGGCATTCTCCACACTGTTATTGCCGCCGCCATATCCGTTTCCTTCTTCATCAAAAGGATCATTCCATACGCGAAGCCGGACATAGTTTACACCGCTGTCTTTTAATAATGTAAAGAATCCGCCATAGTCCAATTGATTCCCGTCAAAGTCATAAAATCTAACACCGCTGTTCCACAGAGAATCATAAGAAGAAATATCAACTCCCTCGATAAAATCATCCGGTAAGTTAATTTTTTCCACATAGATGTCAGACTCTACTGCATCCGGATCTACTTCCCTCTCCGCCACTGTTACTGTAGTGTATATTGATTCTAGAGACGTATCTCCTTTTTTTAATTCAGCAACGATATAGTATGTCCCTACACTCGGCACCGTAACATCAGCCGTTAGTGAATAACCGCTATTTTCATCATAATTGCTAAAAGAAGCATCACTATTGCCATCCGTGTGAGAGTTCCAAGAATCTGCCCACCACCATAATTGCACATCAGCTGATTTTAGATCCGTAATTTCCTCACCATTATTAGTAACTTTGGCACTAAGGCTTATGGTATCGCCTTGCTTTACGCTCGTCGCGCTTGGAGTCACTACCACCTGATAGCTTGTTGCCCTTGCTACCACATCCTCTGCAAATGCATTTTGTAAATCGCCAGACAGAGTCAGTCCAAGACACATTACGATTGCTAACATAAGCGATACAGCATTTCGTAGCTTTGCCTTTACTCTCATTACCTTCCCCTCCTTTTAAATTTGATCCGTTCACGCACATTACTACAACTATGCGCAACCGCTTGTTCAGTATCTTTATTATATCTCATAATTCGGGCACCACACAATTGGCAAATATCCTAGTATTTTTCATTTCTTTTTATACACAATGACGAACCTGTATTTTTTTGCGCATTTTTTGATTGTTAATTTCCATATTTTGACTTATTTAAAAGATTCCGTTTTTGGTAAATCTATATATTAACTACACATAATCTTTTCATAGGTATATAATTCTCATTTAGCAGGCACCATGCCGCCAGAAATTTGAGCACAAAAAAAACATCCGGGTCATATGACCCGGATGCCATCTGTATCATCCTATTCCCTTCTGTCTTCCGTTCGCTTTTTGATTTCTTTTGTGTTCTTCTCCACAAGCTTTCTGGCGATCATAATCTGATGACCACATCCCATACATTTCAACCGGAAATCTGCTCCTACACGCAGTACCTCCCACTCACTGCTGCCGCAGGGATGTTTTTTTTTCAGACGTACAACGTCGCCTACCTCATATTTATCCATGTCTACCTCCATACTGGAACGATTTTGCACACAGGCAATCACTGAATCTGTTCAAATACTTCCCCAAGCCCTGCCTGGATCAGCAGATCTGCCCTGCCGTCCATCGGCGTCGTGGATTTGTTGATGAGAACCAGTTTATTCCCCGTGTAATAATCAATCAGTCCTGCCGCAGGATATACCGCCAGAGAAGTTCCGCCTATGATAAGCATGTCCGCATGCGAAATATAGAATATGGCATCCCTGATCGTCTGGGAATCTAATCCTTCCTCATATAACACAACATCCGGTTTAATGCTGCCAGCACACTTATCGCAAAGCGGCACTTCTGTGGATGAATTTAATATATATTCCGCATCAAATCCTTTCCCACACTTTTCACAGTAATTTCGGTGCACACTGCCGTGAAGCTCTAACACATTCTTGCTTCCCGCCAGCTGATGTAACCCGTCAATATTCTGTGTAACGACCGCTTTCACCTTTCCCGCAGTCTCAAGCTCGGCAAGCTTAATATGAGTAATATTCGGCTTCGCGGTAAGACAGAGCATTTTGTCCCGGTAGAAACGGTAGAATTTCTCTTTCTCTTTTATATAGAAGGAATGGCTCAATATTGTCTCCGGCGGATCGTCGTATTTCTGATGATACAGTCCGTCCACACTGCGGAAATCGGGAATACCGCTCTCCGTGGACACCCCTGCTCCACCGAAAAATACAATATTATCAGATTCTTTTACCATCTGTATAAACTTTTCTATATTCGTCATTACATTTCCTCTCTTTCTGCATTATCCTTTTTTGATTATATCACAGATTTTCCGTGAGAAGAATGCTTTCTATAACTATGCCTGCCGGTTGTAGATCTCTTTTACATACTTGCGGTTTCCGCCCATAAGAGCAATCGCAGCAATTAAGTTCAATGCCATAAACCCGCTGACCACCGCCCGCTCCGGTACGAACACGGTCAACAGTCCGGAGAGAAACTGCCCGGCTAAAAGTCCCAGTGTCGTCGCCATCTGGAAGATTCCGTTAAAGCGCCCTTTCCGCTCATCGGGTACGTAACTCTGAGTCGCTGAAATTCGAATATTATAGGAAGTCACACCCAGAATGCCCTCCGCAAAGCAGAATACCACCATAATACCGAGCGGAAGATATAGCAAAAAGCCGTCTATCAGCGATAATGTAATATATACGGTCAGTGCAATCGCAAATTTCTTTTGCGTCGGGTAATGGATTTTATAGTGAATCGCTCCGCCCAACAGTCTTCCCACCATCGTCCATCCCATAGTAAATATATAGATGTACTCACCGTTGTCGAAATTCATTTTGAAATACGGCAGCACAATCGTGGAAAAAGCTCCGCTGACAAACATAGATACCATAAAATACAGTGTAATGATCATTAGACCGCGCTCCTGCCTTAAGTAACTGACACCCTCCACAAAAGTTTTTTTATACTGCGCCAGACCGAAGCTTTCTTCTTCCGCTTTTACATATGTTTCCTCTTTCTTAATCTGTGTTTCCATCACAGCCGCGATGAAAAAACTTACCATATTGATCAAAAAAAGCGGTGCTATTCCTACCATATTATAAAGGAATGCCGACACCGGAACCATAAATACGGTAAGACTCTCCAGCGTGCTTTGAATCGAATATGCTTTCGTATAATTTCCCTCTGAGATCAGCATGGGATAAAAGCTGTCATACGCCACCTGATAAATACTGTCAATCGTCCCCAGCAACAGGCATCCCATAATCAGAAATCCATAGTTGAAATATCCGCTCACGATCAGCCATGCAAAAATACCGTACAATGCTGCGCTGGTAAAGTCCAGCGTGTATATTGTTTTTCTCCTCGAAAACTTGTCCAAAAAAGGACCTGCCAGTGTCGGCGCGATTACCTTTGGTGCATTGTACATTACCATGTAAAGCGCATACAGGAAGGTGGAGCCTGTATAATCAAGCACCAACAATCCCAGCGCAAAGCCTGCAATAGCATTTCCAAGCATGGATACCACAGTTCCAGCTGTGATGATCGTGAAATTTTTAGTCCAGAGCGGATTCGCTGTCTGCTTATCTGTTGCTGTATTCTCTGCCATTTCATAACCTCGTTTCATAATGTGTAGGATTAGTATAAAAAAAAGAACCCTTGATGTAAATAGCTTTCCACCAAGTGGTTCGTTTTTATAGGTAAGCAGTGAACAATGTATCCGTAACTGCTTTCTGTAGTTGCGGGAGTAGGATTTGAACCTACGACCTTCGGGTTATGAGCCCGACGAGCTTCCAGACTGCTCCATCCCGCGATATATCTTAATAGAATGCATTATAGACCTTTCTGATCTAATTGTCAAACAGCGGTGTTGAGAAATACCGCTCCGCCGTATCCGGCAATACAGTGACAACCGTCTTTCCCTTTCCCAGCTTTTTTGCAAGCCGGATTGCCGCCGCCACATTTGTGCCACTGGAAATCCCGCACATAATACCCTCTTTCACCGCCAGATCCTTTGATGCCTGGATGGCTTCCTCATCTGTAACAATGCAAACCTCATCATAAATCTGCTGATTCAACACTTTCGGTATCACGCCGTCACCGATTCCCATCTGGATATGCGTTCCGATGGAACCTCCGGACAGAATTGCCGCGTGCTCCGGCTCCACCGCCCAAATCTCTATTCCCGGATTCTTCTTTCGCAATACCTCACCGATCCCGCTGATCGTGCCGCCCGTGCCGATTCCTGAGCAGAATCCGTCAATCGTTCCTCCTGCCTGCTCCAAAATTTCCAGACCGGTATTGCTTTTGTGAACCGCAGGATTCGCCGGGTTTTCAAATTGCTGCGGTACAAATACCTTCGGATTCTCTCTTGCCATTCTGTATGCCGTCTGCAGACACTCTTCAATACACTCCCCAATGTTGTCATCGTCATGGATCAGAACAACTTCCGCCCCGTAGTGCTCTACCAGCTTACGGCGTTCCTCACTGACAGAATCCGGCATGATGATGACCGTCTTATAGCCGCGCACTGCCCCTACCAATGCAAGACCTATTCCCTGATTTCCGCTGGTAGGCTCGACAATAACAGTGTCCTCTTTGATCAGCCCCTGTTTCTCTGCCTCCATAATCATATTATATGCAGTTCTTGTTTTAATAGAACCACCGACATTAAGTCCTTCAAATTTTACCAGAATCTCGGCAGAATCCTCCTCTGCCATACGGTTCAGTCGAATCAGGGGTGTATTTCCCACAGCATCCAATATATTTTCACAGATCATCTTCATCCTCCGCCAGTTGTGTGCTCTCATGCGTTTCTGATTTTCTATTATATGCCAGTCGGAAAAATATCTCAACTGTTTTTCACATAACTGCCCTGATTTTGGAAAGTTACCCTTTACATATATCCTGCAAGCACCACGCTCGCCACAGTTCCCGCCAATGTTGCGATCAGCGCACCCGCTAACGTATAGCGGCTTTTCTTAATCTTTACCGTCATAAAATAGACTGACATGGTATAAAAAATCGTCTCGGTACTGCTCATCATAATGGACGCCATCCTCCCAATCATGGAATCGGTTCCATGCTCCTTATAGAGATCAAGCAGCAGACCTGTTGCCGCAGAGGAGGAAAACATCTTTACAATAGTGATTGGAAGCAGGTCTGAGGGAAATCCTATTTTTTCTGTAAAGAGGCCAAACACACCAGACAGTGCATCCAAAAATCCGGAAGCGCGCAAAATACCTACACCTACCATCAGCCCCACCAGCGTCGGCATGATTCCTATCACTGTATGAAATCCGTCCTTTGCGCCCTCGATAAATTCCTCATAAACATTATGTCTGCTCAGAATCCCGTATCCTACAATGCAAAAAATCAGAAGTGGTATCATCACATCTGACAGAAACATCATTATCTTCATATATAATAACCATGTTTTTCTGTTAATTCAGTATATGAAACCTCTTCTGATTTTATTTCGCTTTCTGCTGCCTGCGTGTATACATCTTTTAGTTCAGGATAAAATGGGTATAAACAGTATACGTATCATAGTCTCCAGTTTCCCGAAAATCAGAAATTTTCTTCCTGATCCGGTATTCGCCCGGTGCAAGCTCTCCGTACAGCCACTCCCAGTTTAACTCCTGCTCGGAGCTTTCCCCATTTTTCATCATATAAGCAACCGCCTCAAATCCATAGTCTACATCTACAACAATCGGAGCGCTTTCCCATTCTCCGTCTTTTAGCAGTTCGACTGCAAAATCGTTTCCATATTGTAAACGTCCGGTTGGGGCATCCGGGTCATATTGGTTAAATACAAGAGTTGCGCCCGTCGGAGATATCTTTTTCAGAGCAACATACAGACCAATCTCGCTGATCTCCGATTCCTGGCTGTAAATATACGCGCCGCCCTCCTTTATATTTTTGTCGAATGATACGGTATCAAGAATGTCCATCACCTGATCTTCATATCCACTCCACCAGTCATCCACGAAATAGGTCGATGCTACTATTCCCTCATACTGATCCCCGAAAGAAATAAAATCCCAGTACTCGTGACCGTCATATGTACCGATATTTGCCGGATTTCCCGCGACTGTCACAGTTTTTTCCGCAAGCCCTGTTCCGCAGACACCAAAGGAATCTATATAAGCAATCTCAATATAGCCGTTGTTCACATTTTCCGGATAAAAATGGATTCCATATAAACCACTTCCCCGATCGTTGCTATCCGTCAAATACGTTTCGTACTCCCATCCGGCAGGTATTAATATAGAAAGTTCGCCGTACGGTCCCCCTTGTACCGCCTGCGTAGCTCTTCCATCCCGGATTTCGGACTCCTCTGTTTCCAATCCATTCCCTGTCTGATCTTCAGGGGCCTCTGTCTGAGGCGTGTGCCCATCTTGTCCGCCTGCACCGGTTCCGCATCCGCACAGTGTCAGACTCAATAGTAAAAGCAATATGACAGCACGTTTCTTCATTCGCATTCCCTCCATATTTCATGTCTTATTTATATAGACGGAAAAACGGATGAAAATGTTTCATCCGCATAGAAATTTTCTGTTTTCTTTTTAAAGATAAGTACACCTTTACACTCTCCGCCTCATATTCACCACCTTACAAAACACCACCGCCACCATTGTGCTTATCATCGTGGCAAGCAATGCCGGTCCCACGATTGCCGTTGGGTTTACACTCCCGTACTGCCCCCGATATGCAATAATGTTCACCGGAATGATCTGCAAAGAAGAAATGTTTATAATAAGGAAGGTACACATCTCGTCTGTCGCAACATCCAAGGCATAACACTTTCCTGTTTTCGACTTCCGGCACTTCTCTTCGTTCAGTTCCTGCAGCGCCTCCATCGCTTTCAGCCCCGCCGGAGTTGCCGCCCAGCCCAGACCAAATACATTCGCAATGATATTGGTCGCGATATAATCATTTGCTTTATGTTCTGTCGGGATTCCTGGAAACAGGAAACGCAGCACAGGCCGCAGCCTCCTCGACAGTCCGACTATAATACCGGATTTTTCGGCAATTTTCATTAATCCCACCCAGAAAGACATGACTCCCACCATCGTGATACAGAGTGTGACCGCCTCCTTTGAAGAGTCTAATGCTGCATTGGTCAGCTCCGGCAGCGTTCCGTGAATAGCGGCGTAAACCACTCCGATCAATATCATAAATGCCCAAAGATAATTCATATCTGGCTCCGTCTTGTTTTGCTTTATATATATGTAAAACTGACCGAATAATTCCGACTTTCTTTTCATATGATATGCTGACTCTTTTTATTATGAAGGAAAACAGAATGAAATCAAAGCACACGAAATTAAAAAAATGTTTGCAGCTCTCTTTCTCTTTTCTTCTCACCTGCTCTCTCCTCACCGGATGTGCCTCCCCCTCTATGGGCATTTCGGGAAGCGGCACAGAAATAGACGCTGAGTATGACAACAAGACCGCTGACGGATTCGACGCCTTTTTAAACGACCTCTTTTGCACGGAGCTTGCGGGCAACACGATCAACTTACATTTTACATTGACAGATCCGGAGAGCTTCGGCATCACAGATGCTACCGTCTCGCTGGGAGATCTTTCTGACCAGAGCATTTCAGAGGCAAATGCAAATCTGGAAAATACACTGTCCGCTCTGGAAAAATTTGACTATGACTCTCTGGACACAGGCAGACGCTTAACCTATGATGTCCTCTCCGCATACCTAAAGCTTCAACTCTCTGTTGCAGATCTCACCTACTACGATGAGCTCCTGCGTCCCTCTACCGGTATTCAGGCGCAGCTCCCGGTCCTTTATGAGGAGTACCGTTTCTACGGTAAGAAAGATGTAGAAGATTATCTTGCGCTTCTGGCTCTGACAGACGACTATTTTGAACAGATCATCGCTTATGAACAAAAAAAAGCAGCCGAAGGTCTCTTTATGTCCGATTTTGCCTGTGATAACGTGATCTCACAGTGCGAGGATCTCATTGCCGATCAGGAAAATCATTATCTGCTGCAGACTTTCGATCGCAGAGTCGATGAGCTGACAGATCTGACAGATGCGGAGCGGTCAGATTATAAGGCACGCAATAAGGCTGTATTGACGGAATCTTTCTTTCCGGCATACCGGTCACTTGCAGATGCCATGACCGCTCTTTTGGGCAGCGGAACAAATGATATGGGTCTTTGCTATCTGGCAGACGGGAAGGAATATTACGAATATCTGGTTGCACACAATACCGGATGCTATCTGGATATCAAAGAAATCCAGTCTATGATTGAAAACAAGCGCATCTCTGATCTCGCCGAAATTACCGCTCTGGTACAGGAAAATCCTGCCATTATGGAGCCGGTCACACTCGACGCGATGGACCCGCAGGCAGTTCTTTCTCTTTTACAGGAGCGGATGTCAGAACATTTTCCTGCTGCCCCCGACGCGTCATATACTGTAAGTTACATAGACGAATGTATGGAAGATTATATGGCGCCTGCTTTCTATATCACAGCGCCTATCGACAATTACAGCAGCAATTCCATTTACATCAACGCTTCCACAGATCCTGCCGGCATGACTTACTTTACGACTCTTGCGCATGAGGGTTTCCCCGGTCATCTCTATCAGACCGTAATGTCCTACAATGCCGGTCTGCCCGCGGTACGTTCCATTCTGAATTTCCCCGGATATGTGGAAGGCTGGGCGACATACGTTGAGATGATCTCCTACCAGTATGCCGGTCTGCCAGAGGAACAGGCTGCTGCTCTCTCTCTGAATCAGTCTGCCCTTTTAAGTCTCTATGCGTCCACCGACATCGGCATCCATTATGACGGTTGGAGTTTTTCCGATACCGTAAAATTCTGGTCAAATTACGGGATCACCGATACCGCATCCCTGCGTCGGGTCTATGAGCTTATCGTTGAGGAGCCTTCGCATTATCTAAAATACTATGTAGGATATTTAGAATTTCTGGAATTAAAAGAGACTGCCCGTGAAATGTATGGCAGTGATTACAGCGACATTGCATTTCATCAGGCAGTCCTGGATATCGGGCCCGCACCCTTTGATATTGTAAAAAAGTATTTGAAAGAGTATTATTTGACCTCTGCCCTTCGATAAATAATAAAAATGGCGGGAAGCAGTGCCAATACAAGTATCATATTTATCACAAACAAAACTTCAATGGAACCGAACACCTTCCCGCCTATCTGAAACAAATTGATCGTCTTGATCGCCGAATTGATCTGCAACAGCATATCCGGGAAAAATCCCAAAATCCTGTCTATCAGGATGTTTTTGCTGTTTCTTACAAATTCCGGGATAAAAATCAGTATAAACGGAACGATCACAGCCAGAACCGATGATTTGCTCCACGCAGAGACAAGCATTGTCAAAAACAGGATGCTTAATGCCCCCAAATATCCTCCAACCGCAATCAGCAGATACTCCTGCAGGAACGTGATATGATAAAAACTCATCCATTTTGAACCGTTGGTCTGTATCATACAGCCCGCCCCGTCTGCTCCCAAAACACCGAGAACGACTGCCGCATGAAGCAGCATCATCAGCCAGTAGATACCCGTTACCAGCAGAAATCCCGCTTTTATTTTCGCCGTGACAGCCTTCTCCCTTCCATAGCGCGATGCGAAAAAAACAGCGTCTGCTTTCAGCTGGAACTCACCGGAAAAAATACTGGCGGTCAAAAATCCAAGGATCAGCACCATAATCATAACAAGCATTGTGGTAGACGCGCTCAGCTGTTTCCAGCCTTCTATATAATCATATTGCAGCGGTGTCTGCAGCGTCTCATACCTTTGGATCAAAAACGCCTTTTCTTCCTCCGTATACTGGTCGGCTGCAGGTCCCTCAAGCCATTCTCTTAAATGCAACTCCCGGTTGGAATAAAAATATTTGGCATCCTCCGGCGTCAGATGATCGGGAACATAATAATTATACACATTAAAATCATTGAACGCATAGACCAATAGCCTTCGAATATCGCTAAAACCCTGTTTCCAGCCGTATGCGATGTTACTTTGTACCACATCCTCGGACTGAGCTTCCGGAGTAGCAGAAATCCTGAGATTTTCTCTGATCACATCTCTGATCTTTTCCTCATCCAGTACCCCTGCCCATTCTTTTTCTGCCTCCCTGAGTTTTTGAGCTGCTGCGACTCCTGTCTCTATCTCGCCTCTTTCATTGACATACTCCACATTGTGTATCACAATCCAACACACGACTCCCAACAGGATCAGCAGCATCAGCATCGCAATCTGACTGCTTTTTTTCACAAAAATTTTCTTAAGCTCATAATATACCATCTGTCTCACCTGCCTTTTCTCCAAAATATGCCAAAAATACATCCTCCAGCGTCGTCTCTTCTCTCCTCGCATCCACCGCAGGCGGCTCTTTTGAGAGAATTCGAAGTTCCACACCCTCTGGCAAGGTTTTGATATTTGCAACTTTATATTGCTTTGTGTAAGCTTCCACTTTCTCACGCGTCACTACACAGCTCCACACCTGCTCGGGAATAGATGAAATAATCTCCTCCTGCGTACCGGAATAGGCAATTTCTCCGTCTTTCATCAGAAGAATCTCATTTGCAATGTATTCTATGTCGGATACGATGTGGGTGGATAGCAGCACCAGCCGCTCCATGGAAAGCTCACTGATCAGATTCCGAAAACGGATTCTCTCATTGGGGTCTAAACCCGCGGTAGGCTCATCCAAAACCAGTATCTTCGGGTCATTCAGCATAGCCTGAGCGATACCTGCCCGGCGTTTCATGCCGCCGGACAATTTCTTCATTTTCTTATTCTGCGACCCGCTCAGTCCTACCTTATGCATAAGCTCCTGCACACGCCGCTTTGCCGTAGCCGGACGCAAACCTTTGATAGAAGCGACATAAAGAAGATAATCCTTCACGGTAAAATCAGGGTAAAATCCAAAATCCTGCGGCAGATACCCAAGCAGTTTCCGGTATTCTCCCCCCATCTCAAAAATATCCTGTCCCTCATAAGTGATTTTGCCGTCCGTTGGCTTTAACAGCGTGCAGAGCATCCGCATCAACGTCGTCTTACCCGCGCCATTGATTCCCAAAAGCCCGTAGACGCCATTCGACATGGTATAGCAGACACTCCTTACCGCCTTCGTATCGCCAAAATCCTTTGTCACATTTTCTATCCTTAATTCCATTCTAACATGCACTCCTTTCCGCAATCTCTCAACACTCTGTAAACTGCATATATCACATATAGCACCGAACAGACAAGCAATCCGAACCAGACCGGAACTGACACTACACGGTAGAATTCTTCCCTGAGAACAATGAACATCCAAATGCCGCACCACAGTATAGAAAGCGAGACTGCAAAATACTCGGACCCAAAATGCCTGCTGCACAAGGTTCGAAAGCAGATACCGCAGGTTACACTCAGCGGAATAAAAAATTGTATCAGCAATTCCTCCACTGTCACACATGTCATAAGGGAGACAATACCGGTAAAAATACCGAGAAGCAGTACATCCACCAGTGCAAATAAAAGCATTCGTGCCGCATAGATCTGACGAAGGGTATAGTAAGCCACCCCCTCAATTTCCACGGTATCACAGCTTTTATTTTTCCAAAGCTCCGGTATGACCAAAACAACAAAGACCGGAGCACATACTCCCATACTCCGCCGCATATGAGTGCTGCTCTCTACAAAGACCAGCATTCCCCACAACACGCTCAGCACCAATATCTGTAAGACCCACCAGCGTTTTTTGATATATAATCCCTGCTCAAACAAAAATTCAAAAAAAACTGTTGTCCGCTGACTTTCACTCTCAAAAAATGCCATTTTCGATGCGGCTACGGTCTGATCTATCTTTTCCTGTTGCGGTGCACTGTAATGTTTAGTCCTGGGATAGCTTTTTAATTTTTCTTCCAATAATTCCATACCGTTTCACCCCCGTTTCTTTACAAATAGGTTATCAGCTGCTCCTTTGCCTTTTTTATCCGATATTTTACCAGAGGAAGGCTGATATTCAATATTTCTGCGATTTCCCTTAATTTTAAACCCTGAAAATAGTGCAGGATTATCACTTCTTTCAGTTCCTCCGGCAGCCTGTGCAATGCGGCCTCCATATCAAGTTTGTCATTTACGCGCTCTATCTCATTTTTGCCGGACAGTGAATTCCATTCTGTGATCGCTAACTCCTTGTTTCTCCGATAAAAATCTTTACAGAGATTCCCTGCGATGATATAAAGAAAATTTGCCGCTTTGCCCCGGTGCTCATAACCGGAAAGCGCCCGGAAAAATCTCTCAAACGTATCCTGCGTCAAATCTTCGGCATACCCGCTGTCTCCAATGTGATACTGGCAGTACCTCAAGATCAGCGGATAGTACAATCTCACAAAGTTCTCCATTGCAGCCTCATCACCGCGTTTCATTCTGCGTATCAGAAGAAAATCCCTGTCCATGCCTCTCCTCCTTTCCCTTAGATTGGAATGCATTCTCTAATAGGTATAACGTTTATGCTGATAAAAAGATAGTATTTTATACAAAAATCAGGGATGTTACTCCGAAACTCCAATCGGTTCGTGTAGCATCCCTTTTTCTTATGAAATATCCAGTTCCGGCGGTACATCTATTTCGTCCGAAACATATTTTCCGTTTTTCTTCCGCTGTCTGACACATTCTGACAGAAGATATTCGATCTGCCCGTTTACGGAGCGGAAATCGTCCTCTGCCCAGGCTGCGATTGCGTCATAAAGCTTTGGTGAAAGTCGAAGCGGCACCTGCTTCTTTGTATTATCTGCCATACAGTGACCCTAGTAGAGACTTCCTGAGTTCACAACCGGCTGTGCGTCATGGTTTCCACAAAGCACGACCAGAAGATTTGATACCATTGCAGCCTTCCGTTCCTCATCCAACGTCACTACCTGATTCTCATTTAAGCGCTCCAATGCCATCTCAACCATGCCGACCGCACCGTCAACGATCATCTTTCTCGCATCAATGATCGCTGATGCCTGCTGACGCTGAAGCATCACTGCTGCGATCTCGGGTGCGTATGCAAGATATGTGATGCGCGCCTCCACGACCTCAATTCCTGCTTCATCCACACGCGCCTGAATCTCGTCGCGGATTCTTGTAGCTACCGTATCGCTGGACCCGCGGAGACTGCCCTCGTCCGCAACGCCGTCCCCGGTTGTATCAACGTTCGGTGCGACATCATACGGATAGAGGCGTACAATATTTCTCAGTGCACTGTCACACTGCAGGGAAAGGAACTCTTTGTAGTTATCCACATTAAAGACAGCCTTTGCCGTATCTGTAATACGCCAGGTAACGGCGATCCCTATTTCAATCGGGTTTCCGAGACAATCGTTGATTTTCTGACGGTTGTTGCTCAAAGTCATGATCTTCAATGAAATTTTCTTTGTGGCAGCTTCCTCTACATTGATATTGATCTCCGCTGAAGAGCCTTTCGGTAAACCTCCGTGATTCACATCCCCACTTTGATTTAGTTTTGTCTTCGCCGCCGGATTGACCGCCGTACAGAACGGATTGACAAAGTAAAAACCTGGCTCCTTTAATGTGCCGACATATTTTCCAAATAAGGTAAGTACCAGCGCTTCCTGCGGTCTTAACACCTTAAGACCCGGCCACAGCAGCCATGCGGTGAAAAGTACGATAATCCCAATCACCAAAAGCACAGGATTCTTTCCGGCATCCGCCATCATACCGCCGATCACTGTCGCTGCAATTGCTGCCGCATATATAAGAAGAGAAAGCAGCAATACCGCCATACCGTTTTTCTTTTTACTGAGAATTTTTTCTTTCATAATAAACTCTCCTTTCTTTTTGATATCATTATGATATCATATTAATTTCAACTATGCAATCCCTATTTTCATTCGTGGATTTCTCCCCATATCTCCTCACATAAATTCTCGCAGTACTCGAGAGAAAACGCTGCATCCTGTGCAATGATCGCATTTTCTGATGCCAGTTCTTCCGCATAATCCGACAACCGGTAGACCGTGACTCCATTTGTCCCCTCCGTCAGATGGCATACCAGAGGTTCCACATCATAATCCACAATAAACGCCTTTCCCTCGTCGTCTATCCCGACCGTAATTTCTGCCATTCCGCCAACCATCCTATTTGCAATCCCATCACCTGAGCTTGATGTCCAGTTGACAAAATTGCCGAGAGAATAATAGACCAGGGTGTCATCCTCGACCCATTCGACAGGCTCGATCACATGCGGATGTGTCCCTATCACAAGATCTACACCGTTCTCCACAAAAAAGTCCGTCCAACGCTCCTGCTCCGATGACGGGGTAAGTTGATATTCCGTTCCCCAATGTGGACACACAATGATAAAATCTGCCTGTTCCTTTGCTTTTTCGATATCGGAAGTCACTTTATCCTTGTCTAACAGGTTCACCGCATATGGCATATCGGACGGCATTGCAACGCCGTTCGTTCCGTAGGTATAGTTCAAAACCGCGATACGGATTCCCTCCTGTTCATACACAAAAATATCATCCTGTGCATTTTGGCTCTCGTTGATACCAAGTACCGCAATGTCAGGATGACTCTTTTTCCAAAAGGAGAGGCAGTTTTTTATTCCCTTTTTTCCCTGATCCAGTGCATGATTTGTGGCATGCAGCACCACATCAAACCCTGCCCCGACCAAGGCATCACCCAATTCATAGGGTGCATTAAAGCAGGGATAGCCTGAAATACCGAGTTCCTTCCCACCGATAATAACCTCCTGGTTCACGATCGCGAGGTCTGCCTCCGAAATTTGATCTTTTACATTATAAAAAAGCGCGTCGAAATTATAGGACCCGTCCTCCTGTACACCGCTTTCTGCCACTGGAGTGTGCAGCAGGATATCTCCTACCATAATAATAGAAACTTCCGGACCGGTATATGGCTGCTCCTGCAGAGACGTGTCCAATTCCTCTGTGTCATCTCTTTCTGCAATGTACTCCAATTCCGTTTCATCGGTATTGATCGCCTCATTCTCCAACTCTGTTCCTGCAGAATTTATGGAAGCCTCCTCTATACCATTAAAGTAGGCTATTGTTTTTTGTCTGTCACAGCCTTGCAGCATGCTGCCGCACATTCCGACTACTGCTATGACTGCTGCAAAATTACCGACATTATGTTTCTCTTTTCTTTTGTTTTTTCTTTGTATGTACACCTTACTCCTCTTTCTTTAACAACGCCTGATATACGTCCCGTTTACTGATCCCTCTGTCCTTTGCGACAAGCTTCATGGCTTCTTTTCTGTCAATCCCCCGACCTTCATAAACTGCCATATGCTCCTCGACTGACATGCTTTCCCATCTCTTCTGATCTTCTTTTTCTATCTCCTCAAATGTCTTTCCGTCCACAATTAAGACATATTCTCCGCGAGGTTCTGTACTTTTATAGTATAAAAGACTTTCTTTAATTGTCGTCAATGTCGTCTCTTCATATCGCTTGGTGAGCTCTCTGCAAATGGAAATTTTACGGTCTCCGAGCGTTTCATAAAGATCTTCCAGCGTTTTTACAAGATGATGAGGAGCTTCATAGATGATGACTGTTCTCGTTTCGTCCTTAAGCTGACGCAATACATGAGTACGTTCCTTTTTTTCCCTCGGAAGAAATGCTTCAAAAGCAAAACGCCTGGTAGGCAGACCTGACACGGTAAGCGCCGTGATACATGCGGCCGGTCCCGGTAATGAAGTGACATCGATCCCCTCTTCGTGACAGATTCGCACTAAGTCCTCTCCGGGATCGGAAATTGCCGGTGTTCCGGCATCTGTAATAAGAGCAATATTTTTACCTGCTCTCAACTGCTCCACCAACTGATACGCCTTCTCGATCTTGTTATACTCATGATAACTTGTCATCGGCGTCTTGATCTCAAAATGATTTAAGAGCCTGATGGAATTTCTCGTATCTTCTGCCGCGATCAGATCTACTTCCTTTAAGGTACGCAGCACCCGATAGGTGATGTCCTCCAGATTTCCGATCGGGGTTGCACACAGATATAATGTTCCTGCCATGAGGTATCCCTCCACAATGTGACTATTCTTTTTCTTCTGCTTTTACTGTTTTCTTTTCCGAAACCTTTGGCATCAGCACATACATCGCAACTCCAATAGCCACGATTCCGACGGAGATCAGCTGGGATGTGGAAAACGGTCCAAAGCTTCCGCGGTAATCATTTCGAAGAAATTCTACCGCAAAACGACCGACTCCGTATAAAATAAGATACATGGAAGCCACTCTTCCCGTCTGCGGCTTCTTTGATGCATACCAAAGCAATACCGCACAAATGAAAAAATCTCCCACAGAGGAAATGATCTGTGTCGGTATCAGTCTGACCCCGTTCGGCGCATAGCCAGAGTTCTGGAAAACGATCCCGTACCAGGCATCCGTTTCCCTTCCATAGCAGCACCCTGCAAACAGGCATCCGATTCTCCCAATCCCCTGCGCGAGCGAAACTGCCGGCATCACCAGATCGAAATATTCCAAAAACACCACTTTCTCTTTGTGGCAATAAACATAACTCGCCAGAATTCCTCCGATGATCCCGCCGTAAACCACATATCCGTTTTTAAAATCCCACAGAATCGACGGGTCCTCTATAATATGAGGTATTTCTACAATATAATATAGAAGACGCGTGCCGATCGCACCGCCAATTATGGCACAAAGGTAAATACCCCATATCACATCATCGTCCATCTCACGCTTTTTGCCCCGGTAGCAGCTCATCGCAAGAGCCATCATATACCCGATCGCTATCATGATTCCATACATATGAACTGTAATGGGTCCCACTGTAATATCGTTAAACATAGTCCCTCCTTCAATATCCGTAAATATCGCTAATTTCATCCGTATATACGCCGGGCTCGCGGAATACGATCAACGGTTTCTCCACCGTCAGCCTTGACTTTCCACCGCGCAGTCCTTCGATCAGCACCATATTAGGTTCCTTGTCCACATAGGGATATACAAGCTTCATACGCTTCGGTTCAATCCGGCATTCCGTCATTTTGCAAAATATTTCTGCCAGCCGGAAAGGTCTGTGCACCATATAAAACCTGCCGCCCGGCCGCAGAAGCTTTGCAGACTCCCGCAAAACATCATCCAGCGTACACAATATTTCATGCCTTGCGATCGCTTTCGCCGAGTTTGAAGAGCTCAAACCGTGTTCCCCGATCATATACGGCGGATTTGTGGTGATCACATCAAAAGAAGATGCCCCGAATAATTCCGAGGCATCCTTGATATCTCCGGTTATGATTTTTATTTTATCCTCCAGACCGTTGCACAATACACTGCGGCGCGCCATATCGGCGCTTTCTTCCTGAATCTCAAGAGCAGTAAAATCCTCGGCTTCTGTCTTTGCCTCCATCAAAATCGGTATGATCCCTGTCCCGGTTCCAAGATCCAGCACCCGTTCCTGTCTTTTTGCCTGAGCAAAACCGGAGAGAAGTACCGCATCCATACCAAAGCAAAAGCGTTTTGGATTCTGGATAATATAATAACCGTTGCGATGCAGTTCGTCTAAGCGTTCATCCTCGTGGAGAAAATCATTTCGTGTCATCAATCTTGGATTTTCCTCCCTTATCCTCCAGGGCTGCCAGCTCCTTGAGCTCCTCCGCAGATAACTTCAGACTCTCTTTTCTGCGTCTCGGCTTAAATTTCAGCTGCTCAACCTTATAGTCCAACAGCTCTTTTTCATCGTCAACCTGCACCAGAACCTTCACGGTCTGACGCAATACATTTACAGAAGACACCTCGCCTCTCAGCCCATCGTCTGTCGTCACATGATCGCCCACCATCGGAAGGCGGCTGTTTAAATACTCATACGTTTCTTCTTCGTTTTTCAGGCAGCACATCAGTCTTCCGCAGACACCGGAGATCTTGGTAGGATTTAGAGAAAGATTCTGCTCTTTTGCCATTTTGATGGAAACCGGAGCAAACTCTGACAGATACGTATTACAGCAAAGTGATCTGCCGCAGATTCCGATCCCTCCCATGATTTTCGTTTCGTCTCTGACACCGATCTGGCGCAGCTCAATCCGGGTACGGAATACAGCCGCCAGATCCTTCACCAGTTCACGGAAATCTATTCTCCCGTCAGCGGTAAAATAAAACAACAGCTTATTGTTGTCAAACGTGTATTCCGCTTCCACCAGTTTCATCTCCAATTTGTGCTTGGCAATCTTGTCAAGACAAATCTTGAATGCTTCCTTTTCCTTTTCACGGTTTTTCTCGACCGTCTTCTCATCTGCCTCGGTTGCAATCCGAATGATCGGCTTTAGCGGCTGCACCACACTTTCCTCCGGCACATCCTTCGGTCCCATCATAACGGTTCCCATTTCTACGCCGCGGGCCGTCTCTACAATCACATGCATTCCCGGCTCCAGCTTAAGATTGCCCGGCTCAAAATAATATATTTTACCTGCAGTCCGGAAACGCACTCCTACTATTTTTATCATTCTAGTTCTCCTTTATAGTCAGCAGCAGCAGCTCTATTGTAAGATCAAAATTAACATTGGCATTCAGACGAACCTTCGCTTTCTGCAAAGCTTCCAAGATCGTCTCTATTCCACCGTATGAGCTTTTTTCTGCCCGTCTTTTTATATCATAAACTTCGTCTTTAAAAATAAGACCGTTTACATCCTTTGTCGCTTTGAAAAGCAATACGTCCCGATACCAGATCATCATCAGATCAAAATAATCATTGATTTCCAGCTTGTATTCACTGATCTGCTTGACTGCTTCCGTCATCTCATAGAGATCAATATCGTCAAGACGCTTGATCAGCTGCAGCGCAGATGCCTTCAGATCGTTGAAATTATCGGAGGATGCGAGCTGAATTGCCTTTCCCACATTTCCCTGTGCAAATGCAACACATACATCCGCCTGATAATCGGGTACCTGATAATGACTCATCAGATATTTTTTTATCATCTCATCCGGCACAACCTTGATATTTAAAGTCACGCATCTGGATAATATCGTCGGAAGAAAACTATCTGCATTCGTGGTGAGCAGGATCAGAATTGCATAGGCGGGCGGCTCCTCGATAGTTTTCAGCAGTGCATTCTGTGCCTGCACATTCATCTTCTCCGCCTCATCTATAATGTAAATCTTGTACTCGCTGCTATAGGGCTTTATCACAATATCATTATTAACCTGTGTACGAATATCATCCACCGATATGGTATTCGGTTTTTCATGTTTTACATAGATGATATCCGGCTGGTTTCTTCCGATTGCCTGCTTACAGGAATGACATTCCATGCAGGCTTCTATTTCTGCCGTCTGTCCATCTGTTGGATTTTCGCTGTCACCCCGCACGGCTTTTGCAACCTGCTCGCACTGCAGAGTCTGGGCAAATGCCTCGGCCAGCATCATTTTTCCCGACTTATCCGGTCCGTTTATAATATATGCATGCGACACTTTATCCAACTTGATCGCATTCCGTAAATGCTCAATAATCTGTTCGTGTCCTAAAATATTTTTAAATCCAGCCATAGCCATCCTTTCTAGGTCAAGATATCCAATATCAAGCCCCGGATTTCTCCGATCTTACTTAATATAGATATGTGATCCTTCTCGTCTTTGACCAGTTCCTGTGCTAATTCATCCAAATTAGCATCAATCAGCTTGATCAATCCATAAACGCGATGACGTCCCTTGCGATCCAAAAAATTCTGTCTGGAAAACTTGTGGGAACGGAATACCACTTCATTCATAAATTCCCGCACAAGCTCACGGTATTTCTTCATATCGCGGATATCCATATGCTCTGCGATCCGGTTGCCCTGTGCAGTAATATCTGTCAAAAGCATATCTACCTTAGCCTGAAGATCCGCGTCCGTGATAGCGCTTGCGAGAGTAAATTTGAAAGAACCGTCGCCGGTTTCTGTCTGCGCCGTGTCCGGCACCTGTGTTACCTGTTGTACTTGATTGACTTTAATATCCACGCTATCACCTTCCTTCTATTCTGATTCTAACATATATTGTCTGATTATGTGTTCTGTTTCCGATAAATTTTCATTGATAAATCTTTTTTCGATTCCGGCATCGGTAAGCTTCTCCTCAGAAAAATCAACGGCATCTGCCAGAAAGCGCCGGCATAATTCTTCATATCGCGGCATGCTTTCTTTCCGCTCCCGCTCCACGGCCCTCTGCAGACGAAGCCCGTCCTCCACCTCAATATATATCGGTATTACCCTGTCTTTTCCATAGTAATCCCTGATTTTCAGATAAGCCTCCAGCGTACCTATAAGCAGATAGCTGTATTTCTCCAGATCTACCTGATCGTCGTCCACCGTAAAATATTTCCACAGACCATGTACCGTATCATAAGTACGAAGCTCAATAATCCTGCCGGACTCCTCCAAAGCCTTCAAACGCGTCTCGTCACAGAAATGATACTCCACTCCGTCCCGTTCTCCCTCACGCATGGGACGCGTGGTATACGGAACAAGAGTTTTTACGGAAAGCTCCTGATCCTCCATCAGCATCTTAAATAAAGTATCCTTGCCGGTAGAGCTTTTTCCCATCATACAATAAATCTTCTTCATTTACTGCACCCTTCTAGTATAATATAGTATTTAGAAATATACAATCTTTATCCGTTCCTCCGACAAATTTAAGATTCCCTCTATACAAAGATTTTTGTCCCTGTATTCACGGATATGTCCGATCAGCTCCTGCGTGATGATCTCTCCCGGAACGATCACAGGAATTCCCGGAGGATAAAAATACACATATCCCGCAGATACCTGTCCTACGGCTTCCTCAAAGCCAACCTCTCTGCAGGGGTGCTCCGCTGCCTGATAGATCTGCATCCTTGAATTATTTCTCACATACATGCTGCGGGTAAAGTTTTCAGAAGTATTGCTATCTGCCGTCCGAATGCCGGCATCAATTTCATGAAGCGCTGCAGACAGCCGTACAAACCCCTCCTCTGTATCCATAATACTCGTCATGCCAAGCACATAGAAAGCGGAAACCATTTCCATCTGAAGATGATACGTATCCAGCAAAATCCGGTGAAGCTCTTCTCCCGTCATCCCTGCTTCCCCGGTAAAAATTACAAGCTTGGAATCATCCCAGCGGAATACCTCTCCCTCTGTAAAATCTGATACAGACAGCACATGCAGCTTTTTCAAGTCCGCGGTATCCTTATAAAAGGAATCCAGTCTCTTTCTGTATTCCTGAAAAAGTACCTCCCCGTCCTCCTGAAGCATCCTCACACAGGCATCCATTCCTGACATCAAAAGGTAGGATGGGGAGCTGGTCTCAAAAATACCGAGATATCTCGCGATCTCTTCCTCCGATACACGACCCGTGTTCAGGTGCAGCAATGCGGTCTGCGTAAAAGACGGCAGTGTTTTGTGCAGGCTCATCACTACAACATCCGCCCCCTGCCGTATTGCGTTTTCAGGAAAACCGCCGCCAAACCCTAAATGTGCTCCATGTGCCTCATCCACGATCACAGGAATCCCATAAGCATGTGCCACTTCGATAATTCCTTTAATATTGGAAATGATTCCCTCATAAGTCGGAGATGTGATCACAACTGCCCTGATATCGGGTTCACTTTGAATGGCTTCTTTTACCTGTTCCGGTGTGATCTGTCCTTGAAGGTCAGTTTCCGTGATGACCGGATACAGATATCTGACATTCAACTCATGCAGTTCCGCTGCATGATACACTGCTTTGTGGCTGTTTCTTGCCACCAGCACTTTGTCATGTTTTTTTGTCGCCGCACATATTGCGGTCAGAATTCCACAGGTACTTCCGTTGATCAGATAAAAACACCGCTCTGAGCCGTAGAGTTCTGCTGCCCTCTCCTGCGCTTCCCGTAAAATTCCTTCTGCATGATGCAGATTATCAAAACCGTCTATCTCTGTAATGTCAATACAGTATGGATTTGGGAAAGAAAGCTCTCTTCTTTTATGTCCCGGCATGTGAAACGGGTAGTAGTCTGTTTTACCGTATAAAGTTAACCGATCGTCCAGGTATTCCATCCTTTTTCTCTTCTCTTTCTTATGTCAGGCCTCAATCCAGAAAACGTCCCAACCCCGGCATCCAGTCTCCAAAAAAGATTTCATCCCGGCATATGGATTTCCATACCCTTGGGAGAAATCCGCCTATCTTTTTCATGACAGCGTCCCAGTCCGGTTCTTTTCTCTTATTATGCCGCAAATACTTTTCCCACCTTTTTCGCATATAGGCATAGTGTCGATAGGAAAGAACGGTATCCATACGTTCTTTTTCTGTAGGAATGTTTTCTCTGATACAATATTCCCGGATCATCTCCCGTACACGACGCCCATCTACTGCTTCCTGGCTTAAAATCGTATAAATCTGGTCATACACGGACATTTCCGCTATCAGTTCCATATCTCTGATCACCAGAAACAACAGCTCAGAAAGCTTTTTGTCAACCGGGTATTCCAGATAAGTAATATTCTGCTTTGGATCCATAAAAAGCGCAAGCTGCTTGCGCATCGGAATTATTTCCTCTCCGGTAATCTCGTCAACGCGGATCCTAAGCGGCACTATCATCTCTTCGAATTCACCTGTGAGCTGGATATCCAGAGCATTCTCCTTCATGAAAGGTCTTGCCATCCATTTGATCTCAGGTACTTTTTCCTTTTTTAGTATGTATGCCAGCATAACGCATCCCATGTTGAATGAAAGCTTCTGTCCGGGACGCAATTCTCCTTTTTTGATCACCTTCTCATCTGTCAAATATGCAAATTCCAAGGTGAGCAGATTCTTTTTCCGGTACTGTTCCACACCGAAAATATTTACATTTTTTAACCACAGAGTATCTGCAAACTCGGACGTCTCGATCAGATACATCAGTGATTCCAGAACAAATCCTGCCAGCAGATTTGAAAAGGGAATGCCAAGCACATCACTTTTTTGTTTTAATGCGGTTTTGTTAATAACCGTATGTTTCATTTAAAGCCACACTCCTATCATTGTCTGCACTTTTTTGACTACTCTTCGATCTCTGGCGTATTTCATTAATTTAGCTACATCCTTCTTCGGATCTCTGATAAATGCAAGCAATCCTTCCTTAAAGAGTTCTCTCTCCATCTTGTCCTCATATTTCAAACATTCGCAGATCAGACGCTCTTTCTCAAAAATCTGCATTTCGGCATTCCCCATCGGAATCTTTGTCACTCCAAGCTTAAGCGTTTCCGGCTCGGCATACAGAGGTATCACCTGCGGAAAATCCAGCTTAAATCTGGACTTTGAGGTATTCTTGTCCACAGAGAGCTTCCATCCGTATGGTTTTTGCGCCAGATATCCGTATGCATAAAGTGCATTTTCCAAATTTAGGACAGCGTCCGGAAACAGCGTCGCCACCAGCTCATCCTCTGAAAAATCGCTGATACGCACCGTATAGTATCCGCTTTTAATTCGGACCAGATCTCCTTTTTCCACAAAATCAAGAATCCGACGGTAATCAATGCCAAGCTCGTTTAGCTGGTTCTTCTTTACGACACCGCCATTTTTGTATATATGATCCTTGACACGCTGCAAAATCAGTTCTCTCTTTTCGTTAATCACATAAGAATCCGACATGGTACATTTTCTCCGCTCTTTTGTTTTCTTTGTGGTACATATTTCTCTTTTACTATAATTTATTATGCCTTATTTGTCAATCTGCTTGTACATCTAATTTTTATATCTTATAATAAAGAAATAGAAAAGGAGATTTTATGGATAAAACTACTTCCTTACGAAAAAATCCCTCACGGGAAACCTGTGAAGGAATCATAAAACGAATTCTAATGACTGAAATTCTGGAAAACGGGAAAAACGAACACTTCCGTACTGCCGCGGATTTTATGAATTATTTTGAGTCACTCTACCCTTCTTCCAATGCTCTGACCAAGCAGGTTCAGCGTGCTATAAAATCACTGAATATGCCCAAAGATGAGTTCGGCTATTTTATTCCGAATAAAACCGCAGAACAACTGGAACATGAAAAAGAACTGCAATACCTTTTTGATAAGGCAGATGCTGAGGTATTTTCTATGGAGGAATACAAACCTCTGTTTCTGCGGGTGAGCAGTGAAACGAGATCTTATCTTGTTCATGTATTGGAAAATTCTCCTCTGTTTGAGGATAAATTTCTGACGTTACAGGAGACGGCAAACGGGATCATATTTTACACAAAAAACCCTTCTCATCTGGAAATCTTATTGAACAGCTTAATTGTCAGATAATTTCACTATATTTTTTGTATGTCATATTATAAATAAAACGACAATATTTTTTGTAAAATATTGTCGTTTTATTTATAAGTATTTAATATTTATGTCTTTTATGTCTTTTTTTGTGTTTTCTTTTTGGAGAAAATTCACTCTTCCTGCTCTTCCATACAGTAAAATTATGACGAATAATGTAATAATTGTCGTATAACTTCTTTGCGAGCAAAACAAGGATGACAATTAACAGAATCCCAAACACGATCAAGATAACGGTCAACGGTTTCACCTGAATTGTAGATACTTCTTTTACTTCCTGTTCTGTTTCCGTCTCCTGATCGCTGCTCTGATTTTCAAACGGAAATGCTTCAATTACCACACCTGTCTTTATAATATCCGCACTGCCGACATCACGTCCCGCGTAGGTATATGCGATCGTCCCCACCACATCCTCACTGATATTCTCATAAGTGATCTCTGATGTAACATCTACAAATTCTGCTGTCTTTGGGATTACGACTGCTGCTGTCTTATCAATATCTACAAACGGTTGATTTTGATTCAGCATGCCGGTTGTGAGATCACTGCTGTCACTGTACTTTATATCATTCTCCGCAACATTCATTAACTGAAAATAATCGAATCCGTAATGAAACAGGCTTGTTGTGTCTTCGTATTGAGCTGGCGACTGTGCATACATCACAACACAGATCAACGTCATACCGTCCTTCTCTGCATAAGTGACCAACGTGCTGTTGGCCGCTTCCGTATATCCTGTTTTCCCGCCAACGCAATATTCATATAGATATTTCCTGTTGGCAGAGCGATATGTCACTAACATATCATGATGGTTTCTCAGGACAGTATCCTCATCCGGATGCTTATTGGTCGGCGGGATCGTATAAATCTTTGTACCCGTAAGAATGCGGAAAGTTTCATTTTCATAAGCTGCTCTTGCGATCAACGCCATATCATGTGCACAGGTGTAATGGTTCTCATCATGAAGACCGTGCGGATTTGCAAAATGTGTGTTGACGCAGCCTAACTCTTTTGCCTTGGCATTCATCATTTCCGCAAATTGTTCCATCGTCCCCCCGACATGTTCCGCCACAGCGAATGCACATTCGTTTGCCGATTCCAACATGATCGCATAGAGGCACTGCTCCATTGTCATTTGTTCACCGTAATCTCTGGCAATTCCTGACCCGGTTGTCTCATCGATAGCACGATCTGAAAAAGTCACGATCTCATCGAGACTTGAATTTTCCAGTGTCACCAGTACCGTCATAATCTTTGTAATGCTGGCAGGAAAATATTTTTCCGTGTCGTTTTTCGCATAGAGTACTGCCCCTGTTGATGCTTCCATCAAAACAACTCCTGCCGACGATGTTTCCGGAGGCTCCGGCCAATATTCCGATGCTTCCGTCGAAACAGGAGTCAGCAACAGTATACAAAGCAACAGTGTTACTGTTCTTTTCCAATCTATTTTCTTCCACATTGTGAATTAACTCCATTTTATTACATTATTTGAAAATATTGTCTTTTCTACATACTATTATCAGTATAATCTTTGAAAAAAATACATGCAACTGTTTTTCCACGGAAAAAATTTTTTCCGAGGAAAAACATTTTTTCAGAAATTTAAAATTGCCCGTTTCATTTCACCTTTATTCGATGTAGAATAAAATCATAAGGAAACATAAGAAAGGACATCTATATCGATGAGACTTAGAAATATACCCGGTGCAGAGGAAGCAATTCTAAACAGTGACTATTGTATCAAAGACCCAAAATCACATAGAGGGGTCTGGCAGGAGATTTTTCCTCTGATCCAGCCCATTCACATTGAAATCGGTATGGGGAAGGGACGTTTTATAATGGAGCTTGCTGCTGCGCACCCGGAGATCAACTATATCGGAATTGAACGTTATTCGAGTGTACTGCTGCGCGCCCTGCAGAAAATGGAGATGTCACCTCTCACTAATCTGAAATTTATTTGTATGGATGCAGCCGAGATTACCGAAGTTTTTTCCGAACATGAAGTTTCCCGTATTTATCTGAATTTTTCTGACCCGTGGCCAAAGGACCGGCATGCCAAAAGACGTCTCACTTCACGGCAGTTTTTTGGCAGATACGATGTGATTTTGTCTGAAGACGGACAGATAGAGTTCAAAACAGATAATCAGGATCTGTTTTCTTTTTCTTTAGAAGAAATTCCACAGGCCGGCTGGCATCTGGACGCATTTACCAGAGATCTTCATCAAGATCCTCTGTTGAATAAAGACAATATCATGACAGAGTATGAAGAAAAATTTTCCTCGATAGGAAATCCTATCTGCAAATTGATCGCTTCGCGATAAAATGTATACAGCAGAGTTCTGAACGGTCTGCTTTTCTTACAACAACAAAGGAGGATCATTTATGGATATGCATGAATTTTATAGTGGAAACTCTTTTGATGCGTATCAGTATCTTGGATGCCACATCACGGCCAGCGGAGCGGTTTTTCGCACTTTTGCACCGGCCGCACAAAAAATTGCCGTCACAGGTGATTTTAATCAGTGGTCGGAAACTTTTATGAATAAAGTCCACGACGGCAATTTCTGGGAGTGTGAGATTTCCGCTGCAAAGCCGGGCATGAAATACAAATACCGTATTTACGGACAAGACGGTTACTTTGTAGATCATTGCGATCCGTACGGTTTTGGCATGGAGTTGCGCCCTCATTCCAGTTCTGTGATCCGTGATCTGACAGATTACCGGTTTTGCGATGACGAATGGATGGCGTCAAGAGACGACCGCAAAGATAAGCCTCTCAATATTTATGAGATACATGCCGGCTCCTGGAAGACAGATCCAACAAAAGAAAATGGCTGGTTCAACTATTCGGAGCTTGCCGACCGTATCATTCCTTATGTAAAAGAATTAGGATATAACTACATAGAGCTGCTGCCGATCTGTGAACATCCCTGTGACAATTCCTGGGGATATCAAAACACAGGCTTTTACAGTCCGACCTCCCGGTACGGTACAATGAATGAGTTAAAACAGTTTATTGATAAATGTCATCAAAATCAAATCGGCGTCATTCTTGATTTTGTTCCGGTTCATTTTGCGATAGACGACTATGCTCTCTCAAATTATGACAGTACGCCTCTCTTTGAATATCCCAATGCGGATCTGGGCGTCAGTGAATGGGGAAGTAAGAATTTCAACCATTCCAGAGGCGAAGTGCGCAGTTTTTTGCAGTCAAATGCCAGCTATTGGCTGAAGGAATTTCATTTTGACGGACTGCGGATGGATGCGGTCAGTAATCTAATCTACTGGCAGGGAAACATCAAAAAAGGAGTCAATCATAACGCCGTGGATTTTTTGAAATCTATGAATTCCGGTTTAAAATCACTTTATCCCCAATGTATGCTGATTGCAGAAGACTCCACTGCGTTTCCAAATGTAACGGAGTCTGTCGAAAATGGCGGTCTGGGATTTGATTATAAGTGGGATATGGGATGGATGAACGACACATTATCTTATATGTCGGGAAACACACTTCATCGAAAAAAGAATCCTGATAAATTATCTTTTTCTATGATGTATTATTACGACGAAAAATTTTTACTGCCCTTTTCCCACGACGAAGTTGTTCACGGAAAAATGACAATATTGCAAAAGATGAACGGCAAATATGAGAACAAATTTCCTCAGGCAAGAGCTCTGTACATGTATATGTATGCGCATCCGGGAAAAAAGCTTAATTTTATGGGTAATGAATTTGGACAGATTCGGGAATGGGATGAAAAAAGAGAACAGGACTGGGATATTCTGGAATATCCAAATCACGATTCATTCCAAAAATTTATGAAAGACCTGAATCATCTCTATCTTGAGCATCCTGGTCTTTGGGCTCTTGATTATGAGAAAAACGGTTTTCAATGGCTAAACTGTAATCAAAAGAAATGTATTTATTGCTTTTTGCGGACAGACGGCACCCAGAAAATGATCGCAATCTTCAATTTTTCCAGAAAATCGGTTTTATACCGTTTGAAAATGAAAAATACAGAAGCACTAGGATTATTGGCGGCTAGTGATCATGAAAAATACGGTGGAAATGTTTCATACGGAACAAATAAAATTTATCATGACACATCCGGAACATTTTTAATTAGAATGGGAGCTTTTTCTGCGAAATATTTGCTTGTATGATTACAATTCTACATACCGTCATTTTGACGTTTTTTATCTATTATATTGATTTTTCAAATTGTAGTTGATATGATGATGCTTAGGGAAATCAAAGCGAGGCGGCTTACCTCCTTTTCGGAGGGTTTACCCTCCAGACGAAAGAAAGGGGGGTGACGCAATGATTACATATCAGGATTTTTTCTTATTCTGTACGTTTATTGTTGCTCTTATCAGTCTGATCTTTCAGATTTTTAAGGATAAAAGAAAGTAGCCGCTGCATCTCGCACATGCAACGGCATTTTATTATAGCTTAGTAATGTGGTGAGCCGCTTCCGGTTTCCCTTTTTCAATTTCAATATAGCACAGATTCATTTGTATTTCAATAATATAACTCATTTTTTATGATGTAGCTTTTTGTAATACATTCACAAAAAAAAGCACTAACAACGAGTCGCAATGCTTCATCATTAGTACTTTATAGCGTATTTATATCAAAACATGTCTATGTTTTTCGACTGCGCCACCAGGGGTTCGAACCCTGGACACCCTGATTAAGAGTCAGGTGCTCTGCCAGCTGAGCTAGTGGCGCATATTCCTTTTGAAGACGAAAATTATTATATAATACTTTTTTTATAATTGCAACATTTTTTTTAAATTTTTTTTATTTTTTTCTTTAGGCACTATAAAATCTTCCCATTTTCTGTTGAATATGCTATGTTAAATGTGAAAAACTCTTAGCATAGTCAAAGGGAGTAAACAAATTTTTAAAGGAGGCTCACAATGCGTGTAGAAGAACGATTTTTACAATATGTCTCATATTGGACAACTTCAGATGAAAATAACACAGTAAATGAAACTGTGAAAATTCCTTCTACTGACCGCCAATTTGAACTGGCAAAAGAACTGGAAAAAGAACTGAGAAATCTGGGATTACAAAATGTCACTCTGACAGAACACTGCTATGTTTATGCGCTGCTTCCTGCCACACCCGGATATGAGGAAAAAAAGGCAGTCGGTTTTATCTCTCATATGGACACCTCCCCTGATTACTCTGGAAAAAATATTAAACCTCAAGTTATTCCAAACTACGACGGAAAGGATATTCTTTTAAAGGGAAGCGGTGAATATATAAAAGTATCTGAATTTCCCTCGTTAAAAAATCTGACGGGACGTACCGTGATCACTACGGACGGAACAACCCTTCTCGGTGCAGATGATAAAGCAGGTATTGCAGAGATTATGACTGCGGTAGAGGAAATTATAACATCAAAGCAGGCACATGGCGATATCTGGATTGGATTTACACCAGATGAAGAAATCGGCTGCGGTGCAGATCTTTTTGACTTGCACCAATTCGCAGCGGATTTTGCATATACCGTGGACGGCGATTATGAGGGAGAAGTTGCCTATGAAAACTTTAACGCTGCCAGCGTCCATTTTTCTGTCAAAGGTATCAATGTTCATCCTGGAGAAGCAAAAAATATTATGGTAAACGCTGCTTTGGTTGCCTGTGAAATACAGTCATTGCTTCCCCCGGAAGAGACCCCTGCTCATACAGAAGGAAGAGAAGGATTTTTTCACCTGACTGATATGCAGGGTAATGTTTCATCTGCATCGCTTTCCTATATTGTACGGGACCATGATAAGCTTTCTTTTGAAACACGTTTAAATAAAATTCGCACCCTTACAATAGAAATGAATCAAAAATACGGTGCCGGTACGGTAACATCAACTATTACAAATTCATATTCCAATATGATTGAAATCATAGATCAGCATCCCTATGTCGTAGACATCGCAAAATCTGCAATTCGTAATGTTGGATTAGAGCCTTTATCACGTCCTGTCCGCGGCGGTACAGACGGTGCAAGGCTCAGCTTCATGGGATTACCATGCCCCAATCTTGGAACCGGCGGCTACGGTTTTCACGGTCCTTATGAACATGTAAGCGTAGAAGGCATGAAGACCTCTGTTTCTATCATTCGTGAAATAGTAAAAATCGTTTCGGAAATGTAAAAAAAAGTCACTTCAAATAATTTGAAGTGACTTTTTTTTATTTGTATAAATCCAAACAACAGCATCTATAGATTTGCAATCAAAGCTGCAATTTCTTCCGGTGTCATCAGTTTATTTGAATTAGCCGGATCTGGCGTAAACGCTTCTTTCTTTTGCACCGGTTCTGGCATCGGCATTGGTTCTGGTTCTGGCATCGGTTCTGGTTCCGGCATTGGTTCTGGTTCCGGCATTGGTTCTGGTTCTGGCTCCGGTTCATCCATCATTAGATTCAAATCCATTTCTCCCAAGCTAGGCATTTCATCTAACAGGGATTCACTTTCTCCTAAGTCTATTCCACTTAGATCCGGCATTTCATCTAACAAGGATTCACTTTCTCCCAAGTCCATTTCACTTAAGTCTGGCATCTCATCTAGCAGGGATTCGCTCTCTCCCAAGTCCATTCCACTTAAGTCTGGCATCTCATCTAGCAGGGATTCACTCTCTCCCAAATCCATTCCACTTAAATCCGGCATCTCATCTAGCAGGGATTCACTCTCTCCCAAATCCATTCCGCTTAAGTCTGGCATCTCATCTAGCAGGGATTCACTTTCTCCCAAGTCCATTCCACTCAAATCTGGAAGTTCGTCTGACACTGCGCTTGTTTCTTCTTTATAAACTTCTCTTATCACCGGTTCCGGTATCTGTATCTGGATATTATTGATAGACTGTACTAATTCATCCTTTAATGATGTCTCCATTTGCTTTATTGCATTTATTTCAGCAATGAGATGTTGCTGTTTCTCTATCAGCTCCCTTACAGATTCCTCTAATATATTGTTTTGACTGTCAATCTGATCAACCTGACTGCTTCCTATTTTTTCTTCCAAGTCATAGATTTTTTCGAGAACCTTATCATTGGAATTCATAATGGCATCTGCATTTTCTCTGCTTCTGTTAATTGTAACTTTTGCCAATGCTTTCTGCGCATTGATAACTTCTTCCAAAGAACCCGTCTCTACTTCTTTTTCTTTTGATTTTGATTGTTCCAGCCGATCCATCTGTTCAAAAGCTCTTTTTAGCAGAAGGTAAGATGCTTTTTCTGATTTTAAAATATTTTCATATTGATTTTCCGTAGATCTGCCTGTCTTGTGAATTTCTATCAAAATTGCATCGATAAAAAAATATATGCATATCAAAGCTAACAGTGTAATAACCACAAGTGCAAGATGATTTCCGGGACGGTTTATCATAACATATAAGTCCACAATCAGAAGAGCAGCAAACATAACCATTGAAAGAATTGCTGTCGATCGGTTTGGGTTTTTCTTTCTTTTTTTATTTGGCTGCACCGGTTCATTTTTGTCCATAACCTTACCTCCGTCATTTTCTTCTGTCTATTTTTCATCTGTTACTATTTTATCACAATATTTTCAATAATGAAATATCATTTCATTTTTAATCCTCTTTATTCCTAAATTAGAGCATATATTTTACCAGTCTTTTCTAAAAAGAAAANNCCGAAAACATCGAATATCANTGTTTTCGGCATTTTTTAAGACGTCGCTAAGAGGATTTGAACCTCCGGCCTACCGCTTAGGAGGCGGTCGCTCTATCCAGCTGAGCTATAGCGACAGGAGTATACATATCTGTATACAGCTTTTTTATTTTATCATATTTTATAGAAAAAAACCAGTGTGAAATTACATATTTGCAATTTAATTTCAGTTACTTAATTTCTATACCTTATACTTCCCTGCATCCAAATNTTTCCTTTAAATCTTCTTCCGACCTGNGGCTCTCCGAGAAGATCCTTTTCATTGATACAAAGNCTGAAATTNAGGTCATTGCAGACAATATCCATATAATAAACATTTTCTTTTGTCAGCTCATTCTGTAAGAGACAAAAATCCATGATCTCACCAAGTATGGAATATTGNTCACTNTCAATTCCGTATGGCATAAAATAAGAATCTACAATACTCAATACATCTTCATGCGTGATACGTCTTGAAAGAAGAGAATATGTATCAATATCCTCCAGCGTNAAACTTTCTATCGCATCCGTGTCTCCGTCTCTCGCCGCTGCGATCAAATAATTNCTGTCATCCAGGTTTTCCTTGGANCTCNTATATTTCTGTTCTTTNTTATTGATAGGAAAAAGTATTTTTCCCTCTGTAGAAAGAGCTCCTAAGATTACTCCNTCTGCGAGATTCATATGACTTTTNCTGTTTTTTACGGAAAGATAATCAACAATATTCTGAAGATAAAAAATCAGTGTAACNCCAATTTTTACTTCATCGCAGATACCGGCATATGATTCTTTTTCTGCATGCTTCTCTACCTCAACCAGCTCTCTTGTAGAAACTGTTCTCCCACAAAAATACGGATAGTAATATTCAAGTTCAAAAGAATCATCTTCCCGATAAGTTCCACGAAGTGTAATACCAAAAAATTCTCCAAACTCCTTTGATATTTCTACGAATTCATTTTCTTCCGAATCAGTAGCAGCTTTTTCAACAGTTGGATATTGCACGATATCATTTATAATATTTTCCATTTCTTTTTTCTTTATATTTGAAAATCCAATGGATCTTAAAAACTTGTGCATATGGATCCCCCTACTATTATTCTTCTGATTTTGATGTGGAAACTCCCATGGCCCTGTTTAATGCTTCCTGCTCTTCTCCCGATAAAACGATGATAGAGTTTCCGTCTACAATCTCTTTGATATACGTATAACATCCTTCTCTTGTGTGCATTGCATTAATAATAAATCCATTGTTTTTCATATCAAGCATTGCCAAAGAAAAACTGAGTTTACCACCCATTTCATGGAACGCATCATATTTGATCAATCCCATTTTCTGATATGTTGTCTGCATATTTTTTGAAATCAGTTTTATATTTTTATCATTCTGTCTGTTAGACTCCAAAAGTGAATCCACCTGATCCAATCGCTTGATCAGAGTATCCTCCAGATTTTTAGCTGTCTTTCCGCTCATGAAAATTCTATAATTTTTTTTCAGCTTCCGCATCTGACATATATTGACGATAAACAATATCAATAAAATCAGTACCGCTGCTGTCAGTCCTATGATAACATAATCTGAATCGAAACCTAAATATTGTGAAATCATTCTTTTCCTTCCCTTAAAGAACATTTGTTCTATTTTTGAATAGTGCGCATTAAATCAATAATACGGTCCAACTCATCCATAGAATAATATTCTATCTCAATTTTTCCTTTACTGTTATCTTTCTGGTTGATTGCAACCTTAGTTCCCAGAATGTTTTTCATTTTTTCTTCCAAGTCACGGAAGATTGCTTCCATCTTAGGATCAATTTTAACAGGCTGCTTTTCAGTAAGATTATCTTTCTCCTGCTGAAGTTTTTTTACAAGTTTCTCTGTTTCACGTACACTTAATTTTTCATCAAAAATTTTCTGTGCAATAATATATTGTTTTTCTGAATCATCAATTCCTAAAAGTGCACGGGCATGTCCTGTAGTGATCATATCATCAATCACCATCTGTTGTACTTGATCATTCAATTTTAACAAACGCATCGAGTTGGTCACTGCGGTCCTGCTTTTCGATACTCGCTCTGCAACTTCATCCTGTTTCAAATTAAATTCTGTCAAAAGCCTTTTATATGCAATCGCTTCTTCTATTGGATTTAAATCCTCTCTCTGAATATTTTCTATCAGAGAAATTTCTACTACTTCCTGTTCTGTCAAATCTTTGATAATAACAGGAACTTCCTTCAATCCGGCAAGCTTTGCCGCACGCCATCTGCGTTCACCCGCAATAATTTCATAATAATCGTTTTTGTTCTGAACAAGCAAAGGCTGCAATACCCCAAACTGTTTAATCGATTCGGATAATTCCAACAATGCATCTTCATCAAAATTTTTGCGAGGCTGTTCACGATTTGGCTCCACCTTATTTATATTGACATAAACTTCATCAATAGCTTTCTCATCCGTGGAGCGATTTGTAGCAACAGGTTTACTCACCTTATCTGTAATTAATGAATCTAATCCTTTTCCCAATCCACCTTTTTTTGCTGCTGCCATTTTATTAACCTTTTGCCCTTTCCATAACTTCCTTCGCCAACATACGGTAACTTTCTGTGCCTGCTGATTTTGCATCATACATATTGATTGGCAAACCGTGTGACGGTGCTTCCGCTAATCGAATATTTCTCGGTATCAATGTATTATATATTTTGGCGTTCAAATTTTCTTTCACGTTTTCTACTACCTGATTGGATAAATTTGTACGTACATCATACATTGTAAACACAACTCCATCGATAACCAAATTAGGATTTAACCTTTGTTGTACCAAATCAATTGTGTGAATCAACTGGCTCAAACCTTCCAGTGCATAATATTCACATTGAATCGGAACAAGAACAGAATCAGCTGTCGTCATTGCATTGATCGTCAGCATGTTCAATGACGGTGGACAATCTATGATAATATAATCATAATTATCACGGATATAGTCTACTGCATTTTTTAAAATATATTCCTTTTCATTGATACCAAGTAACTCTATCTCAGCTCCAGCCAAGTTCACATTAGACGGAATGATCTTCAGTCCGTCTACTACTGTATCAACCATACTCTCTTTGATAGAACACTCATCAAGAATTAACTCATACACTGTATTTTCCAGTTCATTCTTATCTACACCTAATCCACTCGTCATATTTCCCTGCGGATCGAGATCAATTGTCAATACGGTTTTCCCAGCTTCGGCAAGACAGGATGACAAATTAATTGCAGTTGTTGTCTTTCCTACTCCGCCTTTCTGGTTTGCGATTGCAATAATTCTGCTCATTTTTTCCTCCATACTGTCTGAATTTTTACTACCCGTACATTATATCACTTATATTTTGGAATAGCTACTATAAAAAATGTTTCACGTGAAACATTTTTTGCNATTTTCAAATTATTGTATTTATATTTATACAAAAATACAAAATATTGTAGATTTTATTGTGAAACATTTTTTTAATATAATGTTTCACGTGAAACATTTTTCTCTGTTTCTTTAATCACATCACACAATATATCAGAAATCATATTTAATTCCAGCTTACATCTCACAGAATCAATATCAACAAGCCTATTACAGAATTCTATTTTTTGCATAGCAGTTTGCAGTTTTTCTGTGATGGAATTCTGCAAATCTTCTGAAATAGATACTTTTTTCGACATAATATCNGTTTTATAANATTCTATCACTTCATTTAATTCATCTAACTGCTGTACCAATTCATCATATTTTATTTTTTGTTTTTCCAAACACTCATTTAACTGTCGGTGTTCTTCTTTTAACTCTATAATCTTATCTTTATTTCTAGTATGCACTTCTCTGGGTGTAAAAGATTCAAAACTCATATCATTGGTTTCTTCTAACAGTTCTATAAATTTTTCATTTTCCTTGATACGGATCTGTATGTTATTTATCTCTCTTTCAACATTTAACTTATCTTCCAGATATTCATTCTGCAGCTTTTTCAAATAACTTTTTATCATTTCAACCTCGAGTATCTTTATAAATATAATATATAGTTGCGTAATTAATTCAAATTTATTGTATCCCAATTTAATACGGTTGAAAAGATATTTTTCTATCATTTTTAATTTGTATAACTGGACAAAAGGGGCTATAATAATAATATAACAAAGAATCATGGAGGAAAAATATGAAAAAGAACATTAGACATTTTTTTCTGTTAACAGCACTTGCAGTGGGAACAATCCATATCATAAATCGATTTGTCAATGCCACAGCTGAAATCAAAAATATATTAAAATTAGAAAACGGAAATTATTATAACTGGAAGAACGGTAAAATATATTATACCAAAAGAGGACAAGGTTCTCCTATCCTTCTGATCCACGACTTAAATCCGATCAGTTCATCCTATGAGTGGTGCCGCATGGTAAAAAAGCTTGAAAAAAATTATACGGTATATACTCTGGATTTACTGGGATGTGGACGCTCCGAAAAACCGTACCTCACCTATACGAACTATCTCTATGTTCAACTGATCACAGATTTTATTCATAATGTTATAGAAGACAAGCCCAACGTGATCACCACAAACACGTCCATATCATTTGTGGTACTAGCGCAAAACATGAATCCGAATCTTATGAATAGAATCATTGCGATCAACCCGCCGAAAATCAGTGAGTTTGAACATACTCCGGATAAATATTCTGTTTTCAGAAAAACTTTGCTTGAATCACCGATACTTGGAACTTTTATTTATAATTTAAAGACACATGAAAGAAATATTGAAAAGATATTCCGTGAAAAATATTTCTGCAAACCACAGCTTATCTCCAGCAAAATGTTAGACGCTTATTATGAGGCTTCCCATATGGAATACAGTCACGGCAAATATCTCATGGCCAGTATGGAAGGACATTACACAGACAACACGATACGGCACGCGTTGAAGAAAATTGATATTCCGTTCTATATTATTGAAAGTAGAAATGTTTCAGATGCTGTTTCCATTACAGATTCTTATGTCAGATTAAATTCTGCAATTGAAACAGCCTTTATTTCAAATTCCAATCAGATTCCTCAGCTTGAGATTCCTGATAAACTGATTGGTATGATACAGATGTTTATTAACCACACATCCACACAATAAACAATATCATTTTACTGTATAGGTATTTTCGTTGGCATACCTGCTTTTCTTGGGTATGCCAACGGAGTTTTTTTCTCCTTTTTTATAATTACAAAAGATCTCCTCTGTTTGCACAGATCAAATTTATATACGTCCTCTACCTTTCCCCCCAATACATAAATTGATTTTTTTGCCTGGCCTACTTCACTGTCAATTTCACCGGATTTATATGAAATAAATTTACCGTTTACTTTCACAAACGGAATACAATATTCGCTCAAAGAAGATAAATTTGCGACAGCTCTGGACACACACAAATCAAATTTTTCACGGTATTCTTTCTTATGTCCCAGTTCTTCTGCCCGCGCATGGATTGCAGTAATATTTTTCAACTCTAATTTTGAAATAACATCATTTAGAAAACGGATTCTTTTATTTAATGAATCAGCAAGAACAATATCCGCCTCAGGAAATGCAATCTTCAAAGGTATTCCCGGAAAGCCTGCACCTGTTCCCATATCCAGAACTCTTATATTTTGATTCATATCATAAACCTGACAAATAGAAATACTGTCAAGAAAATGTTTATCAACCACATCTTCAAACTCCGTGATAGCGGTAAGATTCATTACCTTATTTGTCTCTATCAGAATATCATAATACATAAGAAATTTTGATATCTGGTCTTCAGTAAGAGAAACATTCAATTTTTCTAAACCGCTTTGGAATTTATCAGTATTGTAATTCATAAAAATAACCTCACTCACCTAAATAGTTACATTTTCTCATGATATTTCATCTGCTCCATATATACGAGTAAAACTGATATATCCGCAGGTGACACCCCCGAGATTCTCGATGCATGTCCAATGGACACCGGCCGATATGTTTTTAATTTTTGACGTGCTTCGAGACGCAGACTCGGCACATCGTCATAGTCAAAGTTCTCCGGAATTTTCTTCTTTTCAAGCTTCTTGAAATTTTCCACCTGTTTCATCTGTCTGGAAATATAACCGTCATACTTAATATTGATATTGACCTGTTCCTTCACATCATCGGAAAGCTCTGGACGGTTCTTATCGATAGGAGCCAGCTTTTCATAATCAAGCTCCGGACGGCGGATCAACTCTGTCAATGTCACCCCCGTATTTAAAGGAATACTTCCATAGCTTTCCAACAGTTTCTGTACTTCTCCATTGGCTCCAATATGTACAGATGCGACGCGGCCTATTTCCTGCTCGATCAATTTTTCTTTTTCACAAACTCTGTCATATCGTTCTTTTGAAATTAAACCTACTCTATATCCCATCTTGGTAAGACGGAGATCAGCATTATCCTGGCGAAGCAGGAGACGGTATTCTGCACGCGAAGTCATCATACGGTATGGCTCATGATTTTCCTTTGTGACAAGATCGTCAATCAATACACCGATATATCCTTCCGATCGGTCAATCACCAAAGGCTCCCTCTCTAAAATTTCCATTGCAGCATTGATGCCGGCGATCAATCCCTGGCATGCAGCTTCCTCATAACCGCTGCTCCCGTTAAACTGTCCTCCGGAAAATAAACCTCTTATATTTTTAAATTCCAAAGAAGGGTAAAGTTGATTCGGATTAATACAATCATATTCAATTGCATATGCATTGCGGACAATCTTTACATTTTCAAGACCGGGCAATGTCCGGTACATTTCATACTGTACATCCTCCGGCAGAGACGAGGACATCCCCCCCACATACATTTCATTTGTATTTAATCCCTCCGGCTCAATAAAAATCTGATGNCNGTCCTTGTCTGCAAATTTTACTACCTTATCNTCAATGGAAGGNCANTACCNNGGACCGGTTCCCTCAATCACACCGGCATAAATAGGAGATCTGTNCAANTTGTTTCTTATAATTTCATGNGTCNTTGAATTTGTATAGGTAAGCCAGCACGANACCTGATCTATCTGTACATCCTTTGGATCTGTCGTAAANGAAAACGGGACAACAGTTTCATCCCCCTTTTGCTCCTGCATTTTTGAAAAATCAATGGAATTCTTATCCACNCGCGCCGGNGTACCTGTTTTAAAACGNTACATCTCAATCCCNTGNTCCTTCAAAGAATCTGTCANATNATTTGCNNCCATAAGNCCGTTCGGACCGGTATGAGTAATCATCTCACCTGTCAGACAGCGGGCACGCAGATAAGTTCCCGTACATANTACAACTGCCTTACAATAATATGTAGTACCGGAAACCGTTTTGACACCTGNTATTTTNTGTACGNTGTTCTCCGTATCATCCGTTAATATCTCGGATACCTCGGACTGGCGTATCGTCAGATGCTCTGTATTTTGAAGTGTCTTTCTCATNTCCATACTGTAATTTGCTTTATCAGCCTGAGCTCTGAGNGAATGAACAGCAGGACCTTTTGANTTNTTCANCATTTTTGACTGAATAAANGTTTTGTCNATATTNTTTCCCATCTCCCCGCCGAGTGCATCTATTTCCTTTACCAGGTGTCCCTTGGAACTCCCCCCTATATTNGGNTTNCAGGGCATCATGGCAATGCTGTCTACACTTACCGTAAAAATNATCGTTTCTAATCCAAGACGCGCACATGCCAATGCAGCTTCACATCCNGCATGTCCTGCACCTACTANAACTACATCATAATTTTCAGTTAACATCTTTCTCACTTTCCTTTTCTGCAGAATAAGTAACAGTTCGGAATCNTCTACTATTTTCCCATACAAAATTTACTGAAAATTTCATTTACCAGATCGTCTTCCACTTCTTCNCCNATNATGCTGCCAAGCTCTTTGTATGCATTCATCAGATCAATGGAATAAAAATCCTCNGGCATTTCATCTTCAATACTCTTTATTACTAAATTTAAACTATGAAGTGTTTCCTGTAAAGCAGTTTTATGACGAATATTTGTAATATATATTTCATCGTTGNATACNACTTTTCCGTCAAAAAACATTTCTTTTATCACCCGCTCTAATTCGTCTATTCCNGTCCTCTCTTTGACAGAAACNGGTATGATTTTCTTATCGACATATTTTTTGANATCCTCTGCAGTTGTCAACGCTTGAAGATCAGATTTGTTCATAAGTACCACAGACGGANGATCCTTTAGCATATCCATGATTTCATGATCGTTTTCGTCTAATTCTGTAGAGGTNTCNACNACATAGATGATAAGATCTGCATCATCCATATATTTTTTNGCCTTTTCCACTCCTATTTTTTCCACCACATCATCCGTCTCCCGAATTCCCGCGGTATCCGTAACATTTAGCAGAATTCCTCCAAGATTGATCTGTTCTTCCAGCACATCACGCGTAGTCCCTGCTATTTCCGTGACAATAGCACGGTCCTCACCCAGCAAAGTATTTAACANTGACGATTTACCGGCGTTCGGTTTTCCTACAATAACCGTTGATATTCCCTCTCTTAAAATCCTTCCGTTGTCACTGGTNGAAATCAATATCTCAACATTATTTTTTATATTTTNNACAATACCTTTTAAAGTCTCCGNATATCCGTCCAGGCTGATATGCTCCGGATCATCCAATGCCGATTCAATGAATGCAATTTCATGAATGATCTGCTCTCTCATTTCCTTTACCGCAGAGGAGAGGGNACCGGAAAGCTGCTTCACGGAACTTTTCAANGCAAAATCATTTTGAGAATAGATGAGATCAATCACCGATTCCGCCTGGGACAGATCAATCCTGCCATTTAAAAAAGCACGCTTTGTAAATTCTCCGGGATCTGCGGGTCTTGCGCCGCATTGAATGACAGTCTCTAAAATTTTCTTTACCACATATATTCCGCCATGACAGTCAATCTCTATGATATCTTCTCTTGTATAACTCTTCGGTCCGCGCATGATGATGACCATAACCTCATCAATAATTTCATCCCCATTTTTTATAAAACCGTAGTGAATTGTATGCGTATCCATGTCAGAAAGTTTTTTTCCGTTTTTCATATAAAACAGCCGATCAGCAATTGATACAGCATCCGGTCCGCTGATCCTTACAATTCCAATTCCTGAATTTGTCATTCCCGTCGCAATAGCAGCAATCGTGTCCGTTCTCATTTTTATCTCCATATCATCTCTACTTTAAAATCACATTTTAAAAATGGGCATCCAAAAGGATACCCATTCTCTTATCTCTTTAAGGTAACAACAACATGTCTGTACGGTTCTTCTCCTTCACTGTGTGTTGTCACAAATTTGTCATTCTGCAGCGTGGAGTGGATCACTCTTCTCTCAAAAGGATTCATCGGCTCCAAAGAAACAGAATGTTTCGTTCTTTTTACTTTGTAAGCAATGTTTTTCGCCAGATTTTCTAATGTCTCCCGTCTTCTCTTGCGATAATCTTCCGTATCGATTTTTACCTTCATATGATTTTCAGCATTTTTATTGACCGCAAGATTTGTCAGATACTGCAAGGAGTCAAGAGTTTGTCCTCTCTTTCCGATCAGAACTCCCATTTCATTTCCCTTTAACTCAACATTAAAGGTATTGTTATCTTCATCCTTATCAATGAGGATCTCAACCTGAAGGTTCATGGCATCAAATACTTTTTGTAAGAACTCACGAATATTATCTTCCGAATCATTTTTCTTACGAGCCTTGATAACAGCATCTTTTCTCGCTATTCCAAGAAATCCGGCACTCCCTTTTTCAATTACTTCATATTCAAGCTTGTCACTGGTTGTCCCCAATTTGATGAGTGCTTCCGTAATTGCTTCGTCCACTGTTTTAGCTGAAATTTCAATAAACTCCATAGCTTACACCCCTCCTATATTACTTTTTATTGTTTCTTTCATTAAATTCCTTAACTTTATTTGCCTTTGCTGCCATACTTTCCGGTCTTGCATTTGCTTTTGCCTTGTTTGCCTTTTCCAGTTGAGCTTCCTTTTCAGCAAAACTCATTTTTCCAGAGCTTTCCTCAATCTGCTTTGTCTTGATTCTGGCCGCATTTGAAATCTGATTCTGGGCGATTCCCATTTTTTCGCGCTTTTTCTTCGCCTTCTCCTGATTTTTCTTTATAATATCATCTAAATCAACTTTTTCAAAGTGTTTATTTAATAAAAATTGCTGTGCACCTCTCACAAGAGCACTGGAAATCCAGTAAATACCAAGTCCCACAGGAACTGTAAAACACATAACCAATGAAAAAAGCGGCATTGTACGGTTCATCATTTTCATTTGCTGAGCCATAGCATCATTATCCCCATTGGAAGCCGATGCCTGCGGCATCAGTTTGATATTCAATACCTGTGTCAGATATGAAATGATCGGAACCAGCAAAGCACCGATCGCCAAAAGGTATGTATGATTCTGAAAACCTGTCTTTATCACATACCATGGCGTTTCGGAAATATTCAGCCCAAGGAAATTATTTACGCTTGATACTGTTGTCGATACGGATGTAACCATATCTGCCAAATCAGGAAAAGCTTCTGCCAAAGCTTCCCATCCGGACGATGTCATCTTATAGAGCACATCGACAAGAGAATTGGAAAGCGCTGCAGGATCTGTTACAGTAAAATCTGCCGCAGGTCTGGTAGCAATTTTCAAATTACTTACCAAATCTGTCATTTTATCCTGATAACCCGGTGTTGCCATGATCTCTTCAACAATAGAAGCTGTATTTCCCTCCAAAGGCTTTGTAAAGATATCTTTGACTGCGCCTACATAAGCCGGAACATTCATAAACACGCGGTAAAGTGCAAAAAGGATCGGCATCTGTATCAACATCTGTACACAGCTTCCCATCATGGAAACTCCGTATTTCTGATAAAGCGCCTGCGTCTCCTCCTGCATTGCCATCATGGACGCCTGATCTTTCTTTCCCTGATACTTCTTATTGATTGCCTGAAGCTCAGGCTGCATTTTCTGCGTCAGCTTTGAATATTTCTGCTGTTTGTAGGTCAAAGGAAACATAAACGCATAAATAATCAATGTAAATATAATAATGGACAAACCTACATTTTCTATACCGATAAGTGACATCAGATAGTAGATCCCATTCATTATCCATCCCAGCAATTTTGCAATCGGTCCAAGAATTGCACCGTTGTCTGCGGTTAATATTATTTCTGACAATTAAAATACCTCCACTATGGAACCGGATCGTATCCACCTTTTGAAAAAGGATTACATCTTAAAATTCTCCATAAAGCTAACGCCCCGCCTTTTAGGGCGCCGTATTTTTCCACTGCCTCAAGTCCGTAAGTTGAACAGGTTGGACAATACGGGCATTTCGTGGTTTTCATCGGAGAAATATACTTTCTATAAAATTTGATCAGAAAAATTAAAATTTTTTTCAAAATGATTCCATCTTCTTTTTAATAATCAACGGTTTAAAATTTTATGAAGACCTCCAAGATGCAGCAGCGCACTCTCCACTTCACGGTAGGAAATAGACCGCGCCGTACTTCTTGCAATCACTACAATATCCAATCCACTGTGAAATATGTCTTCATGCAATCGGTAACTTTCTCGAATCAGCCGGGTTAAATGATGTCTTATAACACTATTTCCTACTTTTTTACTTACGGATATTCCAATACGGTTTTTCCCGGTCTGATTCTCCAGAACATACATAACCAAATATTTATTTGCATAGGACTTTCCCATGCGATATACGTTCTGGAAATCTCTGTTCTTTTTTAACGATTCTGAATACTTCATTCCAATATCTCTGTAGAAAGAACAACGGACAACACGCTTCGCGAGTCGTCCTTATGTTCAAAAAAGACCACATATGATGTGGCCTTAAGCTGATAATCTCTTTCTGCCTTTTAATCTTCTTGCAGCCAATACCTTTCTTCCGCCTGCTGTGCTCATTCTACTTCTAAAACCATGAACTTTAGATCTCTGTCTCTTTTTGGGTTGAAATGTCATCTTCATATTTTCCNCCTCCTCTGCGTTAAAAAACATCATTCTCAATTATATCAGAAAAACCTTTTAAGTCAAGCATAAAATCAGTCTTCCACCGTTTTCACTCATTCACATTATCCNTCTNATCCCTATGTGGAAAATGTTTACCACTATATATATAAGGAAGAAACTCATACCAAACTAGATGTTGTAAAAACTTTTCCACTTTTTATCCAAATATTTTTATTTCTCTAATTGCCGAAAAATAAGTAAAAAAAGAGTGTTTACATAAGTTATCCCCGAAATGTGGATAAGTTGTGGATAATATCTTTATAATTGCCATCCTCCCCCTCATCAGACGATAATTATACAAAGCTCTATTTTGACCAAATAGGCATTTTTCTAATCTCCCCTTACCCCCTACACATGAAAACAATTTTTTCATTGATAAAAGCATTAAAATGGTGTAGTATAAAAGGTGTAGGTTTTTTATGAACAATAGAAATTGGAGCATTCACTATGGACGTAATCTTAGAAAAATGGAATGAAATACTGATGACCGTAAAAAAAGAGCACGATATCAGCGATATTGCTTTTGATACATTTCTTCGCCCTCTTGAGATATACGGTGTGGAAAACAATACGGTCTATATTCTTGTTCCCTTTGAACAGTTAGGTCCCAGCTACATATCCAAGAAATATTCTCTTCCATTAAAAGTTGCGATCGCTGAGATCACAGGAATTGAATATAAAATTGAATTTATCATGCCGGAACAGACCAAAAATATAAAAAAATCCTACGGCAAGACAAATACCAATTCCATATATGACAAAACAGAAAAAACAAACCTTAATTCTAATTATACATTTGATACTTTTGTCGTNGGAAGCAATAACCGTTTTGCACATTCTGCATCCCTTGCGGTTGCGGAATCTCCGGGAGAAGCATACAACCCTCTTTATATCTACGGAGGTCCCGGACTTGGCAAAACCCACCTTATGCATTCGATCGGACACTTTGTATTAGAAAAAAATCCGAATGCCAAGATCATTTATGTTACATCCGAGGAATTTACNAATGAGGTTATTGAATCNATCCGCAGCGGTAACGCCTCTGCCATGAACAAATTCCGTGAGAAATACCGCACGATTGATGTGCTGATGATTGACGACGTTCAATTTATTATAGGTAAGGAAAGTACACAGGAGGAGTTTTTCCACACCTTCAACGCACTTCACTCTGCCGGAAAGCAGATCATCCTTACCTCCGATAAGCCTCCGAAGGACATGGAGACTCTGGAAGAACGTATCCGTTCCCGGTTTGAATGGGGTCTTATGGCGGATATCGGNACTCCTGATTATGAGACAAGNATGGCGATTCTCCGCAAGAAAGTNGAATCGGATGATTTGATCTTAAGCGATGAAATTCTTAATTATATCGCCACCAACATCAAATCAAATATCCGTGAGCTTGAGGGTGCCTTGAATAAACTTCTGGCTTACTCCAATCTGGAAAAAACAGAAATCACCATGGATATTGCCATCAAAGAGCTTCAGAATATCATTACTCCGGACAAGCCGAGAGAGATCACTCCNCAGCTCATTATCGAAGTGGTATCGGAACATTTTCAGATTTCGCTCGATCANATGATATCNAAAAACCGCAGTAACGATATAGCAAAACCCAGACAGATTGCCATGTATCTTTGTAAAAATATGACGGATACCCCTCTTGATTCGATCGGNTCCATGTTAGGAGGACGCGACCATTCCACAATTATCCACGGAATCAAAAAGATATCCGATGANTACGAATCAAACCAAAATACGCGCAGTCTCATAGAAACGATTAAGAAAAANATCAATCCTAACTAACTTATCAACAACTTTACATGAATATCATGTTAATTGTGTGTGTAAATACCTTGATAGCTTCTATTATGTAAATTAAATAAAAATTTTTTATTTATTATCATTTTGTTTACATAATTTTTTATTCACAACTTGTACAACTTTAATCCTCAGGATCTTCACACAGTTATAACCTCTTTCCATTTACATGAAACTCTTAAAATAAAAGGTTTCCAGAGGTTATTAACATATGAACATCCCCTATTAAGAATACTTTTAATATCTAATTATATTTATATACGGCTTTGCCAATGAACAACCAGGAAGGAGTTATAAACAAAATGAAATTAATCTGTTCCAAATCAAACCTGCTACATGGTGTCAACATCGTCTTGAAAGCGGTTCCAACGAGAACTACGATGGCAATTCTGGAATGTATCTTGATTGATGCATCCTCCAATGAAATAAAACTGACTGCCAATGACATGGAATTGGGAATTGAGACAAAGATAGACGGAGAAATTGCAGAGCGCGGCATTATCGCACTGGATGCAAAAATATTCTCCGAGATTGTCCGTAAATTACCTGACAGCGATGTAGTGATTGAAACAGACAGTTCATTTAAGACAATGATCACCTGTGAAAAAGCAAAATTCAATATTATAGGAAAATCTGGGGAGGATTTTTCTTATATTCCTTATATTGAAAGAAATGAAGCGATCACGATGTCGCAGTTTACATTGAAAGAAGTGATACGCCAGACTATTTTTTCGATTGCAGACAATGAAAACAATAAATTGATGACAGGTGAGCTCTTCGAGATCAATGGGGATCATCTCCGTGTGGTTTCTCTGGACGGACACCGTATATCCATCCGAAATATTGAATTGAAAAAAAGCTATGAAGATAAAAAGGTGGTAGTACCCGGAAAGACGCTGCAGGAAGTGAGTAAGATCCTGCCGGGAAGTTCTGAGGAAGAGGTTAATATCTATCTGACAGATAATCATATTGTGTTTGAATTNTTAAATACAACAGTAGTGTCAAGACTGATAGAGGGAGAATATTTTAAGATTGAACAGATGCTCTCCTCTGATTATGACACAAAGATCAAGATCAATAAGCGCGAACTGTTAGACTGTATCGACCGTTCTATGCTTCTGGTGAAAGAGGGAGAAAAGAAACCGATCATCATGAATGTAACGGATGAAAATATGGAGTTAAAGATCAATTCCTTTATCGGATCTATGAATGAAGATATCGATATCTCGAAAGAAGGTAAGGATATTATGATCGGATTTAACCCTAAATTCTTTATTGATGCGTTGAGAGTGATCGATGAGGAGGAAGTGAGCCTTTATATGGTGAATCCGAAAGCTCCGTGTTTTATCAAGGATGATGAAGAAAAATATATTTACCTGATTCTTCCTGTAAACTTTAACGCTGCAACTGCATAAGAAGGATGAGGTAAGGTATGACAGAAGTCAGGATAAGAGAAGAGGATGAATACATAAAATTGGGCCAGGCATTAAAGAAGGCAGGTCTGGTCGATTCTGGCGTAGATGCGAAAGCAGTTATCACGGAAGGACTTGTTGAAGTGAATGGACAGGTGGAAACACAGCGGGGAAAAAAATTACATGATGGAGATGTTGTTTCCTATCATGGAGAAACATTAAAAATAAAAAAATGAAGATTAAGTCCATTGAATTAAAGAATTTTCGCAATTATGANAATCTGGATCTTTCTTTTGACGAAGGAACAAATATCTTATACGGTGACAATGCCCAGGGAAAAACCAATATTCTTGAGGCAGCTTATATGAGCGGAACTACAAAGTCTCATAAAGGAAGCCGTGATAAAGAAATGATCCGTTTTGGTGAGCAGGAGGCCCATCTTCGAACAATCGTAATTAGAAATGAAAAAGAATATCAGATTGACATGCACTTGAAAATGAATCACTCAAAAGGAATTGCCATCAATAAAATGCCGATAAAAAAGGCATCGGAACTGTTTGGCATTCTAAATATGGTTTTTTTTTCACCGGAGGATCTGAATATCATAAAGAATGGGCCTGCGGAGAGAAGAAGATTTCTTGACTTAGAATTATGTCAACTTGATAAAATTTATTTTTCTGATCTTACAAATTACAACAAAATATTGAATCAGAGAAATAAATTGTTGAAAGATATGGTTTATCGACCGGATTTAGCGGATACACTCTCTGTATGGAATATGCAGCTGGCAGAAAGTGGAAAAAGGATTATCCGGAGACGAAGAAAATTTGTCGAGGAGTTGAGTGAAATTGTCCGTACNATTCACTATCGCATTTCCGGAGAAAAAGAAATATTGAATTTGCGCTATGATCCAAATGTGGATGATATATTTTTTGAGGATGAGCTGAACAGGGCAAAAGAGAAAGATATCAAGCTATGTCAGACATCTGTAGGTCCTCATCGTGACGATATGCTTTTTTCCATTGGGGACGTGGATATTCGAAAATACGGCTCTCAGGGACAGCAGAGAACTTCTGCCCTGTCTTTGAAATTATCGGAGATAGAGCTTGTAAAGAGATCGATCCATGATACGCCGATTCTTTTATTGGATGATGTATTATCAGAGTTGGACAGCAGCCGGCAGAATTACCTGTTGAATAATATATATGATACGCAAACGNTCATCACCTGTACGGGTCTGGATGAATTTGTCAGAAACCGTTTTCAGATTAACAGGGTATTTCAGGTAATCGACGGACATGTTTATGAAAAAGGAGTCTTGGAAGAGGCTTAAATATATGGAGGATGTTATGGCAGTAGAAAACGAATACGGAGCTGACCAAATACAGATATTGGAAGGACTTGAAGCGGTTCGTAAAAGACCGGGTATGTATATTGGAAGTACATCTGCGAGGGGACTCCATCATCTTGTCTATGAGATTGTGGACAATGCAGTGGATGAGGCTCTTGCGGGTTATTGTAAAAATATAGAGGTAACGATCAATCCCGACAATTCGATCACTGTAGAAGATGACGGGCGCGGTATTCCGGTCGACATCAATCATAAAGCAGGAAAATCGGCGTTGGAGGTCGTATATACCGTACTTCACGCCGGAGGAAAATTCGGCGGCGGCGGTTATAAGGTATCAGGCGGACTGCACGGAGTAGGTGCATCTGTAGTGAATGCTTTGTCTAAAAATTTAAGTGTAGANGTTTACCGTGACGGAAAAGTATATTTCCAGAGCTACAAGATAGGTAAGCCGGATGATACCGTTAAAATTATCGATGACTGTGATTTAGATAAGCATGGGACAAAGGTTACATTTCTTCCTGATCCTACNGTTTTTGAAGAGACAGTTTATGACTATGATACGTTAAAGCAGAGACTGAGGGAGACAGCATTTCTAACAAAGGGTATCCGTATTGGTTTGACGGATACAAGAGGGGATGAGCAGAGACATCATGAATTTCATTATGCTGGCGGAATCAAAGAATTTGTCACATACNTGAATAAGAGCAAGGANTCTCTTTATCCCGAAGTAATCTACTGTGAGGGCAGCAGGGATAAGGTATATGTGGAAGTTGCCATGCAGCANAACGATTCCTACAACGAACTCACGTTGAGCTTTGTCAATAATATCATTACACCGGAAGGCGGTACACACCTTGCGGGATTTCGCAATGCATTGACAAAAACCTTTAATAATTATGCAAGAGCAAACAAACTGTTAAAGGATTCGGAGCCGGCNTTGACCGGAGACGATATCCGTGAGGGTTTGACNGCTGTCATCAGCATNAAGATAGAAGAACCTCAGTTTGAAGGCCAGACGAAGCAAAAGCTTGGAAACAGTGANGCGCGCGGCGCGGTAGATTCTATCGTGAGCGAACAGCTTACTTATTTTCTGGAGCAGAATCCTTCTGTGGCAAAGACAATCTGTGAAAAATCGCTTCTTGCGCAGCGCGCAAGGGAAGCAGCAAGAAAAGCACGTGATCTTACCAGAAGAAAAACAGCGTTGGAGGGAATGTCACTTCCCGGAAAACTGGCAGACTGTTCTGACAAAGATCCGAAAAACTGTGAAATTTTTATCGTTGAGGGAGATTCTGCAGGAGGTTCTGCAAAGACTGCAAGGAGCCGTGCAACTCAGGCGATTCTTCCGCTTCGCGGAAAAATATTAAATGTTGAGAAGGCAAGGCTTGACAAAATATATGGAAATGCGGAGATCAAGGCAATGATCACTGCATTTGGCACCGGTATTCATGAGGATTTTGATATCAGTAAACTGAGATATAACAAAATCATTATCATGACAGATGCCGACGTGGATGGAGCTCACATTGCAACTTTAATGCTCACGTTTCTGTACCGTTTTATGCCGGAGCTCATCAAACAGGGTCATGTATATCTGGCAACCCCTCCCCTTTACAAGATTGAAAAAAACAAGGGTGTGTGGTATGCGTATGACGATATAGAGTTAGGAAAAATCTTAAACGAGATCGGAAGAGATGGAAATAACAAAATACAGCGTTATAAAGGACTTGGAGAAATGGATGCGGATCAGCTTTGGGAGACAACCATGGACCCTGAGAAGAGAATTCTGAAAAAAGTCATGATTGACGAAGAAAATGCTTCTGAGATCGATATCACCTTTACTACTTTGATGGGTGATAAGGTAGAACCGAGACGGGAATTTATAGAAGAAAATGCAAAGTATGTCCAGAATCTGGATATTTAATAACTTTTGCGAAATCCAGATGGAGGTAGCTTTGAATGGATGACAAGATTTTTGATCAGATACATGAAGTCGATCTGAAGAAAACGATGGAATCGTCCTATATTGATTATGCGATGAGTGTAATTGCCCAGCGTGCATTGCCGGATGTAAGAGACGGCTTAAAACCGGTACAGCGCCGTGTATTATATTCTATGATTGAATTGAACAACGGACCGGATAAGCCTCATCGAAAATGTGCCCGTATTGTCGGAGATACCATGGGTAAATATCATCCGCACGGTGACAGTTCCATTTACGGTGCTTTGGTCAACATGGCACAGGATTGGTCTTTCCGTTATCCTTTGGTGGACGGACATGGAAATTTTGGTTCTGTTGACGGTGACGGTGCGGCCGCGATGCGATATACCGAGGCGCGCTTAAGTAAAATATCCATGGAAATGCTGGCAGATATCAATAAGGATACTGTTGATTTCCAGCCAAACTTTGATGAAACAGAAAAAGAACCTGTTGTGCTTCCTTCCCGTTATCCGAATCTTCTGGTAAACGGTACCACTGGTATTGCGGTCGGAATGGCTACAAATATTCCGCCTCATAATCTGCGTGAAGTCATTCAGGCAGTGGTTAAAATTATAGATAATCAGATATTGGAAGATAGGGAAACAGATATCGAAGAGCTTCTATCTATTGTAAAGGGACCGGATTTCCCGACAGGAGGTGTCATACTCGGAACTGCGGGAATCAATGAAGCTTACCGTACCGGCCGCGGAAAAATAAGAGTCCGTGCGGTCACGGATATTGAACCGATGCAGAACGGGAAAAACCGTATTGTTGTGACGGAACTTCCCTACATGGTAAATAAAGCGAGGTTGATCGAGAAAATTGCAGAGCTCGTACGGGATAAAAAGATTGACGGAATCACCGATCTTCGCGATGAATCAAACCGTCAGGGAATGAGAGTATGTATTGAGCTGCGCCGGGATGTCAATCCAAATGTGATATTGAACCTTCTTTACAAGCACACACAGCTTCAGGATACATTTGGAGTCATCATGCTTGCTCTTGTCAATAATGAACCGAAGGTTTTGAACCTTTGCGAGATGCTCAACTATTATCTGATGCATCAGGAGGAAGTAGTTACAAGAAGAACCAGATACGATCTGAACAAAGCCGAAGAGCGTGCTCATATTTTAGAGGGATTGTTGATCGCCTTAGATAATATTGATGAAGTGATAAATATTATCCGCAGCAGTCGAAATACACAGGAAGCAAAGACGCGCCTAATGGAACGTTTTTCTCTGAGCGATGCACAGTCACAGGCAATTGTCGATATGCGTCTGCGTGCTCTGACCGGTCTGGAAAGAGAAAAACTGGAAGCAGAATATGCGGAACTGATGGAAAGGATTACGGAATTAAAGGCGATCCTTGCAGACAAGAAGAAACTTCTTGGTGTAATAAGGGAAGAAATCATTGCGATTTCGGATAAATATGGGGATGACAGAAGAACTTCGATTGGATTCGATGAGTATGATATTTCCATGGAAGATCTGATTCCGGTGACAAACACGGTAATCACTATGACAAAGTTAGGATATATTAAGCGTATGAGTCTTGACAATTTCCGTGCGCAGAACCGTGGCGGAAAAGGGATTAAGGGGATGGAGACCATCGATGATGATTATATAGAGGAGCTTTTGATGACGACCTCTCATCATTATATGATGTTCTTTACTAACACAGGACGTGTTTACCGTATCAAGGCGTATGAGATACCGGAGGCAAGCCGTACCTCACGCGGTACTGCAATCATCAATATATTGCAGCTGCAGCCCGGAGAAAAAATAACGGCGGTGATCCCGATCAAAGAATATACGGAAGGCCATTTCCTCTTTATGGCGACAAAGAGAGGAATTGTAAAGAAAACACCGATCACTGACTATGCAAATGTGCGCAAGACAGGGTTGGCGGCCATTAATTTGAGAGAAGACGACGAATTGATCGAGGTCAAGAAGACGGACAATAATCAGGATATCTTCTTGGTGACGAAGTACGGTCAGTGTATCCGCTTTAAGGAAACAGATGTAAGAAAAACAGGAAGAACGTCAATGGGTGTGATCGGCATGAATCTGACTGACGGGGATGAAGTAGTCGGAATGCAGATGGAATCTCAGGGAGATGCTCTTATGATCGTTTCGGAAAGAGGTCTTGGAAAATGTACTATGATATCTGAGTTTACGGCACAGAACCGTGGCGGTAAAGGTGTAAAGTGTTATAAAATCACGGAAAAGACAGGAAATATTGTCGGTGTGAAGGCAGTAAACAATGAAGATGAGGTTATGCTGATCACGACAGAGGGGATCATTATCCGTATTAAAGTGAATGACACGGCATTGTTAGGACGTATCACTTCCGGCGTGAAGCTCATCAACTTAAATGAAAATGTAACAGTTGCAAGTATAGCAAAGGTGAGGGAAGACAAAAATCTGATGGAAAATGTGGATGATCCGGAACTTTTAAATGAACAGTAATACTTGTACACAAAAAATCAATAAGATATAATTACTTTAATGTAATTATATCTTATTTTTTATATTTATAACAATATAATCCACAAAATAGGGATTATACTGTGGATAAGGAGATAAATATGTCATTTATAGTGAGAGATTTAACGAAAAAATATGGAGAAAAAACAGTTGTAGATCATCTTTCCTTCTCATTGGACAAGCCGGGTGTCTACGCATTGCTTGGAACAAACGGTGCCGGAAAGACAACATCCATCAGAATGATTCTTGGAATGCTTGCAAAAGACGGGGGAGAAGTAATGTGGAACCAAAAAGCATTGGACCCCATGAATATGAATGTAGGATATCTTGCTGAAGAGAGAGGATTATATCCAAAATATGCGTTGATGGATCAATTGCTTTATTTTTCAAAGTTAAAAGGAGTTTCAAAAGAGACGGCAAAAGAAAGGATCGCATACTGGGCAAAACGTCTGGAGGTTGAGGAATATCTTTATCCGACAAGCAGCAAGAGAAAAAAAATTGAGAAGCCAAAGACGGCAGAACAGTTATCTAAGGGAAATCAGCAAAAAATCCAATTGATGGCGGCGCTTTTATCGGAACCGGAGCTTTTGATCTTAGATGAGCCGTTGAGCGGACTTGATCCGGTCAATACGGATCTGTTTAAAAATATTATCCGTGAAGAATTAGATAAGGGCAAATATCTGATCATGTCCTCACACCAGATGGCTACCATAGAAGAATTTTGTGAGGATATAACAATTTTGAACCGGGGTAAGACTGTTCTTAGCGGTAATTTGAATGAAATAAAAAAGAGTTACGGTCGTGTGAATATGTTTGTCAAATGTGACAATGAGTTTGACGATGTGATAGAGAGACATGGACTTCCTATTGTCAATGATACGCCGGACGGAAAGCAGCTTAAGGTAACAGGAGAGGATCAGGCGCTCTTATTTTTGTCGGATCTTCTTAAAGAAAGTAAAAATGTAATCCGTTTCGAACTCCGTGAACCCTCATTACATGAAATATTTATTGAAAAGGCAGGTACACAGCATGAGGAATAATTATATTGGCTGGAAAAATGTCTTTTATTTTTCTTTTGTACAGGGATTGAAGGAAAAAAGCTATCGTTGGTTATTGATTATAACATGTGTAGTTTTGATATTTTCGGTACCGGTAAAGACCTTATTCGATAACAGGAATACGCAGGAGGAATTACCGTCGGAAATCACTGTTTTTACAGTGTATGACGATACCGGACTGATGATTGACTATGGGCAGTCTCTGGATCAAAGCAGATATGAAAATGTAGATATTGTCACATCTCCGGAGATTAGCTTTGAAGAACATACAAAGAAATTAGAGGAAAGTCATAACAGTACAGAATTGATCGTTCATATCACATATGAGGAAAGCGGCTATTTCAATCTGACTTTTGTGAAAGCGGGAAACAGTGATTTGTCGGATGATGATGCAGACAGGACATCTGAAGATTTTCAAAACTTTTTTGTGAAAGCGAAATTAAATGCTACAGATGTCACAGAGGAACAGCTTGCCTTTCTCAACCGGGAGGTAAATATATCAGTCGAATCGGCGTCTGAGACAGGAGAGATTATACCGGAGGAACAGGAGGAAGAAGGAATCTCCTTTACAGAATATTTTATTTTGTTGGGAGGTATTACGATTGTGACATTTATTATCTCTTTTAGCGGGGGTAATATTGCAACTTCTATTGTAACGGAAAAATCGACAAAAGTTGTGGAATATCTTATGATCAACATACGTCCGATGGCCTTACTGACAGGAAAGATTTTGGCGGCTCTTCTGCTTGTAGTCATAGAATTTGCGGCAATGGGAATCAGTTATGTGTTGTCGATTTTGATAAAAAACATGATTTTTGGAGGGGGAGAAACGCAGGAATCAGCTGTAGATAATATTTCTGCAGTAATGAACAGTTTGACAGGATTAAATCCGCTTCATATTTTGCTGGCATTTATGATGATCATTGTCGGTATTTTATTTTACAGCATACTTGCGGGACTTGCAGGTGCTTCCGTGAGCAAAATGGAAGAAATTACGGAAGGAATGAAACTGTTTCAGTTTGTCATGGTTGTGGGAGCATATTTGAGCATGGCATTATGTATCATGGAAATGACAGGATCCTCGGGAGGTATGTTTCATAATTTCTGCTGTTTGTTTCCGATTTCATCACCGTTTATTGTTCCAGCATATTTGATGATCGGAAAGGTGAATGCCGGCATCGCTTTAGCCAGTGCCGTTATATTGTCAGTGTTGACAGCATTGCTTCTGTCATTTACGGCAAAAGTATATGAATCCATGATTTTTTATCAGGGAAAGGTATTGAAATTAAAAGATATCATACAGATTGCAAAAGAAAGAAATAGGGGAAAGGAGGAGAAATCATGAAAGAATCCATGTTCAGCGGGTGGAAAGATGTATTCTTATTTACCTTTCGGCAGGCATCAATCATAAAAAGGTTCCGGATTGTCACAGTCGGGATAGCTCTATTGCTGTTGATCGCAGGTATTATCATTAATTGTATGATCGCATTGTCCCAGAAGAAAGACGATACGGTGATTTCTTCGATCCGTCAGGTATATGTGATAGACGAAAGCGGACTGGATGTGCTGAGTTTTGATATTTTTTTCAATGAATATCAGGAAAAATATCCGGATATCTCTTTCGTTGACACCGAAAAAAGCGCAGAGGAGATACTTGCAGAGTTAGGAGAGGCAAAGGAAGAGAGTTCGAATGATATCATACTTCAGATAAAAAGAGAAAACGACAAATATACAGTTCAGATTGTAATCCCGTATGACAGTGAGCTTGGAAAAAAAGACGGAGGATTGTTTGCAGAAGATCTGGAACTTGTAATGCAGCAGAGCAAACTCTTATCCTCCGGGATTCCTATGGAAAAACTGGTTTTGGCAATGAGCGGTGTATCTGTGACACAGTTAGATGCCGGAGAGTCACAGAAAAGCGTTGGCGAAGAACTGGTTATCATGATCGTTCCTCTTATATTTATCATGCTTCTTTATTTTATGAATCTGGTTTACGGTCAGAGTATCGGAAATATTGTTGTCGTTGAGAAATCTTCAAAACTGATGGAAATGCTGCTGACATTGACCAGACCTTACGGACTGATACTTGGAAAGATTCTTGCAATGGCAGTGATCGCGATGATCCAGATGATTGTATGGATTGTATGCTTTGTCGGCGGATTTTTCATAGGCAATGGGGCAGCAGTAGAATTTATTTATGCAGATTACAATAACATTATATTAGAAATATTTCAGATATTGCAGGGACAGGAGGGAAGTACGGCATTTAGTGTAGGGGCGGTCATTCTTTCACTGTTTACGTTATGCCTTGCGTTTTTATTCTTTTGTGTGCTGGCAGGTCTGGTGGCTTCCTTTGCATCAAAGGGGGAGCAGCTTGCACAGACAATGGGATTTTATCAGATCATTATTGTTGCAAGTTTCTTTGCTTCGTACATGCTTCCCATGCAGGGGAAAGAGTGGGTCAATGTAATTTTACACATCGTACCGTTTACGAGTGCGTTCCTTCTTCCGGGAGATATTCTGGCGGGGATCGTAAAGGTTCCTCAGGGAATTTTGTATACAATAATTCTCTTGATTTTTACATTATTGCTGGTTACGGTAACCGGAAAAGTATATAAAAATCAGTTGTTTTATCAAGGTTCAGATTATAAAACTATATTGAAAGGGTTGAGAAAGAGAGGAAAATATGGATCGACACATTAATACACCGATTACAGAAGAGATAACCAAAAATTTAAAGGCGGGGGATTATGTCTATATCTCCGGATATATTTATGTGGCGAGAGATGCTGCCCATAAACGTATGATCGAAGCATTAAAAAGAGGCGAAGATCTGCCGATAAATATTATGGATTCTACCATTTATTACATGGGACCGTCCCCTGCCAGAGAGGGACGTCCGATCGGTTCTGCCGGACCGACGACTGCATCGCGTATGGATAAATATGCCCCCACATTATTAGATCTGGGCGAGAAAGCGATGATTGGAAAAGGAAAGCGCAGCAAGGAAGTCATTGATGCCATTATCCGTAATCACGCAGTTTACTTCGCAGCAATCGGAGGAGCCGGTGCTCTGCTTTCAAAATGTATCACGGAATCGGAAGTGATCTGTTATGAAGATTTGGGTGCAGAGGCAATCCGAAAGATTAAAGTGGAAGAATTTCCAGTTATTGTAGTAATTGACAGCGAAGGAAATAATCTTTACGAGACGGCTGTCAAAGAATTTATTAAATGATGATTCAATAATTGTGCTGATTGGGAGGAGAATAAGATGAATCGAAATGTGTTGAAAAAAATATTGTGTGTTATTTTGGTGATAGCAATATCAATTACAACGTCTTATTCTTCCCAACAGATTGTTTATGCTGCAGAAATACCGGAAGAATGGCAGACAGAATATCAAGATGAATCAACGGAATTTATCGAATCAACAGAGATAATCGAGTCAACAGAGATAATCGAGTCAACAGAACTCATCGAATCAACAGAGATAATCGAGTCGACAGAGATAATCGAGTCAACAGAACCTATCGAATCTGAAGAAAATATTCTTTATGCAGACAGAGGAAATATTCCTTCGGATCATTCTCTGTCAATAGTTTATTGGAATCCAAACTCGAAAAATACAACATCGGGTGCAGGAGATATTCTGCAGATTGCAGGAAATGACAGCAATAGCGGCTCCTCTGCAAAGGAACCAGTGCTAAATCTTGAGACGGCATTGAGACGCGCAGCGTCAGACGCTGTAATCTACTGTATGAATTACTATGGCTTGGATCAGGCAGCTTCCTTTGATGGGGGGTATTATGATATCAGCATCAAAAGACATGGCAGTCATAACGGTAATATTATACAGATTGCAAACAATCAGGTAAAATTATCTAATCTTACACTTGACGGAAGCGATAATTTTGAAGAGCGTGTACTTACTGTGGCAACTAACGGAACACTTGAAATAGGAGACAGTCTTGGAGTTGTTGATCAGACACAGTTTTATGTGGAAACCGCTGCAAATCCTGTTATTTTATCCGGAATACCGGAGGCGGGGACCGTATATAAGGTTGAGTTTTCAAGAGAATACTATGAGAATAATGCGGTCACAACAGAGTACGGAACAGAAAAACTTCTTGTCAATGCAAAAGCTTCCGGTCTGAATCCTGAACAGTACTTTTCTATAAAAAATGTACCGGACGGATGGACGGTTTATGTAAAAGACGGAACAGAACTCTGGGCACGGTATGAAGATTTCGGGGATGTGATCTGGTTGGACGGAGTGAGCGGAAATGACTTAGACAGCGGATTATCTCCAGATAAAAGTGTAAAGACTTGGGAAAAAGCATATGAGTTATATCAAACGAAGCTGGATGGAAACGGAATTATCTGCATTAAAGGCACTGTCACTGTAAACAGCGGAATGTTGGAAGTACAGAAATCTGTAATAAAACGTTTGGATGGATTTACAAATCCTCTGTTTGAAATAAAAGAAGGAGGATCATTATCCATTCATGACAATGTTCAAATTGATTCCTCTTCTTCTTACTATGCAATAAAAAGCAGCGGAGGATTAACGGTATCTAAATCAGCCATTATAAAAGAAACAATACTTTTGTTGGATAATAATAATCCGCTTATGTTAACTGGAAGCGGAATAAATAGTTACAAAATAGGAGTAGGAGGTAACTTTTCAGACGGTGACCTTGCAGTAAAGAACGGAATTTACCCGACAGTGGATCTGGTAGAAGGAGATTTTACAATCCGTGCTATAGAAAATGATTCTTATCTCTATGTGCCAAAACCGGTGTATGTCAATGGAGCATCAGGAAATGATGCATATGACGGATTATTACCGCAGACTGCTGTAAAGACGTTGAGCCGTGCCATTGAGGTTGCCCAATCGGTGGACTCCGCATATATTTATGTTTTAGGAGCGCCTGCACAGTTCGATAAAGGTGAATGTACACTTCCGCAGGGTATGAACCTGGAGAGGTATACATCCTATCAGGGAGATGTACTGAGAACGGCAGGTGGAATACTTCATATAAAAGGATATATTAACGGAAATGTTATCATGACAGCAGACAGCAAACTGACATTAGAGGGGAAGTATGCGTCTGTAGAAGAGGGCATCAGTCTTTCGGGATATGCTGTCTTAGTACAAGATGACGGTAATATCTCCGGTACTGTCACATTAAAAGAAAATAGTAGTCTTTTACAAAATGATGGATTAATAAGCGGTACAATAGTACAAAATGGAGCAGGTTCTTCTGTGGAGAAAAACGGAGGAACGATGAACGGACAGGTGAGTATCACTGCCGGAACATTTATGATGAACGACGGTGTGATCGCCAAATCGGGAGTTAAGTTAGAAGAGAAAGGAAGCGGAAGTTTCATTTTCCATGGCGGAGAAATTAAGGAATGCTATGTTGGCATTGATGCTCTGAGCGGTTCCATACAGATGGACGGTGGTACGGTTGAGGTATATGGAAGTGGAAATTCAATCCGTCTTGATGCAGCTGCAACCATGCAGATGACAGGAGGAGTGATAAAAGGACAAAGCAGTATGCAGATTGAGGGTATACTGACTCTTGGAAAANATCCGAAGATAGAGAACAAGATCGTATTGGAAAATGCGGATCATCCAATCAANTTGGACAGTACTTTTTCTAATGAAAATGTCTACAAAATTGATTTTATCGGTACTTATATNCAATCCGGTCAGCGCAANNTTGCNGTTGANGGAACNGATNCNGCTCCTGCAACTGAAAAACAGTTTNAATTGGNAGAAATGNCNTCTTNTCTTTTAAGNCTGGAGGAAGATACNCCTGATCTTTATGTGCTTGTTGAAANTGANCCGGANGGCATCTANTGGGGNGGAACNNGNGGAAATGATAATAACACAGGTGAAGACNGTAGTCATTCAGTANGNACATTNGAGAGAGCAAAAGAACTTTTGNGGGAGGCATACGAGAAAGANGGNAAAAAATANAATATATANCTCTGNTCAAATATNTATNTTNANGATNNTCANACATGGTCANTGGGAGAATTTGACTGGNANCCGGTNNTNATGAGGTGTCCGTCAAATCAAACATATNCNTATAANATAACANTTCANNANCGGCGGTANTTTAACNCTNAAAGATATCATATTNGANGGAAATAAAAATGTTAATGCNNCANNNGATTTTATAAGAGTNGANNGTTATTNCGATACNGANAAGGTTTCCACTTTGACGATGCTGAGCGGTTCNGTNGTACAAAATATTAATTATGTAGGAANNTCNGGTGGNTATNACGGCGGAGGTATATCTNTNACATCTGGAGGAAAATTNATTTTAGATGGAGGATGTATCAGAAATAATAGGTCATCATTTGGTGGANTCATNTATTTAANTTCTTNTGCTAATAAAGAANTTAANTCTTCAANTTTNGAAATGANGAGTGGAGTGATAGANTATAATGAAACTTGCTTCACNGAATATCATNCNATCAGTAGNCAAGGAGGAGCAATTTATTGNNNTANAGGANCAACTTTTATTATGGAAGGGGGAACNATCCGTAATAATAGGACAGAAGGAGNAGGAGGAGCAATTTATGGGG
>JAAUZB010000021.1:0-6194 GCA_014804775.1 Roseburia sp. | reverse complement strand
TCCTCNAAAGTGGAAATNAGAGNTGGAGAAATNACAGGAAANCAGGCGCGTAATGGAGGTGGANTATATNATNNTTNTGAATTTCTAATGACAGGNGGAAAAATTAGCGGGAATTATGCTCAANACNNTGGTGGAGGTATATTTTCAGCTTCTTTTNATGANNCCGTTATTAGTGGAGGAGAAATATCAGAAAANTATTCTNTGAAATATGGTGGAGGAATTNATTGTTATACAAAACTGTANATAAAAGGAGGAACAATAAAAAATAACAGATCGAAAATGGGNGGAGGAATCTCTCAATACGGATATTATGAGGACACAGCCCTTATANTACAGGGAGGATCTATNATAGAAAACGAGGCAGATTANGGNGGAGGAATNTATTGGANTAGTCANGAAANAAAAGGTTTATGTAAATTAATTNTAGAGGGTGGAACNGTNGGAGAAAANNNTGCAATAAAAGGANNCGGAATATATAAAGAAGGNAATACTGCTGGCGGTTCATATGGAATNTCTCTNGGATCAACACAGATNGATCAGGANATTTATNTGGGTCCNGAGACAGTAAAGATGNATATGATNTCCTCACCGACTGATNNAANNAGATCATTNCCATTAACNGTTGANCCTCAGGCGGCNAAAATGGGANNTGTCGTAGTNNCTCCAGATAATGAGCATGTCACAAATGCNGCCCAGTATCTGAGAANCTTTTATCTGAAAAACACTCAGGGTTANGCTCTCGTAAAGAGCGGNAANGATATNATTCTCGGTCAGGCATTCTTNGTGGACGGAGTGAACGGAAAAGATACAAATAAAGGAAANTCACCNGAAAATGCATTTTTGACNGTAAACCGTGCTATTGAGGCACTTGGAAACGATCCGGGAACCNTTTATGTCTGCGGAACNGTGACAGTAAATGNANNNGAGANATGGGAGATGAAANACGGACAGTCNCTGACNCGTTATGANGGCGAGANTGTAAANGGAACGNGTGAAGATGCATTCCGCGGANACATGATCGTCATCGAAGACGGNGCAGAACTTACGATGAACCGTGTNACAGTCTANGGNNCNCTGGANAANTNGAGTGAANNTGAGAACGGATATCTTCTTNTNCAGGGAGGAAACCTTAACATCAGNTCAGANTCNTCTTTAGAGGATGGAACCGTTTATCTGAAAGATGGGAAAACAGTTACCGTGACGGGAAGCAGTGATAATCTTTTGATGGAAATTGAAAAAGAAAATCCTGTTGAGGGAGATACCGTCGGCAGATATCAAACCCCGAAAACAGCCAATGCTGCAAATTTCAGACTTTCTGAACGGATGTCGGGATTTGTTCTCATCGAGGATGCAGACAAAAACAATGTAGTTTTAGAAAAGGCATATGCNGTATATGTGGATGGCGTAAACGGAAGNGATGCTAATGACGGAGCAACACCTGAAACGGCATTAAGAACTCTGCGGCAGGCATATGAGAAGATAAAAGCAAAGGGAGGCATCCTGTACATTGTAGATACGGTAAGTATCTCTGCTGACAGTAAANTGACAGCGAGATCTTATCAGGATGAAAAAGGNACAGTNGANACNTCCGGAACTGTCTGNNTTATGCGCTATAATGGAAATAAAAATCCGCTNTTTAATATTAATAGCGGAATAACAATACTATCTGGAATTCGGATAGATGGAGGGGGAGCAGAGGCAGAAGTACATACATCTCCACTNNTNAANGTNGGAGTNGANGCNGTTCTTTATGTNGAGCAGAATGCACAGNTAACCAACAACCATTCCACAGGNGACGGAGGAGCAATAAATAACAGAGGAACCGTANATCTTTCCNCNTGCNGNATAGGGGGNAANACAGCATNAAAGGGATCTNCAATTTATCAGGCAGGAATTTTAAATATTGAAAGTGCAAAAGCNGATATAGGAGAGGAAGAGATTTATTTTGCCGAAGGTGCATTTATGAATATCCGCNCNCGGTTGGCAAAAAAGACAGTGTTCAATATAAATATGGATTCATCCGATGCTNTGGANGGAAGAACNGTAGCNGTATTTTCAGANGATGCCCTTGGAGGAGGCAGCGTCGANGCACAAAAAATTCACTTTTATGTTAATCCGCTTGCCACCAGAAAAACATTATCTGCGGAGGGCAGCGANACACTGGTACTGTCAAAGAATTTTGATGCAGAACTGATTCAGACAGAGTTTTTCCGGAGAATCGGTCAGAATGTTACATTTAATGTCGTGCCGAGAAACGTAGATCCATCTGAAGTAACGGTAACAGTAAAGAATGGAGAAGATACTGTTCCATGTACGGTCAAAGACTACAACCGCTACAAAAAAATTTCTCTGGAAGTTACGGAAGAAACAATCGGTATGCTGACTCTNGAAATTCAATTGGACGATGAGCTGGTAGAAAAGAGTATAATCGTATCTGGATATGATATCCTTTACGCGAAANATCAACAGGCGTTGATCGCAGAACCGCAGGAGAANAGCGGAGCGGGAGTACATACAGATACGGCACAGATCGTAATATACAATGGAGCAGATGAGGCAAGAGAATTTGATGCAGAGAGGATTTCTATCTGCTATGATGATGATTCTGATGTAAGGATTGACAATGATGCCGTATCCAGAAACATGGAAGATGCCATGAAATGCTTTGGATTTGATGTCGATATTACGACAGAAATCCCAGCAAACGGAGTGGTATCCATGCCTGTCGTATTTTCTAATGGAGATAATCTCACAGAGGCAAAAGAGGGAACCATTACATTAGAAAATGCCGTGTTTGGAAATATCTGGACTAAGATAGACTTAAGATATGAGACGAGACCGTTTGCGAGCATGCAGGTATGTGTCTATCTTGACGATGAAATCACTACGGAACCGGATGTATATGTGGTGAACAAAACAACCGGAGAAAAGATAGAGTTGTTAAAGAAACCTGTAAAAACATCAGGAACGGTAGAAAAAGTAGTCAATGAATTCCTGAACGTGCTGGGAGCAACACGTCAGGAGCAGGTATGGCCATATCAGAAGACCGGTCTCGATGAGGGAGATTATAAACTGTACGTGAATGACATGGATACAGGAAAAGAACTTCAGGTAAGGGAAGGTNGGACAGTCAGNCAGAAAATCAATCTGTACACAGTGACCTATGTATTGAACGGAGGCGAATTTAAGTCAGAAAGAGAAAACTCAGATATTTATATAGAAGGAATAGGGTTAAGCGAACTGCCNTCACCNCGCAGAGAATCTGCCAGATTTGCNGGATGGTATGAAAATGAGGACTTTACAGGAACTTCTGTTGGAAAGATCAGCNCAGAGAGCAATAAACCGTATACATTNTATGCGGCNTGGACAATGCAGGACGAATGGACAGACGTGAATCTGGGTAAGACAGAATATCTGGAAGAAATGGGAAGCAGCCTTACATTTGAAGCAGAAATCGAAGGAACTNTTCCGAATGAGATTACTGTGCAGGTACTGCAGGAGACGTCCGATGGAAAAATCCGCACCGTACCGGCAAAGGTAACGGATTCCGGAAATTACAAGCTGATCACTGTGGAGGTAAATCAGGAAAANATCGGAAGTCTGACGCTGCTGTTTGAACAAAAGGACGAAGACGGTATTACACTGAAAGAGATGGAACGGACCGTGGAGTTGTCTGCATATGAAGTGAGNTATGCGAACGGTCTTGGATATCTTCTGGCTGCTNCGCAGGAGGATGGAATCGAAGAGATACACACAGANCGTGCGGCTATCACTGTCTATAACGGAAGCAGGGATGNACTTAAATTNTCACCGGGCTCATGGGAGGCATCTTATGAGGGAAATGTCGACGAAAACGTATGGATAGACAATAGCATGGTAGACAAAAATATGTCTGAAAAGAATGCGATGCGATATTTCGGGATGACATTGGAACAGGAAGAGAGTACGGAAATCAAACCGGGAGAAAAAGCGACCTTAAATGTGATATTNTCAAATGGGGATATGCTGACAGAAAGCAGATCAGGCGTGATCACAATGAAAAATGCAGGTCTTGGGAATGCTGCGGCAGATATTCCGCTGAATTTTAGAGTCAGAGCAATCACAAGATTCCAGCTTCAGCTTCAACTGAACGATGAGATGGCAGATGAAGAGACTGTTGAACTTCAGGATAATAACGGACGGAGGGTTACAGTAAACAGAATGCGTACAGGAGATGAGAGTACGTTCGTGCTGGCATACCGTGTGCTGACAGGAAAGACTGACATCAGATGGAACTATCAGCTGACAAATATTGCACCGGGAAGCTATCGTCTGTTTATTAATGGAAAGGATGCAAACCGCAGGATTCAGATTGAGGAAGGAAAGATCATACAGGAGAAAGTAGATATGTACAGCATCCGGTATGAGCTGAATGAGGGAACCGTAAAGGGAGAGATGCCTTCCTACTATATAAAAGGGGCAGTACAGGCTTTGCCGAGACCGGAGAAAGAGAAGAGTCAATTTGCAGGATGGTATACCACGGGAACGTTCAGTGGAAATGCTATCTGGGAAATAGGAGCAACAACATCGGGAATCCTAAAGCTTTATGCGAAATGGGAACAAGTAACGGCGCAGACAGTGCAGATAAGCAGAGAAACCCGCACGGAGAATGCACCAAAGACCTCGGATGTGAAATTGATCATAGTGGATATCGCCTTTGTTGGGGGAATCGCCTGTCTCGCAAAAATGTTTCTGACAAAGAAGGATGATACGGGAATGGATGAAGAAGACAAAGAGAGAAGAGTCCGGAGTATCATTGAGAACGCAAAAGGAAGAGGAATGCTGGCAGGGATCGGAGCGGCAGGAATGATATTTGTGACGCTGCTGTTTTATTACACGCTGGGAATGAAGGACGAAGTCCGCAGAGAAATGTAGAAATAGGAAACGAGGAAAAACATGATTCGAACGATTGACACCGATTTAGTGATTCAAAATGTAAAAGAAATGTGCATCAAAGTTAACCATTATCTTTCTTCTGATATGGATGAGGCAATGAAAGCCGCAGTTGATACTGAAAAATCAGAACTTGGGAAAAAAATATTAAATCAGCTTCAGGATAATCTGAAAATTGCGGATGAGGAGATGATTCCAATTTGTCAGGATACGGGCATGGCAGTTTTTTTCCTGGAAGTGGGGCAGGATGTACATTTTGAGGGGATGGAAATTGAAGATGCCATAAATGAAGGAGTGCGCCAAGGATATACGGAGGGATTCTTAAGGAAATCTGTAGTGGGAGATCCTTTGATTCGCGAAAATACCAAGGATAACACACCGGCGGTCATTCACTATGCGATCGTACCCGGTGATAAAGTAAAAATCACCTTGGCGCCAAAAGGCTTTGGAAGTGAAAATATGAGCCGTATCTTTATGTTAAAACCTGCGGACGGGATTGAAGGGGTAAAAAACGCAATCCTTACCGCAGTAAAAGACGCCGGACCGAACGCCTGCCCACCAATGGTGGTAGGCGTCGGAGTCGGAGGTACATTTGAAAAATGTGCTATCCTGGCAAAGAAGGCATTGACCAGACCCGTGAATGAACGTTCCGATATTCCGTATGTGAAAGACATGGAAAATGAAATGCTTGATGAAATCAACAAACTTGGCATAGGACCCGGAGGTCTCGGAGGAACTACTACTGCACTTGCAGTCAATATTAACACATATCCGACGCATATTGCGGGATTGCCCGTTGCAGTGAATATCTGCTGTCATGTAAATCGTCATGTGGTCAGAGAAATATAGGATGAAAAATTGTAAAAAAATTGAATATACCAATTGACAAATGGGAAAACCTTTAGTATTATTAAATATGCGTCACGGCGCAGAACAATATCATATTGTCAAATAAGAACTTTGGAGAAGTACTCAAGTGGCCGAAGAGGTGCCCCTGCTAAGGGTATAGGTCGGGTAACCGGCGCGAGGGTTCAAATCCCTCCTTCTCCGCTCTATTTGAAAATATGAGTTGTTTATTTTTTTAGAAAATTGTTGACAGTAATTTGAAAATATGGTATTATTTGAAAGTTGTTGAAAACAATAGATTCAATCTTCGATTGCACATTCAATCTACGATTGAAAATCCAATCTTTGATTGGATTTGGAACCTTGATAACTGAACAGTGAATAAACCTTGAAAGATCCTAAATTCAGCAAAGCTG
>JAAUZB010000020.1 GCA_014804775.1 Roseburia sp. | reverse complement strand
GTACCTTGTGAACAGGTTTCTTTTCTCTTGCCATAATAATAGGCCTCCTATGATTTAGATTTTACCATAGAAGACCTACTGCTTATAGCTATTTACAGAAAAACTTTCATACTCTCGAACTATCTGATCTAGGATTTACAGAATAAGATTTTCGGAATGTGCCTCTTTCCCGCCAATATCACCAAATTGATTGACGGGAAAGACACCTCCTTACCCTTTTACCGGTTCCTTACTTTCAAACTTCTTAATATCCGATCGTACGGAAATATCCCTGATATCCCCTGATATATTCCTCATCAGTTTCGCTCCATTCAAACCCCACTTTCTTTAAAAACCATACCGTAAAATCATTCACGATATGAATATTGCTGTCGTAGATCAGCCTTCCCTGTTCATCCATATCATTTTGAAGAGCCTCAAAAATATACTCTGTCCCTGCATCCAGCATCGTCTGCTCTAATGCCTTATGAAAGCTCACACCATCCACGACCTTCATAGGGATTCCCATCTGCCTCACCGCCTCAAGAAACCGGTCAAAATAAATCGGGCGATTACTGTTCAAATGAAAGACGCACTGTTTCTCCGCATACCGGGCAATCTTTACAACTCCCTCCGCCGTCAGATCGATCGGGGAAAACTCCGCATATAATGGCATCAGATAATCTGGAAATAAGCCAAACTCCAAAACTGCTTTTGCCCTTGTCAAAAACGCATTTTCTTTGTAATTAGGCTGGAGCTTATAGTCACTGGCACGGCTGGTCAGATTTTCCACACGGATCACCTTTGCATCCAATCCTTCAAGCATTACATCATAAACAGCCCTTTCGGCTTCAAATTTGCTGTAAATATACACATTATCCAACGGCTGCCCAATGTAGCAGGAGGTTTCATAAAAATATTTTTCTTCTTCGGAACGGTATGCCGTAAATTCGTCCGCCATGCTGTTCCCGCTGACACTCAAAGTCGAAATGTGAATGAAGTTTGTCAGAAAAATAACTAACTGGATGAATTGTGACTCCCCTATATCAGTATGTATAAAGTGCAATACCTCAATTAGGTTTTATATATATGCATCAGCCATAATAACAAAACTGTACATAATTTTTCCTGCTGAGGCAAAAAAATTTTCTGTGCATATTACAAAACAACATCATATACAGCGGTCATGGTTGCGGCAAAAGCCTTGGCAAACCATGCAGTATCCGCCCCAGCAGGAAACAATGCCATCTATGTCAAGAAATTTTCCCACGAGCTGATTCCTGTCTGTTTCACATATTCCTTAAGACCAGCAACTGCATTGGTACTGTCGAGCCTTTGGACATTTAGAGAACAGATATGTAGCAAAACTTTAAGCCAACGATTTTATCACAATTACAAACTTGCTCCCATCTGATGTTTCTATCTCCATAATGTCTTCTCTGTCATGCACATCAATATCCGTCAGTTGCATTTTTTCCTCACCATATTCGTTCAATAGTTGAAACAGAAGGTCTTTGAACATATTTTTCTGCATAGCTGAAGTTTTCCCTTACTCCTTTATTTTTCGCAATTCAAATAAAATCGCTATTCCACGTAAGATACACCTTTATTTTGCCTTACCTTTGATTGGAGCAAATATCCCCGACTGGTCCTTCTCGTTTAATCCTTCCAAAATGTCATTACAGCTTTTTAAACTAAAATCCTGTTCAAGTGCATACTGAATTACAATGTCCCTTTCGATAGAATCAGAAAGGCAGTAACCTGCAGCGGTGATAAGCTGCCGCGCTTCCTCCCAAGATAAGTCGTAAGCAAAAGCAAATGCTATGACCAAGTCCTTTGTATGACCATTTTTAGCTGGTGTTCTCCGTGTTCGATTATTCTTTGCAAAACCAGCTTCCTTTAATCTTTGATCATATGGTGAGGCTTTCATGTCGTGCTGACGCTGAATGTCCCTAAACCGATCATCAAAGCTTTCCGATTTATTCATTAATCTCTTCTCAATTTCGGGTAAATACTCTTTAATCTGTTCTGGGGTCAACCTCTTTCGGCTCTGTGTCTCACTGTTGAAACCGTCCGTTTCGTCAAATGCCACGTTTTGACCGAGACGCGCCTCATACTGCTGCACTTTTCGTTTTAACATGTCATTCTCGATGGTTTTATAGATCTCGTTCAAATAGAGCGGCATATCTGTATCACAATAAACCCATGTAAAAGGCATCCTCGTTCGTGTCATTGGGTGAAAATATTTGTTATTCTTTGCTTCCTTTGCATGACATTCCTTGTATTTAAAAGTGCGAAATGTAAACCGCCACGCGCCTCCCCGCACATAAAAAGCGTCTTTAAAGTGGTGTATTTTTTCTGTCATTTATGTAACAATGAATGAAAGTAACTATTCAGTACAGGTCGAAGCACTGGCTGCTGAGACCGTAAGAACATGATTCAGGAGTGCAAAATCCCATCGTCACAGACGATTTTCAATGGATTTTGCATCGTAACTGTGAAGGTACTGAACAGTTACGAATGCGAAAAACGTCAGACGCTACAAAGAACTTACAGAATGGAGAATAGCATGAATTTAGGAAAAAATATTCAATATTTGCGGAAGCAAAAGAAAATCACGCAGGAACAGCTGGCGGAAGAACTGTCAGTGTCCCGCCAGACAGTTTCGAAATGGGAGGCAGACGAAATTGTTCCCGAACTAAATAAGCTCGTCACATTATGCGATGTGTTTTCCTGTAAACTGGATGCCTTGATCCGGGAAAATCTGTCTGATGACGCTCAAATCTATTCGGAAATCACAGTAAAAACGGTAAAAGGATTCCGCATGGCAAGATATGTGATGATCACTCCGAACCCGGAAGATGATGCAAACGGCTACATGGATGCATGGGCGAACCGGTCCGGTCTGCTTGCGGCAGATCCTGATGCAAAAAAAATCGGCTGGGATTTTCCGTTTGTCTCTCAGGAATTACAGAACAGGTTCGGTCTCAGAGGATATATGTCTGCCTATGTTTTGCTGGATGACTTCCATACCGATTGTCCCGGCGTGGAATATGCCGATCAGGCGGAAGCCGACTATGCCGTGATCACAGTATATGATCCGTTTTGTGCGGCATTTGAGCGAATTCCGAGTGCCTACAAAAAATTCTGGAATATTTCGTAGGTTACTTACGCAGTAAAGTGGCACATCCACTTTTTCTGCATAAACACAACAAAAGATATCGCCAGTCTGACACACTCCTCCAGCGACAGGATTGCATAGACATAAGGGATTGGCAGCTTTAGGACAAAGGCGGAAAGCAGTGCGAGCGGCACGCCGAATATCCATGTGCCGATGAGGTCGATCCACATAACGTATTTTGTCTTTCCGCCGCTTCGGATGATACCGCCGCCCAATATCATATTGAGCACTTTTACGGGAGCGATCAGTGCAAACACATACAAAATCTGGCAGGCAAGTGCACTGACATCACTCTCCACACGGTATAGCTGCACATAAAACGGGCTTGCAAACCACAGCGCAGCAGACAGCATCAGCGAACCGGCAAGTCCGTACCATATCAACTTCCTGGAATTCGCGTACGCTTCTTCCTGCTCACCGCCTCCCAGTGACTTTCCGATGAGAATCCCCGCTGCCTGCGCGATACCGCTTAAAGCACCGATGAACATCCCCTGTACAGGCGCGGTCAATGACATCGCCGCGCAGCTTTTCGTCCCGATATGTCCGTAAACCGCGGAATACACATTCTCACCAAGACTCCAGAAAAATTCACAGGTCAAAATCGGAAGCAGTATGCCGATATACTGCACTCTGCCCTGTGCAGACAGCTTATGTATCAATGTCAGACGGATTTCGTCCTTTCTTTTACACCACACAAAAAATATGAGAAGCAGCACACAGCCAAAGATCTGCGAGATCAGGGTTGCCACCGCCGCACCGCGGATTCCCATTTTCGGAAATCCCATTTTGCCAAAGATCAGCAGATAATTAAGGCCTGTGTTCACGAACGCCGAAACAATGCTGGCAAAAAGCGGCAGGCCAGCCTTTTCCATACACCGGAACAGAGTGGAAAACAGCACGGTCACTGCGATCGGGAGATAGGAAAAAGCGATGATACGCAGATATCCCGCGGCGGCAGCCACAGTGAGCTCGTCCTGCGTGTACAGCCGCATCACCGCCGCCGGAAACAGTCCGCACAGTGCCGTGAAAAATATTCCTACCAAAAAAGCAATCTTTAAATTTACAAAAAAGCTGCGGCTGACCTCCCGCTCATCTTTGCCTCCGACATACTGTGCGATCATGATCCCCGCCACCGTGGCGACCGCGCTCACAAGCACGGAATACATGGACGCAAATTTCCCCGCAAGTCCGATCGCTGCAATGCTGGTACTTCCCAACTGTCCGGTCATGATCTGATCTACAACGCTGAAAGAAGATTGAAGCAGTGACTGCAGCGTGACAGGCACCGCAATCTCCAATGTTGTTCTGAAAAAAGATTTTTCCTGATTCATATTTATGGTCCTCCAAAGATTTCAATACTCTGACATTTCTCCGCGACAGGACTCACACTCTGCCTTCTGACCAGAGATACCGGCAGAAGCTGCTTTGTCTCGACGGTATGCCCCTGCTTCAGCTCCTGCAGCATGCGAACGGCAAGTTTTGCACGCTGTGCTCCGTCCTGCCGGACTGTCGTCAATGCCGGATATACCATCTCACACATTCTGCTGTCATCAAAGCCTGCAACTGATATATCGCGCGGAATCCGGATGCAGTTTCGGATCAGAAACTGCATCAACTCAATCGCATAGTAATCCGACACAGCAAAAATNGCAGAATATCCCCGCAGCTTCTCAAGGTTTCTTTGGTAAAAATCCAGCCTTTCCTGCTGCTCCATCGGAATCTGCCAAAAATCTGCCCCGTACTCAGGCATGGCATCCCGNAAACCCTCATATCTCTCCTTGTCCATGCAGACACAGTTGTCAGAAATGCAGAGTGCTTTTCTATGTCCCAGTCCGCGCAGATAGCGCCCCATCTGAAATCCCCCGTCATAATTATCAATGATCAGATTGCACATCTTTCCATGCTCTGTCAGATAACCGTCATAGATCACAAACGGAATATGCATTTTCTCTCTCAGGTTCTTATAATCCTGCTCGCAAAAGCCGATCACGACCATGCCCTCCATATTCCACATAGATGCAAATTTTGCGATTTCATTCCAGTTCTTTGTCACCTTCACCATCATAAAATATCCTGTCTTCTCCAACTCTGCGGAGAGAGCATTGAGCGAAGAAGCGACAAATCCGTCCTCCAGTACACGGGACTCATATTTCTCATGATCATTTACCACTACTCCAATGATTTTGGAATCNTTCTGGGCAAGCAATATCCCCGCCATACTGGGAATATACTGTTTTTCCTCCAACAGCTTCTGCACTCTTTTTACCGTTTCATCTGATATTTTCCCTGTTTTCCCGTGGATCACATTGGAAACAGTTGCCGTGCTCACTCCCAGTTCTTCCGCAATATCGGCGATCCGTACTCTTCTATTCTCTGTCATCTCTGCCTCCATACTTTTCCCTCTTACACAGTATATTGCGCAATCCGCGTAACCACAATAGGTTAAACGNGTAACCCNATCCAAAAAAACAGNGAGTAAATTGTGCAATCCTCACAACTTACTCCCTGTTTTCAATCGTATGCTAACTAGCGGATATGCTTCTGAAGCTCCTCATCCTCATACTCAAATACGCATCTCTCATATGCATTGATTATATGCGTATCCTGATATCTGTCATACCGTTTATGGCTCCTTCCATAGGTAAGATGTACATGCCCGTGGAGAAAAAATCTTGGTCTGTATTTCTCGATCAGTTCCCGAAACACTTCAAATCCCTGATGNGGCAGATCNCGCCCGTCGTTCAGCTGATAAGCNGGGGCATGCGTGACCAGAATGTCAAATCCGNGGTTTCGGAACAGCGAAAACCGCAGTCTTGCAACTCTCTGCCTCATCTGCTGCTCCGTAAACTGATACTCCCCNGAGCTGTANCGCATGGAACCGCCAAGTCCCAAAATCCGGATTCCCTCATGGACATAAATGCGGTTGTCAATACAGATACAGCCCTCAGGTGGATTCTTCTCATATTTGTCATCATGGTTTCCNTGTACATACAATACCGGTACGGCAAACAGAGTCGTCAAAAAAGAAAGGTAACTCGGNTCNAAATCCCCACAGGAGATGATCAGATCTATCCCCTCCCGCTTACTTTTATCGTAATAATCCCACAGATATGGGGACTCTTCATCTGCAATCGCCAGTATCTTCATANTGCGTAAGCTAACCTTCCTTTTTCTTTACTCCCTGCTGTCTGATGACAGGCTCTGCCTGTTCCTTTAATTCTTCTTTCTTCGGAATGCTTCCGATCACATTCTCTGCAAGCCAATCCATGGTCATGATCTGCTCCGGCGACATGCTCTTTGCCGGGTCCGACTCGACCACGCCTGTCTGTGANAGCAGAATNCCGGAAAACGGATTAAANGTTNCCGCNCAGATNGTCGCNTTCAGCAGTTCCACCAGACGCTTTGTTCCGATCGGCAGATACTGGGAGCAGATTACGTCGATCACTCCCTCCGCCATTCCCCACCAATAGTTGATNGCCTTGGTTGATGAGGGTTTGTCATCATACTTCCACGTTCCGTCCATAATGGTCCGGATCAGATGCTCATAGAATTTACCCCAATGGTACAGCGGCATGGCAAGATTTCTCGGGCAGCCCCCGTTCATATGATAGATACCGAAAAAGCGGGACGCCTCCTCCGGGATCACCATATCTCTTCCGGAAACACAGGNGGGTCCTATCTCCCTGATCTTTTCCTCCAGATCNAGTTCNTTCNTNGTAGACCATTCCAGATAAACCTCCGCCCGCGGNTTGATCATCTTNGCNCCCAGAGCAAATGCATTGATATTGGCAATCGATCCGTAGATCGGATAATCCGCCACATAAGCCAGNCGGTTATTCTCTGCCATCGCNCCTGCAATGGCGCCCATCAAAAACTTTGCCTCATGCATACGCGAATAGTATGTACGGATATANCGATGNGAGGTNTTCANAGANCAGTTTAANATCCNCACCTGNGGATTTGCGATTGCTGCCTTCACACTCGCCTGCACAAAAGAAGGNGTTGTCGTAAAGATCAGNTTGCAGCCGGACGCAATGGCATCTTCTATCAAGCCATCCACATTTTCCTGTGTTCCGTTCTCGTATGCGACCGTATTGATCTCATCCGGAAACGCCTGTTCCAGATGCATTCTNCCCAGCTCATGCGCATACGTCCACGCTGANGTTCCCGGCGTTTTTTCATAGATAAATGCNACAGAAAGCTTCGGTGAACTTGGCGNTAAAAGAATGCTCAACAGAGGCTTNTTCTCCTGATTCGGTTTCATCTTCAAATCAATTTCCTGCTCTTCTCCNAGAANCTGGAANTCTTCCCAGCTTTTTGCGATCAAAGCCTTAAGCTCACTTGTCGTCTTCTCACGGACNGTATCATATCCNTATAANNTGATAAACGCAAGAAATGCATCTCCCGGTGTNCTTTTCAGNTTACTNCCGCCCTTTGAGTGAAACTCGGCAGTAAAGCGCGTATAGACNGAACTGAACTCCAGCAGNTCCTCCTCTGTCCACGTCTCTTTCGGTTCTTTTCCCACAGCTTCCTGCAGTTTCGCAAANCTGCCCTCCTGCGAAAACCANATATAATTGATNGGCGCGATCTGATAGAAATCAAGGAATTCATAGTAAATCTTATTTTCTTTTTCCTCCGTGCGCTTTGGAACGATACGCGTCACGTTCCCCGGAATAGANACTACTCCAAAAAACTTCATGACGCTGACCCGCTTATTGCCTTCCTCGACATAAAAACGGTTCATATACTCATATGCTTTAATGGGATCGCGGATCCCTTCCTCTAAATGGCTGGTGCTTAANCTTGCCCATTTGTGTGCAAACTCTGAGTTNTCNCNCAAAATCGGCATGAAATTCCCCGCAAAAGAACTGCTTCTTCCCACCGTTTTTGTTCCTACAATCTGATCAATGGGAATCTGTACCAATCCAAGCGGAACCTCGGAATAGGACCCCTTTACCGGCATAATATCGTCTAAAACCTGCAGAGTCGGTTTCTCTCCGCGCAGCATCCGCGTCTGGTAATCCTTTTTTCCCAGTTTATATGCTTTACTGTAGTCTTCATTTCCCATACTAAAANCATTTCCTTTCNAAATCTCATATTATTATTTCCGGATTTTCAATAACATTATAGGAAAGAATCATTGGAAATGCAAGGAAATCTNTATTTGNGGCCGGCATTTCACNCANAAATCCTCTCTAAACGCTTTCCCATCCTGGCAAGTACTTCATTCGTGATCGTTCCNGTCTTCTCCGCAATATCGCAGACCGTGATNTCCTCCNCNCCCGACCGTCCGATNATGACNGCGGTATCTCCCGCTCTGACTTCCGAAATTTCACTGACATCCACTATCGTNTGNTCCATACANATTTTTCCGANGATCGGCNCCCTTTTTCCGTGCAGCAGCACCTCACCCACTCCATTCGACAGCGCACGCGGCAGACCGTCCGCATAGCCGATGGAAAGCACAGCGACCGTTCTTTCTTCCNNNGCTGTATACGCCATGCCNTATCCCACCGTCTCTCCCTCNTAAATCCTTTTTACCGAGACAACTCTCGCTTTCAAAGACATCACCGGNNCNAGNGGAATCCGGCTGTTTNCCGTATCNTCTNCCGTTCCNAACACACCGTAAAGAGCGATTCCTACCCNAACATAGTCTTCCGANAGNTCCGGATAATTNANAATTCCNTAACTNGCGGAAAGNTGTATTTTGGNGCATGGAAATCCTCGTTTTCTCANCTGCGNNACGACGTGATANAATTCTTCTGCCTGCCGTCTTGTAAAATCCTTTGCCNGCGGCAGATCCACATCATCCGCNCACAGATGCGTAAAAATGCCCTCCACAGAAAGATTCTTCATGCGGNAAATGANGCACAGGCTCTCAATCGACTCGCTCCGTTCTCCCANTCTGTGCATTCCCGTATCCACAGCAATGTGGACNGAAANCTTTCTGCCATATCCGTTCAACTGTTTCGCGTANGCAAGATCAATGACTGTCTGCGTCAATCTGTAACGNCGCAGCAGTCCNAATTGTTCCGGATGTGTATATCCCAGCACGAGGATTTTTCCCCGAATGCCGCATTTNCNAAGTTCCACTCCCTCCTNCACCGATGCGACACANAAATNCCTGACTCCCATGCCCTGCANTTCGCNCGCGATCANCACCGCACCGTGTCCGTAGGCATCTGCCTTCACCGCGGGCATCAACTCACACGATTCCGGCAGNTCGGCACGGAGAGCGTNCACATTCTGCCGCAGCGCATCTCTGCTGATTTCAATCCATGCCCTTCCGGTNGGATATGTGTTTCTTNTGCAGATTNNTTCAATGCTNNNTGCCNCANCAGCTGCTGCCATNGCTGACAGAAACGATAACNTGCANACTGTCACATAATGGATNAGACTGTTCTCNACGAGAAGTNCTGTCAGTCCGNNCGCCTTCGCCACGCCGCGCACCAGCACAATAACAGCGGGATGCAGAATATAGATCCACGCCGCAACAGTGCGCAGTCTCCGATCGGAGCGGCANNGCAGCGTCANCAGCCAGCAGTATCCGAAATATGCACAAANAGGNAGTGNAANGTACATGCTGTCATGCCTGCAAANCTCCAGCCGATGCAGCACAAATCCCTCCACGGTCATNGCTAGTAAGGATATNGCAAATCCAATNCCNCAGCTTCGTGCGGACAGNGGCTTCTTCTTTCTNCCNGCNGCNNCNCCCAGCGNCAGAAAAAGCGGTGCAAGNAACAACCCGTTTCTCGTATAGGAAGAAAANGAAAAAATCACATCNTANGCCGCCTTCAACCATGGNACNGAAGAGATCAGCCCATAGTAGCTGTCNCCTCCCAGNCCNACCNCNTATAATACCGCAGACACCGCCAGAATTCCGCGNANCGNAANNATANGCCCAAGCAGACAAAGCANCAGCACTCCGANNATGCATGCCGGAAAATACCAGAGATGATAAAAAGTNCCGTCAAAAAGTACNATGCGCACCAGTGATGCCGCATCAAGTCCCTGATACTGCCCTGCATAAATTCCGACCGGCAGATAAAGCAGGATAGCGATTCCATATAGGATTACTGTCTTTTTTATAAAATGTGTAATTTTGATGCCGCTCCGATCTTCTTTGCAGAAAAAATTTCCAAGCACATACTGCCCACTCACCATCATGAAAAAAGGCACTGCAATTCTTGCAAGTATCCGCGTGAGAAAGANATCTGCATCGGCGCTGACGCTCTCAAGCGGCGATGTGTGAATTGCCACAACAAGAAATGCCGCGGGAAGCCGGAACGCATCCAGTCCGTTTTCTTTTCCTATCCTTCTCATGCCCCGCCCCTCCATTCCGTGATGACATAGCCGTCGACATTATTTCCGGATACGGTGCGCGGACAGTCTTCGTTCCACTCCACCGTATGTCCTGTTTCCGCTTTCAGATAGGAAATCTCGATCACAGTCTCATTCGTGCGATACCGATACGGATTTCTTCCGTAAATATATTGTTTCACAAATTCTGTGTATTCTTCCAACACCATCCCACACTCCGTCATGATCAGTGCATGAGGAACACCCACATACCGGAAATGCCACGGTTCATGTCCGATTCCGGTTACATTCTCCTTGCCCGCCGGATAGCGCTCCACAAATCCGTAAGATGCCGCCTTTTCCCGAAATGTCTGGCAGATGCCTGTATACGGGAAATCAGGACATATAAAATCAATGTCTGCCTGCCTTTTTCCAAGNTCAATGGCAAGNCCGGTCTGGTGTTCACTGTGTCCCGGTGCAGCTACATANTTCTCCGTAAAATCCTTTCCACTTTCAGCGAGGGANGCATCCCAGATTTCCTGCTGTTCCNGCNTTGANCGCCATCCNCTGACCGGNACAATNGCNTCCCATCCATGCATGTCCGCCATCAGCCCGGATAACAGCGCNGCAGCCGCCCGCCTCATCACAATTTNTGTTCCCTCTGTTACCGGAATCAACCGCTCCTTCTCCTCTGTCTCGAAGTAGGGGTAATTACGGTTTACCAGGATCAGATTTCCCTCATGGATACCCTGTGCAGATAAGTTCACTGTGCTCATTTTATAGTTCCTCCTCGATCACCGTCGTGAGAATTTCCTGAAAAGAAATTCCGACTGCCTTCATCATTCCGGGGAAACGGCTGTGTTCCGTAAATCCCGGTATCGTNTTGACTTCATTGAACACAATTTCACATTCCGGCGTCAGGAACATGTCCACCCTCGCAAAACCGCTGCACCCTAATATGCGGTATATCTTTTCCGCGGTTCTTTTGACTCTCTCCGCCGTCTCCTGATCTATACGGGCNGGCACATGGATTGCGGAGGTCTGCAGGGTATATTTTTCCGTAAAATCAAANAATCCTTTGGACAGTTCTATTTCGTCCACCTCACCTACCGTCAGCTTCNCGCTCCCCATAATGGCACANCCAACCTCAAATCCTTGTATNTTTTCTTCAACGATAATCTCGTCGTCGTAAAAAAATGCCTGCTGCACTGCGTCTGCCAGCTGTTCTTCACTTTCCACCCGTGNGACTCCGTANGAGGAGCCCGCTTTGACCGGCTTGACAAACANCGGATATCCTATGCCTTTTGCCCTCTCCGCAAGTTCTGNCTCCTGCACGGATGCTGCCGCCGTAAACGACCGNGGCACCCGGATACCTTCTCCCNCAACCAGTCTGTGTGCACGGTCCTTGTCCATGCAAAGCGCAGATGCCANNACACCGCATCCCACAAGCGGTATTCCCGCCAGTGNGATCATTCCCTGCACCGTGCCGTCCTCNCCGTTTCGCCCNTGAAGCACCGGAAACGCNGCATGTATCGGAATGGTTTGAATCTCTGTCTTTCCAAAAACCAAAAGCTGGCGCCTGCCGCGGTCCGGGGACAGCGCCGCCCGAATGCANTCCGCCTCATTCTGCCATGCATCCTCCCTGATTTTTGCCGCAGCACCTTTGTAGTAAAACCATTCTCCCTCTTTTGTGATTCCTATGGGAACCGCTGCATACTTTTCTCTGTCCAGATTGCAGATCACAGAATATGCTGATTCCAGAGATACTTCATACTCGGATGAACAGCCGCCGAAAAGAATTGCTATATTTTTCTTCATAATTTCCTCCATTTCCGAACGAAAAAAAAACGTCCCGTCTTTGATATCCTTAAGATACCAAAGCGAAACGTTTTTTGTTTGCGTTTTCCATTTCGGAATTCTAATATTTTTCTGTGATAATTCTTACGATTTTATAACGCTGGAAAAAGATTATTTTCTTTCTGCCCTCGCCATTGCAAGTTTGAAATCTCTCTGATCTGTAAANATCTCATTCTTGTACGGGTTCTTCTTCTGCTCGATGGACCGTTTGATAACAACTCCCAGGCACAATACGTTGGCTGCAAGGGCAAGGATCGCNATCACACCCTGCGGAACCGGATTCGCGTAGGTGGGCTGTGAAGCGCTAAACAGTTCCAGACCGTTCGTCCATTCATTTCCGTACAATGCCGGAAGTACTGCAAATTTGGTTCCCACCTGGAATAACGGGAACACCTGTGCAAACATACACCATGTGGCAAGTGTGTTGGCACGGTTCTGGATCCAACCACCCTTGTTCCAAAGCGCATTTGCAAAAGTAGGTGCAAGCAACAGTGCCAGACCGCAATACCANCTGTGAGTCGGCAGATTACAGTATGTATACTCAAAATTCCATAAATCATATGCAATGATAAAGCACCATGTCATATCCGGCCANAGCATATCGTCTTTTTTCTTGGANGAATAAATTCCCCACCATCCNGTCATACAGAAGATATTGAGGATACCGGCGATACCGTTCACCCAGTTCCACCATCCGCCGTAAAGCCACACACCTTCATTNGAAAACCAATATCTGGATCCGGTCTCTGCCAGCGCCTGTGCGCCTCTGATGGCGGATTCAAAATCGGAACCCACTGCGATGAGAATGTTGATCGCCACGATCACGAACGGAAACGGCTTGAACCATTCCTTTGCACCGATCCCCCATTTATACTTGATCATCATAAAGCCGATACATCCTGCTGTTGCAGCGTACAGCTTCGCGTAATGGAACCATCCTTTCATATAGACATATGTCTGATTCTTAAGCGCCCACTCCGCACCGCTCGAAGCACCCACTGCGATGGCAACAAAGTAAACCGTCAGTGCTGCAGGAATNATCAGAAAGAAAAAGATTCCTCCCATCTTGCTCCTGCGGGCAATCTCATTACAGATCACAAGTCCCGCAAATACCAGCACCCATCCGAGAAGCTGGAACATGGCATTATCACCGTAAATCTGAAATAGCATACTCTTTCCTCCTATTATTTTATTGTTCGTTCTTTTTTTATTATATTTTAATACTTTTTTTAGAATATCACAAGCTATTTCGTATTATTTCGACATTTCCTGCCATTTAAACCTCTTCGTCAACTTTGATGCCCTTTAAATCGGCTTCTAACACCTTCATGCTGTTCTTGATATCATCAAGACTCTGCTGTACATCTCCGGTCTTACTGCTTCCTCTTGCGATATCCACCATGTCTGTGATCTCAATATCAGGCTGATCGTTTTTCCGCTGCTCGGCCTTTGCCTCCTCGACAGCTTCCTTGGTTCCCTCAATGATCGCTTCCTGCATGGCACGAAGTTCTTTGAGCTCCTCAAGCTTCTCCTCTCGCTCTTCCTTCTTTTCCATCGCCTCATCAGCTTTTTCTTTGGTCTCTTCCATCGTCTCATCGATGTGATCCTTTGCCTGATCCATCAGCATGCCAATGATCTCCTTATTGGCTGCCTCCTTGATCGCATCTGCCTGCTTCTGTGCGTCAATCATTGGATGATGCTTTAAACGTTCCTTCTGGATAGCGCTGATGTTCGCAGTATCGTCCATGATCTGCTTATCCGCATCTTCAATCGCAAGGCGGAATTGCGCCGACTCATCATTCAGGTGCAGCATCCGTTCCTGGTATTCGGTTCTCGGCTGGTCTTTTATCTCTTCATACCGCTTTAATTCCTCGTCGGTCCACGACTCTATCTCAAGCCCGTTATCCTGATCCTGCTTCTTTTCTAAAATTTCAAGATCCTTCTGCTCCTGTGAATCGCCATCCACCTCATACATCTTCCTGAGCACATCCCTGTCCGTATTGATGTCCGAAAGACCGTCTAACGCTTCCTTCTTGCGCTGCTCCATATCAAACTGGTGNGCCCTTCTCGACTCAATGGACTCNTCGACCGACTTATCGTTATCCCATGCATTCNNTACCACATTCCACGCCTTTTGCTGTGCCTCTTTGCGNTTCTGGGCAATCGGATCTGTCGCAGNNTTCAGATTGCCGCCGAAAACAGATTTTCTATTTGTCTNCTTTGCATTNGNTNCCTGATCTTCCGCAACCGGACCGGCTTTTTCAGCATTCCGGTTGATCCAGCCTGCATTGATCGTAATATTTTCCATGGTTCATTCCTCCCGTCACTGCTGATATACTATTATTTTTATTATCGGCATATTTTTCCTTTTTCGTTACCTGCAAAGNCAGGTATCCTGCCTTGTCAGGTAACCTGCCTTGGCATGATACCTGACTTGACAGGATGCTCACTGCATACTCTCACGCAGACGGTATAATGTCTTTTTTTCCATCCGGCTGACCTGTACCTGCGTCATTCCCATCATCTTTGCCACCTCGGTCTGCGTCTTATTTTCAAAATAGCGCAGTTTCAGCAGCTGCCGCTCTCTCTCCTCCAAAGACCCCAGCAGCTGCTGAATTACAAGATGGTCAAGCACGGCCTCCTTTTCCGGTTCGTCTCCCTGATATGCTCCTCCGATCTGATCGATCAGGAGCATTTCGTTTCCGTCCTTTTCATAGACAGGCTGATAAATGGATTCGATCTCTCTGTTTGCCTCTGTCGCCATGACGATTTCTTCGACAGACAATCCTGTGGCTGCCGCAACCTCCATCAGACTCGGTTCCCTCTCCAATTCTCCCGCAAGATATTCCTTCGCTTTACTGATCCGGTAGCCGTTCTCTTTTAAGGTACGGCTGACCTTCACCATTCCGTCATCCCTCAGGAAGCGGCGGATCTCGCCTGTAATCATAGGTACCGCGTAAGTGGAAAAGGCAAGGTTCAACGACAGGTCAAACTTGTCAATCGCCTTCATCAGACCGATACAGCCGATCTGAAACAGCTCCTCCCTGTCATGTCCTCTGTTTTCAAACCGTCTCACCACAATATGTACCAGTCCAAGATTGTCGGACACCAGCCTGTCCCTGGCGGCTTTATCTCCTTCGTGTGCATGACTTATCAGTTCCGCCAAACGATTCATATAACCTCCATGCGTATCCCCGATCACAAATTATCAGAGCTCACACCAATTTTTTTGCACATCCTCACTCTGGTTCCTTCGCCAACTTTTGACTCCACCCAGATCTCATCCATAAAAGCCTCCATAAAGGCAAATCCCATACCCGACCGTTCCAGTTCCGGTTTCGTTGTATAAAACGGCTCCATCGCCTTCGGGATATCGGGGATGCCGGCTCCGGTATCCGTCACTTCAATCTCCACGACATCATCACGGATTCGGCAGGTCAGTTCCACTTTTTCTCTAGGGTCCTGATACCCATGGATAATAGAATTTGTCACTGCTTCCGAAACTGCAGTTTTGATATCCGAAATTTCGTCTAAGGTGGGATTCAGTTCCGCGATAAACGCTGCAACCGCAATCCGCGCAAACCCTTCATTTACAGAACGCGCGTCAAAACATATCTTCATTTCATTTTGATTTTGCATAATATACTCTCCATTCCTTTTATTCATGTTTACCCTGCGGCGTCTCTGTTTTTATCAGCTTATGTAAACCGGAAACCATAAAGATCTTTTCCAGACGCCCGTTCAGATTTTTGGCGGACACCTCACCGCCACAATACCCTATATTTTTGCATCGGCCTATGATGACGCCGATTCCGGAACTATCCATAAATTCTGTTTTCGCAAAATCAAATGTCAGATTCTGCACCTGGTACGCATCAATAAGCATGTCCACCTCCATTCGGAGCTGTCCTGCCTGATGGTGATCCAATTCTTTTGGCATCTGCACAGTCAGCCGCCGTTCCTTTAATTCAAAATATGTCTCCATTGCTTCCTCCACTTTTCTTTATNATATTGTAACAGTAACTGTTCAGAACCCCACCGCATATATTCGCAAAAACATCCAGCAAAGCTGTCTGTCGCTTCTTCGAAGCTTACCTTTTGCTCATATATGGGGTGGTGGCTCTATTCGAGCCNCCTCGAAAATTGGAAAAACAGCTTCTTACATGTAAACATGACGAATCAGTTTATCCAATTTTCAGGGGTTCTGAATAGTTACTTGTAATAAATAAAAAACGCCGGCTTGAAACGCATTCGCGCTTCAATCGACGTCTTTTGTGAAACTGCTTCTATTCTATTTTCTATTGTTCCGTATTCAGATAATTCTGCGCACTTGCCGCACGCTGTGTCCCCGGATAAAGATCCACAATCTTTTGATAATAAATTTTAGCATGTTCCGAATCTTCGATTTTGCGGTAAGATTGTGCAAGATAATAGAGTGCATAACCGTTATCATAGGTCTCATCAATCTCGACCACTTTCTCAAGCGCCGCGATCGCATCGGTATATTCCTGTGCCGAATATGCCGCGCTTCCCTGCTGATACAGTGTAGTGATATATTCCTCGTTCACTCCCGCGTTAATGGTATCATAGAGATTTTTTGCCGGCACACTCAGATGTTCCGGATTGACATTGCCAATAGCATTGCCCGCCGCCTCGACATCTCCGTCTGCATACGCGGTCTGTGCCTGCAGAAGCTGCTCATAGCTGCTGAGCGTACTCTCACGCCCCTCCTCACTGCTCTTGGCATCCGCAATCTGCTGCGTCAGATCTTCAATCTGCGCTTCTAAGCTGCTGATCATCTGATTTTTGGAGGAGATGGTGCTGTTTGCTGCCAGTACCTCCGCCTTTGCATCATTCTGTACCTGCCGTTTTACGCCCGGCACAACAAGAAAGCCGGTGATTGCCGCCCCCATCACAATACCGATCAGCATATTGAGGATCGTTCCCCATGCCGAGTGGTCTTTTAAGTAGCGCGGCTGTATGATCATCTCGTTGCCGCTCTGATAGGATACCAGATCGTCATTTTTGTTTTTCCGTCCGGAACTGTTCTCTCTCAGCCCTGCATTCGCTTCTTTCAGATACCGGAGCGTAGTCTTATTATTTACATCAATTTTCCCCGCGTTGCGCAGCGACTTTTTGGCAAGATCATATTTGCCCTCCTGAATATAAAGAAGCGCCAACAGCTGATGCCCGCGTACCAGCTTTGGATTCAGGGAAAGTACCTTTTTGAGCTGTATGATCGCCAGATCCCTGCTGTCCTGCCTGCAGTACAGCAATGCCTGATTGAACTTTTTGTTTGTCTGGTTGATCGCGTCAAGACGCGCCTGATTGTTTTGAATCTCGTCCAGATAACGGCTGGCAGCATTTTCGACTGGCTGATAGTTTTTACTGATGACCCATTCGGTCAGTGCGGCGACGACTTCTCCCATTTCAAAATATATGAGTCCGAGCAGGTTCCTTGCATCTATATTCATCTTATTGAAGCGCAGCCCCATCTTAAGNCTGTCGATCGCTCCTGACAGATCCCGCACAGCCGCCTTTTCCAAAGCATCATTGTAATANGCATTCGATGCCATGATTATTTTTTTATATAATTTCACATTTGTTCCGCAGCTGGGACACAGGTTCTCCCTGCCCAACTTNGCTCCACAATTGTAGCATTTCATCTGAAACCTCACCTCATGCATGTATTTTCGTGATTTTTACATGCTCCGCCTCATTTCCTGTATCATTTCCTGCAGAACATCTGTCATATCTGTCAACTCATGNTTGTATATCGCCTGTTCTGCCTCTTCTACCTCNAGGCTTGGCTTAAANTTTTTNAATTCCTCTTCAAAATTAATCATCTTTTCCTTCCTTTAAAAAGAAACACACCACTATATTATTTCTTTTCCATTATAATATAGTGGTGNCAAGAATCAAGTAAAATTGTATTAAGATTTACGATTGTTTTGAAAAAAACAGCCTTAGCGCAAAAAACGAATCCATTCGACAGCGCCTTAACATGGTCTNGTGGCNATTTTATCNGTCATTTTNTAAAATTCTACTGCANTTCCTATGTTTTTCACTGTGAAGCGCATCTCATCGATNTCCACCCGAACCCCCGGGAAAACTTCCTTGTGCACCGTCACACATGCTCCTCTCGCNGCNTCCGTCAAAAGCTGCATNNTCTTCNCCTCTGCCTCATCNCTTGCNANAACNGCACTATCCCGNATNTTCTCCCGGAGCAGAGCCATTCTCCGCGGNTCATTGGCAAAACTGACACCACGNTCCTTCTCNANCACNGNAAACTGTGTCAGTCCCGATTCGATTCTCTCGAGATTGGTCTTGTTCACCTCTATCTTCTTCTCNAGGATNTGCAGCCTGCTGTAAATNTCTAAGCCTGCGCCNACCGCTACCGTAGTTTTCTTCTCTGCATTGTTGCCGAGAGATGTGACCTCAACTCCCTTGATCGCACGGANCTCGCCGCCAATNATGCTTCCTCTCGGTCCGTTCAGCATAATTTTCCCNTGNCAGTTNACNTTACAGTCCATNAGCACATCCGCCTGGATCGTCCCTTGNCATTCTATNTCNGTNAATTCAAAAAATTTAGCAGTAATATCCCCTTTTGTTTTGACAGACGCTTTGTTNCCGCCAAGCATNCCNCTTCGCAGGATGATCGCTTTGCCTGCCTCAAGCTTACACGCTTCCACAACACCGTCCACCGTAATGGAGCCGGTCGCTTTAATACTCACNCCGCTCTCCACACCTCCGTGAATCAGCACATCTCCGCGAAAATCAATATTTCCCATGGCAAGCTCTGCGTTGCCTTTCACCTCATGCACCGCAAGAATCACGATTCTGCCATTCTGCAGCTCTATCTTNCCGTCTAAGGCNGNAGTATAGGTCAGATTATCTTCAGAGCGCACAAACCCCTTTCCTTTGAGCGGCATCTGCTCCCTGCCTCTTTTGGCGAGAAGCGGCTTTCCCTTGACGTTGATCCCGTCTGTGCCTGCAATTGCCGGATGATACGTGGCAACGACTTTTCCTTCCGTGACTTCTTCGATGGACCGCACGGACCAGTAATCCACAGACCCATTCGGAAGAACCTTCGGCTTGGTATCAAGCTTGGTGTTGAAATGATACTCATAGTAACCGTCTATTCCGTCCACCGCGGCAGTACCTTTGGCGATAAGCACCTCCTGACCATAAATTCCACTTGAAATCATATTCTGGAGTGCCTTCTGGTCAATTCCGCTTGCGATTCCTTTTTCTTCTAATGCCTGCATCAATAATGAAATTGTATATTCCTCATCTTCTCCCGGCGTAGCGAGAGAAATATAAGCCTCCATCTCATCGTATGAAACACGAATCAAAGGTTTTTCATTTACAAGTGTTGGCATCCTTTGTTCTCCCCTGACAGAAATTGTTTCATGTAACATAGCTATACTTATATATAATAGTACTATTATTGCGGCATTTTTTCAAGTAAATCTTAGTTTCTTTTCAATTTCTCTCTTTTCAGGGGACAGGTACAGGTTCTTATGCTTTCATCTGCGCAAGTCTTTCCTCTACCTGCGCCATCATCTGCTCGTAACCCGCCAGTTTTTCTCTCTCCTCCTGCACTTTCGCTTCCGGTGCTTTGCTCAAAAATTTCTCATTGGAAAGCATTCCCTTTGAGCGGGCAAGCTCTTTGGTAAGGCGCTCTTTTTCCTTCTGCAGACGCTCTTTTTCTTTTTCAAAATCGACCAGATCCTCAAGCGGAAGGTACAACGTTGCTCCCGGAATCACCACAGACACCGCATCCTCACCGATTCCGCTTTTATCTGCCTGTACGGACACCTCTCCGGCTCCCGCCAGATTCCGATAGTCATCCTGATTGATCCGGAAAGTCTCCCTTAACTCCGGATTCTCCGCTACAATAAACAGTTTTGCTTTCTTGGAAGGCGGAACATCCATCTCGCTGCGCACATTGCGGATCCCCTTTACCAGATCCTTACAGTGCTCGAGCATTTCTTCCTCGGCAGGGAAATTCCATTCATTCTTATATTCCGGCCATTTTGACAGCATGATCGTCTCTTCCTCTGACTGGAGCGTACAAAAAATTTCCTCTGTCAAAAACGGCATAAACGGATGCAGAAGCTTGAGCGCCTCAGTGAGAACTGTCCGAAGCGTCCAGAATGCAGCATTGGCAGACACCGGCTCCTTCTCCTGATTATAGGTACGCACCTTTGCAATCTCAATATACCAGTCACAGAATTCATCCCAGATAAAGTCGTATACTTTCTGAACGGCAATACCCAGTTCGAACTTGTCCATATTCTCGGTCACGTCTTTCGCAAGTGTATTGACGCGTGAGAGAATCCACTTATCTACCGGCTTTAACTCCTCCATANCCGGTTTTCTGATCTCGGCGGTNCCGAGATTCATCATGATAAATCTNGATGCATTCCATACCTTATTCGCAAAATTTCTGGATGCCTCCACGCGCTCCCAGTAGAAACGCATGTCATTTCCCGGCGCATTTCCTGTGACCAGTGTCAGNCGCANAGCGTCTGCNCCGTACTGATCGATGACCTCAAGCGGATCGATACCGTTGCCGAGGGATTTACTCATTTTACGTCCCTGGGAATCCCGAACCAGACCGTGGAACAGCACNGTGCCAAACGGTGCTTTTCCCATCTGCTCATACCCNGAAAAGATCATGCGNATGACCCAGAAAAAGATAATGTCATATCCGGTNACCANCACATCATTNGGATAAAAATAATCCANTTCNTCCGTTTTCTCCGGCCAGCCCAGCGTCGAGAACGGCCACAGTGCAGAGGAAAACCANGTATCNAATGTATCCGGGTCCTGTGTCATATGACTGCNCCCGCACTTCGGGCAGACTTCNGGCGCTGTCTTTGCAACNGTCATCTCCCCGCATTCGTCGCAGTAATATGCAGGGATCCGNTGCCCCCACCATAGCTGTCTGGAAATACACCAGTCNCNGATATTGTCTGTCCAGTTAAAATATGTTTTCTCCATGCGCTTCGGCANCAGCTTAACNTCACCGTTNTTTACTCCCTCCACGGCAGGTTTGATCAGCTCGTCCATTTTGACGAACCACTGCTGTTTGATCATGGGCTCTACCGTGGTATTGCAGCGGTCATGTGTTCCTACATTGTGGGAATGCGGCACTACTTTGACAAGCAAACCGGCNTCCTCGAGGTCCTTGACCAATGCCTTTCTGCACTCATANCGGTCCATNTCTTTATATTTTCCCGTCAGTTCATTCATNGTNGCGTCATCATTGATCACAACGATTTCTTCTAAATTATGGCGCTTTCCGACTTCAAAATCGTTCGGGTCATGTGCAGGCGTGATCTTCACGCATCCGGTTCCGAATTCTTTATCCACNTAAGAATCNGCTATNACCGGAATCTCGCGGTNCGTCATCGGCAGCTTTAACATTTTTCCGATGATGTCCTGATATCTCTCGTCGTCCGGATTCACTGCAACCGCGGTATCTCCAAACAGCGTCTCCGGTCTTGTGGTTGCAATCTCCACAAACCGGCCCTCTTCTCCTACGACCGGATAGTTGATGTGCCAGAAAAATCCATCCTGCTCTTCGTGCTCTACCTCCGCATCGGAAATTGANGTCTTGCAGACCGGACACCAGTTGACGATACGGGACCCCTTATAGATCANCCCCTTTTCATACANCTTGACAAACACTTCCAACACGGCATCCGAGCATCCCTGATCCATGGTNAAGCGCTCTCTCTGCCAGTCNGCTGAGGAACCNATTTTTTTCAGCTGNTTNACAATACGGCTGCCGTACTCATCTTTCCANTCCCAGCATTTCTCCAGAAATCCTTCCCGTCCCAGNTGCTGCTTGTCGATTCCCTTTTCCTTTAAGGANTCGATCACCTTCACCTCTGTGGCGATAGACGCNTGATCGGTTCCCGGCTGCCATAATGCATTGTATCCCTGCATTCTCTTATAGCGGATCAAAATATCCTGCATCGTATTGTCCAGCGCNTGCCCCATNTGAAGCTGTCCCGTGATATTAGGCGGCGGCATCACAATGGTAAACGGTTTTTTGCTCCTGTCCACCTCGGCGTGAAAGTACCCTTTCTCCTCCCAGTTTCGATAGATCCGATCCTCNATCCCCTTTGGATCGTAAGTCTTGGCAAGTTCTTTCCTGCTGCAATTCTGACACATAGTTTTCCTCCATATTTATATTAAGTAAATCATACCGAACGTTTCTGTCACAGTTCTTCCTGCACCATGCTCTTTTCGCGGTGAAACGCATCATAAATACACGGCACCACAAACAAAGTCAAAAGNGTACCGTAGACCAGTCCTCCCACCGTAACGATCGCCATCGGCTGCATCATTTCAGAGCCGTCTCCGATTCCGAGCGCCATGGTAGACATGGCTAAAATAGTTGTCAGCGCCGTCATCAAAATCGGNCGAAGCCTCGTCTTACCGGAATCTATGATAGCTTCCTTTTTGCCCATACCTTCCTGACGAAGCTGATTGATATAATCAACCATGACGATTCCGTTATTTACAATGATACCCGCCAGCATGACAAAGCCGATCATTGCNACAACGCTTACCTCNTTTCCGGTAAAGAAAAGNGCAAACATTCCNCCCGTAAATGCNAGNGGTATCGTAAACATGATGATAAACGGTGAAAGGAACGACTGGAACTGCGCCACCATGACCAGATAAATNAGGATGACAGCCAAAAGCAGCAACAGATACAACTGCTGCATTGCTTCGTTGATCGTNTCATCCTCTCCGTTCATACTGATAGAGTANCCTTCCGGCAGGCTGAGCTTTTCCAGTTCTTTTTGTATCTCATTGCTGACCAGCGTGACATTATGTGTNTCNTCAATNCCNGCAGACACACTGATATANCTTGTCTGCGCATCCCTGCTGATGGAATTTAAGGATAAGCCCTCCTCAAANGACGCGATATTGCGCAACGGTATTTCTTCCTCATTTCCCTCCCGATCCGTATGNAGGAAGGTCATGTNCCTNATATCATCCAAAGACACTTCCGACTGCTCTNTTGTCTGCACATACACATCATAATCCTTCAAGTCTGTGGAAATNGTGGTCGCAGANCTGGCGGACGCCAGNTTTGCATANACCAGCTGGAATACCTGCGCCGTCGTCATACCGTATTCNGCAGCCTTATCTNTGTCTACATGAACCTGAAGGGACGGCGTAGTATCGTCCAGACCGTCCTCCACTCCAACAGTTCCTTCNGCCTNNTCTACAATCTCTGCAACCTGTACGGCAAGCTCCTGCAGCTTATNNNGNTCTCTTCCGCTGATCTGCACCGAAATGCCGCTTCCAAAAAATGAGCTCATACCGGAGGCGGAGGCATCTGCCGATACCTCACAGTCCATGNCGTCAGTCAGTTCACTGATCTGCGCTGTAATCTCACTGNTCGTGACNCTCGTATTCTCCTCTAAGATCAGNTANAGCGTCGCGCTGTCACTTCCTCCCGACATGGACATCATCGTTCCGCCGCCACCNGCCATGGCTCCTATCGTCTCAATGCCTTCAATACCGGAAATNCTTTCCACNACCTCATCNGTCATTGCNGTCAGNTCNTCAAAGCTGANCGTCTGCTCCTCTTTTGGAGAAACAGTGACCGNAAGCTGATCCGATTCCATATCCATNTCCATNAACGTGAANCCTCTGGAAAATGCNGCGANAAAGCTTACAACGAGAAGNACAACGCTAAGCACAAGCACCANCGGCTTNAACCGCAGAGCTTTTTTCAGAATGTNNCCATAAGCACNCTGCAGTCTTTCAAAAAAGCTATGTTTGATCTCCTTTGTNGATTTCAGNACGCCTGCTGCCATCATCGGCACAAAGGTCAGCGCCGTCACNAGGCTTGCTGTCAGCGTNAANGCGATCGTAAGTGCAATATCCACAAACANCTGTCTCGTAATACCNTCGGTAAAGATNATCGGTGCAAACACGCAAACCGTAGTCAACGTAGATGCTATGATNGCTCCCGTCACCTGACTTGCNCCTTCCACCGCAGCTTTCCGGATCGAATATCCCTCATTCCGCAGCCGGTATATATTCTCGATCACGACAATAGAATTNTCCACCANCATACCGATTCCGAGNGCAAGTCCGGACAGAGAAATAATGTTCAGCGAAATATTTGAAAAATACATCAGTACGATCGCGAAAACCGTACTCAANGGAATTGAGCATGCGATCACAAGNGTCGGCTTTATGTCTTTTAAAAACACAATCAGCACAGCGATCGCAAGAATTGCNCCCAGCACCATATTTTCCAACACGGATTTGACTATNATNTCAATATAGATTCCCTGATTCATCAGGATTGCTGTGTGCAGACCGCTCTCCTCTTNTTCCANTGTNTCAAGTCTTGCCGCAACGCGGTCAGTCACATCTCCGGTTGAATAACCGGTCTGNTTTTCAACAGAAAGCATGACCGCCGGATTTCCGTTGACCTTGGAATAAGCCTCATCCAGATTATCAGTCATCTCCACTGTTGCCACATCCGACANACGGATAGGCTCAATGCCTTCCATCCCCATATCCATGAGCACGACATTCTCCAGTTCTTCCGCATCATCCAGTTTATCACCGACACGGACGATATACTGATNNTCGNCTTCNCCCACATAACCCGCCGGCATGGAGAAATTCTGCGCCACCAGAATNCCCCCCAGCATCTCAGCAGTCAGTATATTGCCCAAATCTGCGGAATCGTGTGCATTTTCTTTTGCCGCATCAAGCTGTGTCTGTCCCATGTTCAGCTGACTCTCGCCGTCCGCAAGCCTTGCGATCGCCTCGCTCATCTCAAGGATACTGCTGATCTTTGTCTTATTAAGCGTCACATATGCCTGATCCAATGTTGTCTTACCGTCTGCGATCTGCCCCTTTGCGGAATAGATCGTAGTGATCGCAGTATTGATTTCTGCCAGCTTCTGTGACAGACCGCCAATCACCCTTGGCAGATCGTCAATCGACTTGATGTCAATGTCCAGATCCAGCAGACTGCTGCCTGCTCCGTCATCCGCTGCAAGTGTGTCCAGCTGTGTCTGCATTCCTGAAATACGCTCCCAGATTGCAGCAAGCTGTGCCTGAAGACGTTCCAATTCCGCCTGCTGCTCCGGGTCGAGTTGCGGCAGCTGCGATTCCAGCGCCTCGATCTGTGCCTTGATTGCAGATGCTTCCTCATAAAGTTTCTGCAGCTGCGGTATCATCGCCTCCATCACCTGTTTAGCTGTCTGCAGCAAAGTCAGACTACTGTTCATGTCAGACTCNGTTACAAAAACCTGTATCTTTCCGTTGACAAGCTCGTTTTCNCCCCTGCCGAGCTGCTCCGCCAGTTCTGCCTTACCGCTGTCCANCTGNTTTTTTCCGTTCTCGATCTCCGCGGANGCTTTGTCCAGNTCTGCCTGTGCATCNGCAAACTGCTCATCGATNTTATCCTGAATCTTCTGATTCANCGCATCGATCTTATCCTGATCCATGGTTACCTGAATATCTTCGTCCAGTATACCTGTCGTGGAGACAGANGCCACGCCCTCCACACTCTCCAACACCGGNACAAGCTCGTTTTCCACATAGGAAGAAATCTCCGACTGACTCATCCCTTCCATGTCTGCAGATATGACCATGACCGGCATCATATCCGGATCGATCTGCATAAGCATCGGTGTACCGACTGTATCCGGCCAGCTTCCCTCCAACTGATCCAGCTTCTGCTGCATCTCGATCAGAACCGAATCCATATTTGCGCTCTGCTCATACTCCAGAATGACAGTAGAATAACTGTCGTATGAGACAGAACTGACATTTTTAATGTTGGATGTCGTAGCCATTGCAGCCTCAATGGGGGCTGTCACGTCTGCCTCCACTTCTTCAGGGCTTGCGCCCACATCTGTTGTAATGACCAGGACATACGGCAGATTCATATCCGGCAGCAGATCCGTAGTCATGCGGCTTAAGGATACCACTCCCAAGACAATTACCAAAATGACCCCTACCAGCACGGTATATGGCTTTTTCACACTAAATTTTGCAAACACGCTTAATTCCTCCGTCTACTCTCTGTTGCCCCGCCTTTTGTCCCTTCTTCTGTCTATGCGTCTTCTCCGTCCTCCTCATCCGCAATCGCTGCCGCAGCTCCCGCAACTGACGAAACCACTGCGATTACAGCAACGATAACGACGAGAAGAATCACGATTCCCAAAAAAACCAGTACTCCTGTCTCTGTCATATTTTCCTCTCTTTCATTCTAGTTGACATCGCCAAAATTAATTGGCGCTTACGATTCCATGTTCACAGTCAAGTTCTACATAAGCGCTGGATTTAAGTATATCCGTTGCATTTTGAGCACCGATCAACACCGGAATATCCAGGCTTAAGCCCGCGATTGCCGCATGGCTGTTCTCACTGTCCGCCTCCACGATCAACCCGGACGCCTGACGCATCTGGTGCATCATCTGATTGTTCGTATCGGATGCAACAATGATATCGCCCTCTTTAAAGTTCCTCAGATCGTCCTCGGTACGGCAGACGCACAGATTCGCAGACACTTTTTTGTCATTGACACCCCTGCCCTTGATTAAAATATGTCCTGCCACCTGAACTTTGATCAGGTTTGTAGTTCCGGATACACCCAGAGGAACTCCCGCTGTCAGCACGACCACATCACCTTTCTCGATAAATCCAGCCGATTCTGCCTCATCAACAGCATAATCAAACAATTCTTCCGCATTACTCTTCTCCTCAAGCAGAAGCGGTATCACACCCCAGGACAGTGCAAGCTGGCGGTATATTCTTTCCGTCAGACAAGAGCCGATGATCGGACAGTCCGGACGGTATTTGGACACCATGCGCGCCGTGCGCCCCGATTTTGAGACTGTGATGATCGCCGCTGCGTTCAGATCCCCTGACATCGTACATGTCGCATGGGAAATCGCATTTGTCACATCCGGGTTGCTCAGTGTCATGCGCTGTTTAAATTTCTCCTGATAATTGATATCCTGCTCCGTGCGAACCGCAATGCTCACCATGGTCTTGAGCGCCTCGATCGGATACATGCCCGCTGCCGTCTCACCGGAAAGCATGATCGCACTGGTTCCGTCATAAATCGCATTTGCAACATCCGTCGCCTCCGCTCTGGTCGGACGTGGATGCTTCATCATCGAATCAAGCATCTGTGTCGCTGTGATGACAACTTTGCCTGCCTCATAGACTTTTTTGATGATCATTTTCTGAATGACAGGAACGTCCTGGAGCGGTATCTCCACACCCATATCGCCGCGCGCTACCATAATGCCATCCGATACACGGATGATCTCGTCAATGTTCTCCACTCCCTGCATATTTTCAATCTTGGCGATGATATTGATCTCCTCTCCGCCTTTCTCTTCAAGAATCCTGCGGATCGCAAGCACATCCTCAGCAGTTCTTACAAAAGATGCCGCGATAAAGTCATACTCCTGCTCCACCGCAAATGTAATATCACGGTAGTCCTGCTCACTGACATACGGCATTGACAGCTCCACATTTGGAACGTTTACCCCTTTTTTATTGGAAACTACGCCTCCGTTTTGTACGCGGCATACGATATCCATCGGAATTCTGCCTTCCGAATCAGCTTTTGCGCCTTCCACCGGATGGATATCCGTCACTTCCATGCCAATGAGACCGTCATCGATCAAAATACGGCTGCCCGGCTTCACATCATTTGGAAGATCATGATAGGTAATGGACACTCTCGTAGCATCTCCCATGATCTCTTCCGTCGTAAGGGTAAATGTCTGTCCGTCCACAAGCTCCACCTTGCCCTCCGAAAACTCCCTCACACGGATCTCCGGTCCCTTGGTGTCAAGCAGTGCTCCCACCGGGCGGTTCAACTCAGTGCGCAGCTTCTGCAGGGTGCGCAGACGCACCAGCTGTTCCTCATGCGTTCCGTGCGAGAAGTTGAATCTCGCGACATTCATCCCCTCCGTAATCAGCTTTCTCAGCACCTTCTCGTCATCTGTTGCAGGTCCTAATGTACATACGATCTTTGTTTTTCGGAACATAGTTATTTACCCCCTTTTTTATTTTGTTATCATTGTNCCCATTCCGCCGTTTACATGACTTCCGTCCTTGTTCAACTTGGTGATGAGAACAGATTTGATCGCGGAATCTCCGATAAACTCTATAGCAGCCTGAATCTTCGGCAGCATATCTCCCTCTCCAAACTGTCCATCGGCAATATATTTCTTTGCATCTGCAACCGTCATGGAGGTCAACGGCTTTTCATTTTCTGTCCCGTAATTCAGACATACATTGTCCACGCTCGTCAATATGATCAGCCGGTCGGCATCCAGAAGCTCCGCCAGTTTGCCGGCAGCAAGATCTTTTTCGATCACAGCGCTTGCACCCTTTAAGTGATTGTCCTGCGCAAGCACCGGTATTCCCCCTCCGCCGCATGCCACCACAATCTGGTCAGCATCTGACAGTGTCCGGATCGCATCGATCTCGACAATGTCCATCGGCTTCGGTGCCGCAACAATACGGCGATAGCCATCTTCGGTTTTCACGACATGATTGCCTTTGCTCTCCTCTGTCTCCGCCTCTTCCTCTGTCATCACGCGGCCGATGATCTTGCTTGGCTTATAAAATGCTTCATCATAAGGGTCCACCACAACCTGTGTCAACACGGTGGAAACCGTCTTATAGATTCCTTTATTTAAAAGCTCAGCACGGATCGCGTTCTGCAGATCATAACCGATATATCCCTGACTCATAGCTGAGCAGACCGACATCGGAGTCGCCGTATAATCAGGATATAATCTGCAGAATTCATTCATCGCCGTGTGTATCATGCCGACCTGTGGACCGTTGCTGTGAGTAATGACCACCTGATAATCGTCACGAATAAATTCAGCGACCGCCTTCGCTGTGCGGGTCGTCGCTTCTTTCTGCTCCGGAAGCGTAGTCCCAAGAGCTTCATGTCCAAGTGCAATTACGATCTTCTTTTTTTTCATATCAATCCCTTTCCTACTTTGTGCTTACTCCGTTTGTGGTTCCTCCAACACGAAAGAGTCGATACACTGCCAGATTTCATCGCGCCCCTGCTTTGTCTCCGCCGAAAACGGAATGATCGCAGTCTCCTTCTCCATCTGCAGAGNCTCGCGAATAATCTTGATATTTTTCTGTATCTGACTCCGTTTGATCTTATCCAGCTTAGTGGCAATGACGATAGGAGCATATCCCTGATGCGTCATCCACTCATACATCATCCTGTCATTTGCCGACGGCTCATGGCGGATGTCAATGAGAAGAAACACAGCCCGAAGTTTTTGGGACTTGTGCAGATAATGCTCCACCATCTTCCCCCATTTTGCCCGGACCTCTTCCGATGCCTTCGCATAACCGTATCCCGGCAGATCTACCAGATACATTGCGTCGTTGATATTGTAAAAATTAATCGTCTGCGTCTTTCCCGGCTGTGATGAAGTCCTTGCCAGAGATTTGCGGTTCATCAGTGCGTTGATCAGCGATGATTTTCCCACGTTTGATTTTCCGGCAAAGGCCACCTCGTAATACGGATTTTCCGGTATCTTACTTGTGATCCCGCAGACTGTCTCCAGACTGACATTTTTTATTACCATGGCAATCCCCTCTGTTGTTTTTCACTGTTACTCGCCCCGAACAAATGCAATGTCCAGCACCTGCTGCAGATTCTCCACGAAAATGATCTCGATTCCCTTCCGTATCTCCTGCGAAATCTCCTCGATATCCTTTTCATTTTTCTTCGGCACACAGACCGTTTTTATTCCTGCATTTTTTGCTGCCAGGATCTTTTCCTTCAGACCGCCGATCGGTAATACACGCCCGCGCAGTGTGATCTCTCCTGTCATAGCGACATCGGCTCTCACCGGCGTTTTTGTGATTGCAGAAAGCATTGCCGTCGCCATCGTGATTCCGGCGGACGGTCCGTCTTTCGGTACAGCCCCCTCTGGGATATGGATATGGATATCGTTCTCTTTAAAAAACTTTTTCGGGATCTGGTATTCCTCGCTGATGGAGCGGATATAGCTGATGCCGGTCTGTGCCGACTCTTTCATCACGTCTCCCAGCTGTCCTGTCAGCTGAAACTCACCCTTTCCCGGCATAACATTTACTTCGATCTCCAATGTATCTCCGCCGACACTTGTCCACGCAAGACCGCGTACAATGCCGATCTCATCCGTGTCGTTCTTTCTGTCAAAGCTGTATTTTTCCTTGCCGAGGTATTTCTCCAGGTTCTGCGCCGTAATCTTGACGCAGGTCTTATTTCCCTCGTAGATTTCCCTCGCCGCTTTTCTTGCGATCTCTCCCAGCTTTCGCTCCAGGCTGCGGACACCGGCTTCCTTTACATATGAGCTGATGATCTTCTGAAGTGCGCTGTCGCTGACTGTAAGCTGCTTCGCTTCCAGACCGTTGCGCTCCAGCTGCTTCTCCATCAAATGTTCCTTCGCAATATGCACCTTTTCATTCTCGGTATAGCTGCTGACCTCGATCAGCTCCATACGGTCTAACAGCGGCCGCGGAATCGTCTGTACGGAATTGGCTGTTGCGATAAACAGAACCTCTGACAGATCGATCGGAATCTCCACATAATGGTCGCGGAATTTGCTGTTTTGTTCCGAATCCAATACCTCCAGCAGCGCTGAAGCCGTATCTCCCTTATAATCGCTGCTCATCTTATCTATCTCGTCCAGCAGCATCAGCGGATTCTTTACCCCTGCACTCTTTATGCCGTTTACGATCCGCCCGGGCATCGCTCCCACATACGTCCTTCGGTGTCCGCGGATCTCCGCCTCGTCCCTCACACCGCCCAGACAGATACGGACATACTTTTTGTCCAACGCTCTCGCCACGGAACGGGCGATACTGGTCTTTCCGGTTCCGGGCGGTCCTACCAGACAAATGATCGGGCTCTCACCCTTTTTTGTCAGGTTGCGGACCGCAAGAAACTCAAGCATACGCTCTTTTACCTTTTCCAATCCGTAATGATCTTCCTCAAGGATACGCTCTGCGTTTTTGATGTCTTTATTATCCACTGACGCCTTATTCCACGGGAGCTCCAGCAGTGTCTCAATATAGCCGCGGCTTACCGTACTCTCCGAGGAATTTGGACTGATATTCCGAAAACGGTCGATCTCCTTTTTAATACGCTCCTTTACTTCCTTTCCCGCTTTCAGCTTTCCGAGCGTCTGCAGATAACCGTCCGCATCCGATTCCGTATTGTCCTCACCGAGTTCCTCGCGGATCAGCTTCATCTGTTCCCTCAGGATATATTCCTTCTGATTCTGATCCACGCGTTCCTTTACCTTTGCCTGGAACTCGTTCTTGATAGCAGTGATCTCTATCTCTTTTAGCAGGATCGCCATCAGTACCTCATAGCGTTCCGTGATAGAAACTGCTTCCAGAACCTTCTGTTTTTCATCGTAACCGACCGGAAGGTTGTGCGCCACCTGATCTATCAGTCTCTCCAGATCTGTAAGTTCGCCAAGCTGCCGGAGCAGTTCCTTTCCCGCTCTCGGATTGACGGTCTGATATTTCCGGTATGTCTCCTGAATGCTGCGGAGCATAGCGGTCTTTGCCTCATCGGACAGTCCTTCATCCATCGCATCGTCAAACCGGATGATCTCTGCCAGCAGATACGGTTCTGTCCATGCAAGCGAATACAGCTCTGCCCGCTCTAAGCCCTCCACCAGGATCCTAACAATATTATTCTGTAATTTTATTACCTGCTTCACCTCCGCGATCACGCCGATCTTATACAGATCTCCTACGGACGGTTCGTCCTGCTCCACATCGCGCTGCGCCACCAGAAAGATCTTCTGCGCATCCATCATGCAATTCTCCACTGCCTTGATGGATTTCTCACGGCTCACATCAAAATGTGCGATCATCCCCGGCAAAATCACCATCCCCCGGAGCGCTACCGCAGGCATTTTCAAAATCATAGTATCCAAAGTCTAACACCTATTTTTCTTCTATTCTCTTTAATTGGCGAGTCTCGATCGCCAGCTTTTCCTCTACCAGCGCTTTGGTGATCCGGCAGACGGTGATGCTCTCATCCGATGGGATATGATACATCATGTCAAGCGCCACTGCCTCCATAATTGCTCTTAAGCCGCGCGCTCCCGTCTTTCGCTCAAGCGCCTTGTCCGCGATTGCCTCCAATGCATCCCGGTCAAATTCAAGAGCCACACCGTCCAGTTCGAACAACTTACTGTATTGCTTGGTCAGGGCATTTTTCGGCTCCTGCAGAATACGGATCAATGCATCCCGATCCAGCATATCCAGTGATACGGTGACGGGCACACGTCCGATAAATTCCGGGATCAGACCAAATTTGACAAAGTCCTGCGGAAGCACATGCTTCAAAACATCACCGATATTGTACTCATTTTTTGCCCTGATATCTGCGTTAAATCCAATCGCTTTGGCATCCATACGCGTCTCGATAATTTTTTCGAGCCCGTCAAATGCGCCTCCGCAGATAAACAGGATATCGGTGGTATCAATCTGGATCAGCTCCTGCTGAGGATGCTTTCTGCCTCCCTGCGGCGGAACGGATGCCATTGTTCCCTCAAGGATTTTCAAAAGCGCCTGCTGCACTCCTTCACCGGATACGTCTCTGGTAATGGAAACATTCTCGGATTTTTTGGAGATCTTGTCGATCTCGTCAATATAGATAATACCGTGCTGCGCGCGCTCAATATTGTAGTCTGCAGCCTGAATGATCTTCAAAAGAATGTTCTCTACATCCTCCCCGACATATCCTGCTTCCGTCAATGTCGTCGCATCCGCGATAGCAAAGGGGACATTCAAAACCCTTGCAAGTGTCTGCGCCAGCAGTGTTTTTCCGGAACCGGTAGGTCCAAGCATCAGAATATTGCTCTTCTGCAGTTCGACTCCGAGGTCTTTCCCCGCCATGATTCTTTTATAGTGATTATAGACAGCCACAGACAATACCTTCTTCGCCTGCTCCTGCCCGATGACGTATTCATCCAGAAAAGCCTTCAGCTCCTCCGGCTTTAACAGATTGATCTGCTCGGTCTCCTGTGCTGTCCCGGCATATTCTTCCTCCTCAAATTCTTCTTCGATGATCTCGGCGCAGATATCCACACACTCGTCGCAGATATATGCCCCATTGGGTCCCGCGATCAGCTTACGGACCTGATCCTGGGATTTTCCGCAAAAAGAACAGCGGAATCTGTCGTCATTTCTTCCTGCCATGATTGTTTTCTCCATGTGATAGATTTATATTACTTTCTGTTCGCTGTGATAACCTCATCGATCAGACCGTATGCCTTCGCCTCTTCTGCCGACATAAAGTAGTCGCGCTCTGTGTCCGCCGCGACCACCTCATACGGTTTTCCGGTATTGGCAGCCAACATTTCATTTAACTTCTTCTTTGTCTTTAAAATATTTTCCGCTACGATCTGGATCTCAGTCGCCTGTCCTTTTGCACCTCCGGACGGCTGATGGATCATCACTTCTGCATTCGGCAGCGCATACCGTTTGCCTTTTGTACCTCCGGCGAGCAAAAATGCACCCATGCTTGCCGCAAGTCCGATGCAGATTGTAGAAACGTCGCACTTGATATACTGCATCGTGTCGTAAATCGCCAGCCCCGCAGTTACCATTCCTCCAGGGGAATTAATATAGAGCTGGATGTCCTTGCCCGGGTCCTCCGATTCCAGGAAAAGGAGCTGCGCAACGGTAAGGCTTGCCGTTGTCTCATTGACTTCCTCTCCAAGGAAAATAATTCTGTCTTTCAACAGGCGAGAATAAATATCATAGCTGCGCTCGCCTCTGCTGGTCTGTTCAATGACATAAGGTACTAAACTCATAACGGTTCCTCCATTTTCTTGATTTTCTCCGGCAAATACCCGGAGTTTATAAAAAATTTACACATATTTATAAGCTTAAACAGACCGGCCCGAATGAGCCAGTCTGTCTTTATCTGTCTGCTTCCGAACAGATTCTATTCCTCTGTTGTCTCTGCGTCTTTGTCTTTCTTTGTCTTAGCCTTAGCTCTCTCTTTGACATTCTCCATAATCAGATCAACAGCCTTGGTTACCGCCAGATCGCGCTTCATGGATTTCTTCTCGGCATCTCCCATAAATTCTTTGAGTTTGTCAGCTTCCATTCCATACTGAGCCGCCATCTTTGCAACTTCTGCATCAATCTCTTCGTCCGTCACCTCGATGTTCTCATCCTTTGCAATCTGCTCCAGCACTAAGCTGCTCTTAATGCGTGTCTCAGCTTCCGGACGAACCTGCTCTTTTAATTTGTCGATCGTCAGTCCGGAGAACTGCATATACTGCTCCATCGAAAGTCCGCTCTGTGCAATTCTCTGAGCAAACTCCTCAACCATGTTCTCGCACTGCGTCTCGATCATGGCCTCCGGAATCTCCATCTCTGATTTATCGATAATTTTCTGGATCGCCTCATCCTCTTTAGCGCGCTTTGCATCGTTCTCTTTCGTCTGCTCAAGCTGCTTTCTTAGATCCTCTTTGTACTCTGCAAGCGTCTCAAATTCAGAGCAGTCCTGCGCAAACTCATCGTTCAGCTCCGGAAGCTCTTTTGTCTTGATTTCATGGATCTTAACCTTGAACAGTGCAGGCTTGCCGGCAAGCTCCTTTGCCTGATACTGCTCTGGGAAAGTAACGTTGACATCGACCTCATCCCCTGCATTCTTTCCGATCAGCTGATCTTCAAACGTATCAATGAAAGAGTGGGAACCGATCTCCAGGGGATGATTCTCTCCCTTGCCGCCTTCAAACGCCACGCCGTCTACAAATCCTTCAAAATCAATCACTGCCGTATCACCGTTCTGAACCGGTCTGTCTGTCACAGTGATGGTTCTGGAATTTTTCTCTCTTTCCTTCTCTAACGCCTCGTCAAGCTCCTCGTCAGATACCGCGGTATCAATCTTAGTCACCTGTACGCCAAGATATTTGCCAAGCTTCACCTCCGGCTTTACTGCGACCTCTGCAGTAAAGATAAACGGCTTTCCCTTCTCGATCTGCACCACATCAACAGTCGGTCTGGACACAATATCAAGACCGCTCTCATCTGCTGCTGACGGATAGTGCTCCTGAAGCATGGTGTTTACCGCATCCTCATAAAATATTGCCGGTCCGTACATCTTCTCGATCATATTTCTCGGCACCTTGCCCTTACGGAATCCCGGAAGACTGATCTTGCCTTTTTCTTTCATATAGGCAGCCTGAAGCGCTTTCTCAACTTCCTCCGCCGCAACCTCAACGGTAAGTTTGGCCATATTCTTTTCTAAGTTTTCTACCTGTACACTCATTATAACTGTTTTCCTCCTTCAAATATATGTCAATGTACACTTTCCATTTTCACATCACAGTCATTTTAGGATTATAGCACAACCATGCGGAAAATACTAGCCTTTTTTTCGCAACTTTACAAGCACCGTGGCTGAAATCGGTTCGACCTTCACTTTTTCTCCCGTAATCATCTCAATCGGGTCCGTGCCTGCGCGTTCCGCGTTGATACACACGCTCCACACACCCTCAGGAAGGTTGATTTCAACCGCCGTCCGATTTGGATTAAAAATGGCAAAAATGCCATCCGTCTTTTTGTCTCCCTCATCCCCGGCAATCCGCATTGCCACCACGTCTTTGGGCAGGCCTTCTACCGGTGTGACATAGCGTTCCACTTCCTCCGGTGTTGTCAGACGCAGCTGTCGGTGCGCCTTTCGGAATGCGATCAGTCCCCGGTAATAAGCATATACATCCTGATAAGTTTTCTCATTCAGGCAGTCCCATTTCAATCCGTTGATAAAATCGGGAGATTTAAAGCTGTTCTCCACAATATTACCGTCCGCATCCAGCTTACGTCGGAGCATTTCTTCTCCCGCCTGCAGGAACGGAATCCCCTCTGCCGTCATATAGATCACCGCGGCCAGATTGTTCATGCGGACCCACTCTTCCCACGATGCCTCAGGCGCTGCGAGCGTGATGCGGTCCATCAGCGTATAATTATCATGGCAGGAAGCATAATTGACCGACTGTGAAGGAGTCTTACACCAGTCCGGCGCCTTCCCCAAAAAGCACTGCTCTATGACATTCGCAAGTCCCTTGCCTCCGGATATGTAGCCGCGCTGCGAATAATAGAATACATGTCCCCGAAGCCCATCGCGCATCGTGTCGCTGAAAAATGCAAATCCCGGCAGTTCGGCCGAGTTATTCTGCGTCGCGAGCAGAACGCCTTCCTTCGTCAGTCCGGTACCCATGGTCCATCCTTCCCCATAAAAAATGACATTCGGGTGCTTCCGGCTCACTTTTTCCATCACGGCGCGAACCGTCTCTATATCGATCAGTCCCACCAGATCAAACCGGAAGCCGTCAATATGGTACTCATCCGCCCAATATGCCACAGAATCCACGATATATTTCCGGACCATCGAGCGCTCTGTGGCATTGTCATTCTCACATCCGGAACCGGCGGAATAATTTCCCTCGGCATCGATCCTCGAAAAATATCCCGGCACGATTTTATTAAAGCAGAATTCGTCCGCATCATAGACATGATTGTATACCACATCCAGGACCACGCTGATCCCGTTGTCATGCAGCGTCTTTACCATCTGCTTCATTTCCCTCACACGCACTTCACCGTGATAAGGGTCCGTGGAATAGGACCCCTCCGGCACATTATAGTTGACCGGGTCATATCCCCAGTTAAACTGCGCTTCCTCAAGTCTCTTCTCATCTACAGAGCCGTAATCTGCTACCGGGAGCAGATGCACATGCGTGATCCCCAGCTCTTTCATGTGATCTAATCCGGTAGGTATTCCCGACGGCGTAACAGTTCCCGTCTCCACCAGTCCAAGAAATTTTCCGACGTTGCGGATGCCTGCACTGCGGTCGGAGGAAATATCCCTGATGTGCAGTTCATAGATCACCGCATCGGTGATCCGCTCTTCTCCATGCGGGTCACAGTCTTTGTCCCAACCTTTCGGATTTGTCAGTGCAAGATCAATAACCATCGCACGCTCTCCGTTCACCCCTGTCGTTCTCGCATATGGATCACACGCCTCCTGCGTTTCTCCATTTCTGCTCACCAGATAAGTATAGTAGACACCGTTTAGGTCATCCGCCTTCTCTGCTGTCCACGTCCCATTGACATCAGGCTTCATGACAAGCCTGTCGATCAGATCGTCCTCTCCCGCATTGCCGGATGTATAAAGATTCACCGTTACTGAATCCGCCAGCGGCGCCCACACACGGAACACGGTCCGTTCCGGCGTATATACCGCGCCGAGATCCTCTCCGTCATAAGTGTATTTTTGCTCAAATTCATTGGTAGAATATTGCACGTGCATCATAATTTTATTTGTTCCCCTTCTGCGATATCGTATCTTTTCAAATTGTATCACAGATACCGGGATTATGAAATAAAAATTGGAAAAAAATACCTACTGCACGCCCTCAAACTGCTTCATATATAGTCTGTAATATGCGCCCTTTCTCTCCATCAATTCTTTAGGGCTTCCCTGCTCCAAAATGCCGCCCTCGTCAATGACAAAAATGCGGTCTGCATTCTGGATCGTGGAGAGTCTGTGGGCAATGGCAAAACTGGTTCTGCCGGAAAGCAGCGCCTCGATTCCCTTCTGCACCAGGATCTCAGTATGCGTGTCAATACTTGATGTCGCCTCATCCAGAATAAGGATTTTGGGCATAGAGATCATCGTCCTCGCAAATGCGATCAGCTGGCGCTGTCCGATGGAAAGTCCCGCGCCGTGCTCCTTTAGCTCAGTATCGTAACCCTTTTCCATCTTCATGATAAAATCATGCGCATTCACTGCCTTTGCAGCAGCGATCATCTCTTCCTCTGTTGCATCCAGTTTTCCGTAAAGGATATTGTCCCGGACCGTTCCGTGGAAAATAAAATTGTCCTGCGTCATGACACCCATCTGTCTTCTTAAGCTGTGCATGGACACCTTCGTCAAATCGTACCCATCCACCAGAATCTGACCGTCCTCAATATCATAAAAGCGACTGAGCAGATTTACGATCGTTGTCTTTCCCGCCCCGGTCGGTCCCACAAGCGCGACCGTTTCGCCGGGCTGCACCGAAAAGCTCACATCCTCAAGCACCTTTGTCTCTGCAGAAGTTCCCCTATCATAAGTAAAACTGACATGTGAAAATTCTACCTTCCCGAGAATCTCCGGCAGTTCCTGCACGTCGTCGGCATCCACAATATCGGCTTCTGTATCCAGAATATCAAAGATCCGCTCCGCAGCCGTCAAATTCGTCACCAGATTATTGTAAAAGTTGCTCAGATTCATGATCGGGTTCCAGAACATATTGATATAGGTTCCAAATGCCACCAAAAGACCTACTGAGACTTTTTCGACACCCAGAAAACGGACGCCGACCAGATAAAGCATCATAGCGCCGATTCCCCAGCAAAAATCAATGACCGGTCCAAACATATCGGCATACAAAACCGCATCCGCAAATGCATCCCTGTGCTCATCCGCCAGCTTTCCAAAAACCTCCTTTGTCTCATCCTCCGCGCCAAAACTCTGCACGACATTAATCCCCGCAACATCCTCGTGCACATAGGCATTTAAATTGGACGATTTTTTGCGAAAAATCTGCCATCGCCTGTGCGATGCCCTCTGCACAAGCCAGATGCCCGCCATCATGATCGGGATCGTGGACAGCGACGCCGCGGCAAGCCTTGCATCTTTGATAAACATAATGCACATTACCCCGGCAACCGTCACAAACTCCGGTATCAGAGTCGTTACCGTATTGACCAGCACATCCTTCAGGGAGTTGACGTCCCCGATGATCCTCGCAAGGATTTTTCCTGTCGGTCTGCTGTCAAAAAAGGAAAATGACAGCGTCTGGATGTGTTCGTACAGATCCTGACGGATCTGCAGCAATATCTTATTTGACACTACTGACATCACATACATTCTGACCTTTACCATAATGATAAAAATAATATTCAGCGCCAGCGCAAATACACCGAGCCTTGCCAGACCGTAGAAATCAGACTCTGCAATATAGTGATCGATCGCCTCCTCGATCAGTAGAGGATTGACAAGCGAAATTGCGACCGTCACTCCCATACACAAAAGAACTGCCGCAAGAGTCCCCTTATATTTCATTAAATAGGACAATAGCCGGCGCAAAATCTTCTTTTTGTCGGTATTCTCCATAAATTCGTCTTCACGAAATGAATTGACTGCCATACTAACCTCCATTGATATTCTTTAGGCGGAAAAAGAGCCGTACTGTGCCATATAGGTGTCATAATACAATCCCTTTCGCGCAAGCAATTCTTCATGCGTTCCGCGCTCCGCAATCTTTCCGTCCTCCAGATATATGATCTCATCCGCATGCCGAACCGCAGAAATACGGTGTGCAATGATCACCTTTGTCGTGCCGGACAACTCATTTAACGTCTTTTGAATCTCGTGCTCCGTCTCCATGTCAAGCGCAGAGGTGGAGTCATCCAGCACAAGGATCGGACTGTGTTTTGCCATGGCGCGTGCAATGCTGATCCTCTGTTTCTGCCCGCCGGACAGGCCGACACCGCGCTCCCCTATGACCGTCTTATACTGCTCATCCATCTTTTCAATAAACCCTCTCGCCTGTGCATGCTCTGCTGCCAGCCGCACCTCTTCCATCGGCAGGCTCGTGCGCTGCCCCATCTTTATATTCTCCTCTATCGTGTCGGAAAACAAAAACACGTCCTGCAATACCACGGCAATGCTGCTCCTAAGCTGCTTTAACGACATCTTCCGCACATCCACGCCATCTACCGCAACCGTCCCCTCCGTCACATCGTAAAAACGCTGTAGCAGATTGATCATGGAAGATTTGCCGGAACCTGTCGCTCCCATAATTCCCAGCGTTCCTCCCGCAGGAACCGTAAAACTGATGTCGTGCAGAATCTCTTTTCCTTCCAGCGCAAAAGACACATTCTCAAACCGGATTTCTCCTTCCACGCTGTCAATGAGAATCGGTTTTTCCTGATCCCGGATCTGTGCCTGCTCTCCGTAGATCTTTCGTATTTTCCGGTAGGAGGCAACGGCAGAAGATACGTCGTTCGTCAGCCAGCCCAGCATCTCCATCGGCCATGTACAATTTCTGCTGTATTCCACAAATGCCACCAGCGCACCCAGCGTCATATTCTGATTCATAACGGCGATCCCGCCTATCACAGTCATACACACCGGCAACGCCTTTCCCACAAACTGAAACAGCGGATAATATTTTACAAGTACCCTGGACTGGGAAATGTTAAGTTCATAATAGCGGTTATTGTGAGATAAAAATTTTTCTATCTCATGCTTCTCTCTGGCAAACGCCTTTACCGTGCGCACGCCTGCGAGGTTTTCCTCTGCAACCGTTGTCAGCACAGCATTCTCCTCACTGATATCCTCGTAAATCTTATCCAGCTTCCGCTCCATGACGATCGCAACCGCACCGCAGACGATCATCGTGCCTACCGGTATCAGCGCCAGTTTCCAGTTCAGCGTAAACATACAGTAAAGCACACAGCTGACGTGTATGACCACTTCGATCACGAGCATTCCCACATAACCAAGCGCATTCCAGACCTTATCCACATCGTCCTTGATTCTTGCCATCAGCTCACCCGTATTGGTATTGTCAAAATAATTCATAGACAGTGACTGCACATGGTCAAACAGATCCTTCCTCATCTGTGTTCCTATGCCGCAGGCCAACCGGTCAAACGTATACTCTTTGCAGTAGCCAAAAATACAACGTCCAACCCCTACCGCAACAATTCCTGCCAAAAGCTTTGTCAAAAGTTCAAGCTTTCCTTCTAAAATAACGTCATCCACAATTTTTTGCGTGATGACCGGATAGATCATGTCCAAAACGATCGCCGTTACCATTGAGCCTATCGCAAACAGATATCCGTACCAGTAACGTCCAATATAGGTATGTAACTTTTTCATTTTTCCCTCCATTTCAATTCAAAAAGCCCGCGGTGATCATCGATCACCACGGGCTGCATATCCAAAGAAAATAATCTGTCTTTTGGCTCTATATAGCGCCTCTCTGCTCTGGCACTGCTGCACAAAAAGCTACAGACCGTCCATGCCTGCTGACAGACCTCACCGAGGTAATCCTATGATCCATCTTATGTGTCAAAGTGAAATGCTTATCCAGTCTAATCATAATTTTTACCTCTCTTTCTTTAAAATTTTAGATCAAAATATATTTCACATCCCCTAGTATATTCACCGCGATACTTATTGTCAAGAAAATTCTCATAATTTACCAAACATAATATCTTTTCCCTTGTAAATAATAGGATTAGGACATACAGTACTAATGATTGTATTCCTAAGAAAAAAAACAAGTGAACATTTTGGAGGTGAAAACCATGGCAGGATCTAACAGTTCTAATTCTAGCCAGATGGCAGTGCCGCAGGCAAAGGAAGCAATGAACCGTTTCAAGCAGGAAGTTGCAAGTGAGATCGGTGTACCTTTAAAAGAAGGATACAACGGTGATCTGACTTCCGCTCAGGCGGGCAGCATCGGCGGTGAAATGGTCAAGAAGATGATCATGAAGCAGGAACAGCAGATGTCAGGCAAATAAGCCGGTATCTCATAAAAGCTCATGTGGCATTCGAATAAATGCCACATGAGCTTTTTACTTAGTATACAAGACCTTTTTTTATCTGCTCTACCGTTTCATCATCGGAAAAGTAACGGACGATCTCAAGCGCAAACGGTATGGCAGTCCCCATACCGCGGCTGGTAATGATATTTTTGTCTGTCACAACCGGCAGCTCCTTTACATTGGCACCGCACAGCTTCTCCTCAAATCCAGGATGACAGGTCGCATCCCTGCCCTGCAGGATTCCCGCGGCACCCAGCACGCTCGGCGCTGCACAAATCGCACAGACCAGCTTTCCCTCTGCTGCAAATTTTTGGATGACTTCATTGACTGTCGCATTCTCTCCAAGTTTCAGTGTTCCGGGCATCCCTCCCGGAAGAACGATCCCGTCAAGCTCCGAAAAGTCGGTCTCCTCCGCAAGCGCATCCGTGTGAAATGTGATCTCATGCGAACCCGTCACTTCTTTTTTGCCAGTGACAGAGATCATAACGATATCCATCTTAGCGCGGCGCACAATATCTACCACGGTCAGTCCCTCAATCTCCTCGCAGCCGTCCGCCATGAAAATTCCTAATTTACCCATAAAAACCCTGCCTTTCTATCCTTTATTTATTGTAATTTTCTCTCCATAGGCTATAATAGTAACAATCAAAAAACTATCGTTCATCGCAAAGGAGAGATATCAAATGGAAATTGAACGCAAATTTCTTGTCAGATACTTACCGGAAAATCTGTCACAGTATCCCTGCAAAGAAATCGAGCAGGGCTACCTGAATATTGCTCCCGTCGTACGTATCCGCCGTTCGGATGATAAGTATACGCTGACATACAAGGGAAGCGGTCTTATGGTCCGGGAAGAATATAATCTGCCGCTGACTGCAGATGCATTTTCTCATTTGAAGGAAAAAATTGACGGAAGACTCATCACCAAGCACCGTTATCTGATTCCCTACAACGAAAAACTAACCGTTGAACTCGACATCTTTGACGGCAGTTTATCCCCGCTGCAGCTGGCAGAAGTGGAGTTCGAAACGGAAGAAGAGGCCAATGCCTTTATTCCTCCGGAATGGTTCGGTGAGGATGTCACCTTCTCCACAAAGTATCACAACAGTTCGTTAAGCCAGCTGTAAACCATACAGTATTTTTACGGATTCCCCGACACTACCGCATACGTTCTCTCTCATAGCGCTGTTTTGTCCGAATACACGACTTAAGCTGCTCATAGCGTTCGCTCAAGTCTCCCTCCGGGATCACAACATCTATGGAAACTGCCAGATTATTGATCATATGGTCTGTGATATCATCCCGCATGGAAACTACGATATTGTATTTCATTTCCCAGTCGTCCGTGTCGAGAAATGCCATGAGCTTTGCATCCACCGATCCCAGTTCTTTGGACAAATCGTCCCGTGGCGCCGCATCAAATGCCTCCCTCTCTCCTGAGAGTGTGCTACGGTCCACCCGTTCAAAACGGTACCTCTGCAGCGTGTGTGGATACTTTCTGCGATCCACCTCGCTCAGAAACATTTCAAGCGGTCTTGCATACACCTGAAAGTCTCCGTACATTGCCTGATAAATCACCAGTTTCTCTGCCGTCTCCGAATGTACTGCAACTGCGATGATCTGATACAGCCTGTTTTTAAAATGGCGGTACACCTCACCGCTTTTTGGTTCTCTGTCCATCACGTATGTCCTTCCTTTCTTCACCTTTTCCGTTATGAAACCGTCTTTCGTTATGCAAAGGTGTTCGCAACCTGTTCGAGCAGACTTCGGATTTCGAGATGCTGCGGACACTGTCCTTCGCATTTCCCGCACCGAATGCAGTCATCTGCTTTTCCGCGTTCTGCCGTATGTCTGCCATAGCTGCTTTTTGTCAAATGATTCACGCCAAACTGTACTGCCATATTGTAATCGTCAAATAGTTCCGGGATTGCAATCTTCTTTGGGCATCCTTCCACGCAGTACCGGCATTTCGTGCAGGCTATCGTCGGAAGTTTTTTGAGCTCCTCCACCACGTTTGCAACAGCTGCCTGTTCGCTGTCGGTCAAAGGTTTGAATTCTCTCATATAGGAGGTGTTGTCCGCGAGCTGCTTTTCGTCTGACATCCCGCTGAGCACGAGCAGGACATTGTCTAACGATGCCGCAAACCGGATCGCATAGGATGCAAAAGATGCATCTTCGTCCAATTCCCTGAGTGCTCTGCCTGCCTCCCCCGCAATGTCTGCGAGCGTTCCTCCTTTCACCGGCTCCATGACGATCACAGGCACTCCGTGCCGGACAGCCGTCTCATAACATTTGCCGGACTGCACGTTTTCGGAATCCCAGTCATAATAATTGATCTGCAGCTGTACAAATTCCATCTCCGGATGATTGGTCAGAATCTCGTCAAGTACCTCTGCTGTGTCATGAAATGAAAAACCGATATGGCGTACTTTCCCCTCCGCTTTCATCTTCTGCATAAAGGCAAATCCGCCCTTCTCCTCCACCTCCGCAGCACGCTCCTTATTCATCGCGTGGAGCAGATAAAAGTCAAAATAAGACACTCCGCAACGGTCTAACTGCTCATCAAGCAGCTTTTCATAATCCGGATTCTCTTTGACAAGCCATACTGGCATTTTGTCTGCCAGCAGGAACTTTTCTCTGTCGTATCTGTTCACCAGACAACGTTTGACCGCTTTTTCGGAATTCCCGTTGTGATACGGATAAGCCGTGTCAAAATAGCGGAACCCCTGCGTAAGATATGAATCGATCATTCTGCAGAATGCCTCATCATCAATATTTTCTGTGTTTCCATCCAATACGGGAAGTCTCATACACCCAAATCCCAGTTTTTTCGATACGATTTCATTCAGATTGTTCACAACATTCTCCCTTTCCCGTCTGTTTACATCTCACAGAATTCCTCGACCGTCTTCGCAATCTGCGAGAGGCTTTCTCTCCAGAAATCCGGTTTGGTCAGATCGATCCCCATCATCGCCCCTGCTTCTTCAATCGTGCAGCACGGCGTTGCAGCCAGCATTGCCTTATATTTCTGTACGAACGGTTCTCCCTCAGCCAGAAAACGGCTGTATAGTCCCGTCGCGAACAGTGTACCGAATGCATACGGGAAATTATAAAAACTTAAATCTTCACTGTAGTAATGGGACTTACAAGCCCACATATAAGGATGCATATACGCCGGATCCAGTCCGTCTCCGTATGCTTCCTGCTGTGCCTTCTTCATCAGCTCCTTGCAGTCCTCTGCCATCAGGAACTTGTTTCCGCCTTCCTCAAACACCGCTGTCTCGAACAGATATCTGGAATAGATATCCACGATGCACTGCGTCTGCTCTTTCAGATCGCTTTCCAGCAGATTGAGTTTTTCTGCTCCTTCTGCCGTCTTTAGCGCCGTGCGCACCAGATGGATCTCATTGAAGGTGGATGCCGTCTCTGCCACCGGCATAGGATAGTCCTGATTCATGGGGCGTTCCTGCTCCAACTGTCTATTGTGAAACGCATGACCAAGCTCATGTGCCAATGTGTCAATCGAACCAAAATGCCCATCATAATTTGTCAGTATACGGCTCTCCTTTAAGCTGGGAACTCCTGCGCAGAAAGCGCCTCCCTGTTTTCCCTTTTTCGGATAAAAATCAATCCACTCATTCTCAAAAGCCTCTTTCATCATATCCGCCATATCAGGTGTAAACTCTTCAAAAGTGCGGATCAGGCAGTCCCTCGCCTCTTCCAGCGAAAAAGTTTTACCCGACTTGCCCATAGGCGCGAACAGCTCATGCCACGGCAGACCGTTATTGTAGCCAAGCAGCGTTGCTTTTTTGCGGAGATATTTACGGAACACAGGCAGATATTCCTGAATTGCTTCCATCATTGCATCAAGCGTCTCTCTGCTCATGCACGATTGCTCCAGCGTCATCTGAAGCGGCGATTCGTAACCGCGCTTTTTGCATAGCATACGCACCTGTGCCTTGATATTATTCAGTGAGAACGCAAGTGCATCTTCTATCTTTTCATAAGCCGCAAGTTCTGCCTCATAAGCAGCCTTTCTCACAGCAGCATTTGGACTGTGTGCAAGGTTACGGACTTCAGAGAGTGTGACTTCTCCTCCGTCATAATCCACTTTGACCGTAGATGTCAGATAGGAAAACAGCTTGCTCCACGCAGCTCCTCCGCTCATATTCATAGCGGCAGCCATTTCCTCCACCTCATCTGAAAACAGATGTTTTGCCTCTTTTTTATTCTCCTTCAGTTTGAAGGAATAAGCCTTGATCACCTCGCTCTTTGCCGCCAACGCGTCAACATCCTCAATTTGTGCCAACTGCTTCTTGATCGCCGCCTGGGCTGCGGCAGCAGCCGAAAGGATGCTTTCTATCCTGCCTATCTGCGCCATGATCTCGCCATCTTCAGTGTTGACTGACTGCCTCAGCGACAGATAAGAATAAAGTCTGCTCACAAGCTCCGTAAATTTTTCTTCCGCCAAGAGCAGCTCTTCCACATGAGCGCATTCTGTTCCACCCTCTGTCTGAGCGGCCAGTGCCTTCATGTCCCCTACACTCTTTTCCAGTGCAGCAATATCCGCCTCATAAGCAGGATCTTCCATCCCCCGATAGATACCGTCCAATGACCATTCTGTGTTCATCTTAAATCCTCTCCTTTGCTTATAAACTATTTATTTTATTCATATACATATATCTGTATCAGTTCCTTCAGCTTTTCTCCCTGCCCCGCACTCTCACATTCCGCCTGAAACTTCTTTAAAAACCGCATTTCAAAATATTCGCGCACCAGGGCATTTCGCTGACCGTTCTCCATCTCTTTAACACCCTCTCTGTCCTCGTGCAGAAAGTAATATGCCAATGCCAGAAAGTCAGGCGCGCTCCATCCTGCCGCATCTTTTAACACTGCCGCAACATTTTCCAGCTCGCTGCGCAGCATAACAGATGACATTCCCCTCGCGTCTGCGACATTTTTTGCCCCCGCACCCGTCGCCATCTGTTTCAAGCATTGTACCGTGGAAGAAAAGTCCGGGTCATCTCTGCGGATCGAACATTCGTGATACACCTGATCTAAATCTTCCAATAGGTAGTTCAGCCTCTCCTTCATCCGTTCATCGGAATACGACTCCATATTTTCCAACAGGATCGGAATGGTTCTGCAGGCTTTTTCCAGATGCTGTCCGGCTGTCACATAATCTGTCTGCAGCGTATCCCCAAGCTCCATCGCACTCTCAAGTTCCTTTACCTCTGCAGTCACTTCTGCCTTCTGTCCCCCTGCCGCCAAAAGTTCCTTCTTAAGCTGCTTTAATTCATTTCTCAGATCTTTCGTCTTCCTGCGCGCCGCTGCCAGCTCACTCAAATTCATCTCGGTCCCCCCTGCAATCTACAAAACAGCGAATGTCATGAACAAAGTATAACACCGGCTGCACACAATGTACAACCGGTGTTTTAAAATTAATCCAAATCCGTTCTCAATTATTTATATAGGTGGCATTTTACGACATGTCCATTGCCCATATCTTTTTCTGCCGGCTCCTGCTGCTTGCAGATTTCCATGCACTCACTACATCTTGTGTGGAATTTACATCCCTTCGGGGGATTTGCCGGTGAAGGAATATCTCCCTCCAACAGAATACGGTTCATCTTTACATCCGGGTCCGCCACCGGAACCGCACTGAAGAGAGCTTTGGTATAAGGATGAAGCGGCTCGCGGAAAATATCATCCTTCGTGCCCGTCTCCATCATCGTCCCCAGGTACATGACACCGATCGCATCAGAAATATGCTCCACAACAGACAGATCATGCGAGATGAACAGATATGTCAGCTGGCGTTCATCCTGCAGATCTTTCATCAGGTTGATGATCTGCGCCTGAATGGAAACATCCAGTGCCGACACTGGCTCATCACAGACGATAAACGACGGGTTTAACGCAAGCGCTCTCGCAATACAGATACGCTGTCTCTGGCCGCCGGAAAACTCATGCGGATAACGGTCGATATAATACGGTCTCAGTCCGCAGTCGTCCATAACCTTCAGAATATAATCCTTATATTCCGACTTCGGAACAATTCCATGTTCCCTGACAGCCTCTCCTATGATCTCACCTACCGGCATACGCGGGTCAAGCGAAGAAAACGGGTCCTGAAAGATCATCTGCATCGACGGTCTTAAAGGGCGAAGCTCACTTCTTTTCAGACCGCACATATCTTTTCCGTTTATTTTTACCGACCCCTCTGTCGGCTCGATCAGCCGAAGCAGAGTACGTCCCAGAGTGGACTTTCCGCAGCCGGACTCTCCAACAAGACCGAACGTCTGCCCCTTCCTAATCTGGAAACTCACTCCGTCCACCGCACGCACATGTCCAACCGTGCGCTGCAGCACACCCGATTTAATGGGGAAATATTTTTTCAGATTCTGTACATCAACTACAACTTCGTTGTTTGCCATTTTCCTAATTTCCCCCCTTCTGTGCTGCTGAATGCAGGTGGCAGCTTACTTTATGCGTCTTTGTCAGAGAAATCAGCTCCGGATATCCGCCCTCGCATTTCTCCGTACATGACTCACAGCGGTTTTTAAAATAACAGTGCTCCGGCAGGTTGATCGGATTCGGAACATTTCCCGGAATCGAATAGAGACGCTCCACTCTCTCATTGATCATCGGCTTTGATTTCATCAGACCGATTGTGTAAGGATGCGCCGGATGGTGGAAAATATCCTCCGCAGTTCCCTGCTCGATCACACGTCCCGCATACATAACAACAACATAATCCGCCATCTCGGCTACCACGCCAAGATCATGCGTGATCAGCATAATGGATGCATTGATCTTATCCTTCAGATCGCGGAGCAGATCAAGGATCTGCGCCTGTATCGTAACATCAAGTGCCGTTGTCGGCTCATCTGCGATGATCAGTCTCGGATTACATGCCAAGGCCATAGCAATCACGACACGCTGACGCATACCGCCGGATAATTCATGAGGATAATTATTGAGAATACCCTCTCGCTTAATACCTACCAGTTCAAGTGTCTCAAGCGCACGTGCCTCCACGTCTTTTTTCTTCATGTCTTTATTGTGCAGGCTGATACACTCGCACAGCTGATTTCCAATCGTAAACACCGGATTCAGCGTAGTCATCGGCTCCTGAAAAATCATGGAAATTTCATTTCCGCGGATCTTTTCCAGTTCCTTCCTTGGTATCTTTGTCAAGTCAACCGCACGGCTGCCCTGATTATACCGGATGCTTCCGCCTGCGATCTGACCGACCGGTCCCTGAAGCAGTCCCATGACTGAAAGACTGGTCACGGATTTACCGCAGCCGGACTCTCCCACCACTCCGATCGTAGCGCCACTCGGAATTTCAAATGTCACCCCGTCTACCGCTTTCACCGTACCTGTATCTGTATAAAAATATGTCTTCAGCTCATCAAATTCCAGAACATTATTTGAATCTTTCATTTCTGCGAGATACTCTGACTCCGGAATTCTCTTGCGCTTCGACCGCTTGTTAAATTCTTTATACTTACCGCTGTTAAATTTCTTTATCTCTTTTAAACGCGCTTTCTGATCTTTTTCTGCCAAAGTTCTCACCTACCTTTTCATTCTTGGGTCAAAGGCGTCTCGCATACCGTCACCGATAAAGTTAAATGCGAGCACCGTCAGAAGAATCAGCAGTCCGGGCGGTGCCCAGATATTCGGATAATTCTTCAGAATCACAGACTGTGTTACAGTATTTGCCATATTTCCCCAGGAAGCGTACGGCCACGAAATACCTACTCCAAGGAAGCTCAAGACGGATTCTGTCAAGATCACACCGCCCACGTCCATAGTAGCCATCAAAATAATGATCGGAACCGTGTTAGGGATCAGATGCTTGAAAATCTTTCTCCAGGTTTTAATACCTGTAGCCTCTGCCGCCTGCATATACTCCATCTCGCGCAGCGAAAGGATCTGGGCACGGACATTTCGCGCCACACCTGCCCAGTAGAGAACACCCATGACAATCATAATAAAATATATTTTGTATCTCGGTGAGATACCGTATCCCAAAAACATTGAGGACAAAATCAGCATCAACGGCACGAACGGCAGGCAGTAAAATACCTCCACCATACGCATGATAAACATATCAATGGCACCCCCGTAATAACCCGCGATACCACCGAGGATCACACCGATGATCAACTCAATGGCCACCACCACAAATCCTACCGTAAGTGAAATTCTTCCTCCATACATCAGACGCGTCAGAACATCACGTCCGTCTGCATCTGTTCCAAGCCAGTGTGCGGAAGAGATCGGCGCTTTTACGTTGACTCCCATCGTCGCTGCTCCAAGCCCCTGATCCTGCATACGATACTCCTGACCTGTTTCCATATCTATGTAAAAGATTTCATATTCTCCATACGGACTGATGATCGGTCCGATAATACAGAACAATGCCATGATAATGATAATGGCAAGTCCCACACAAGCCAGCTTATTCCGAAAGAACCGTTTCGCGACAAGCTGTCCCGGAGACATTATTACCTGATTTTTTTCGAATTCATCCTGTTCCTGTTGATTTCTCTGTTTTAAATCCTTATTTTCATCCATACGATCCACCTCCTAGTAACGAACTCGTGGGTCGACAACTGCGTACAGAATATCAGAAACCAACGTTCCAATCAGTGTCAAAACCGCAATAAACATATTAAATCCCATCAGATAAGGGATATCACCGTTATAAACTGCTTTCAGTGCAATGTTTCCCAGACCTTCCAAGGAGAAAATACCCTCTGTGATGACTGCACCCGAGAACAATCCCGGAATCATACCTCCAACCATGGTCACAATGGGAATCAATGTATTTCGGAATGCATGTTTTCCGATTACCTTTACTTCAGGAAGACCTTTTGCCCTTGCCGTACGTACATAATCCGCGCTGAGTACCTCAAGCATATTGGTACGCACATAACGGAGCAGACCTCCCACACCTGTGATAACAAACACAATGATCGGCAGTGTAAAATGCTTCGCATAATCCACAAACAGATCCCATCCCTGATAATTTGCCCTCGCCGTGATCATACCGGACAGCGGTAATACGCCGAGACCGATGCTGAATACTCTACGAAGGACAGATGCAAAAAAGAAAGACGGCAGCGAAATACCCATAAGCGCAATCGCAACAATCGTGTAATCCGTAACTGAATACTGTTTTCTCGCCGCTATGATACCAAGCGGTATCGCCAGAATAATTTCCAGAAGCATGGAAATGCCAGCCAACGCAAGGGTCGGTGCCATATTATTTTTTATAATCTCAACTACCGGCTTCTGATAGACAAAAGAGGTTCCAAAATCCCCGTGGAGCGCATCGGAAAGCCATGAAATATATCCTTCCACAATGCCCTTGTCCAAACCGTACAGTTCCCTCATGCGCTGTTCCATTTCCGGTGTAATATTCTGGTTTCCTGCTGTAATATTGGCAACGTAATCACCCGGTACCGATCTTGCAATTCCATACAGCAGAACAGATACACCAAAGAGAACAACGAAACTAATTAATATACGCTTTAAAATATACTGTTTCATGTCCGCCCCTTTTCTAAATTGGTACTGTTAATCACCTATTCCAGAACATGGCTATTGTAATAGCGGGAGCTGTTCCACATAAGTGGAAACAGCTCCTGCATATAAATAGCATATCCTATCTCATCTCAAGCTTCTCAATCTCATTCACATAGTTGTAGAATGTTGTTGTTCTTTCCGGAAGTGTATCTGTATTGACAGTCTGCTCGTTATAAATTTCCATGTTCATACGCTGATATACAGGCATGTAAACAGCTGCTTCCATGATCATGTCAAGCTCTTCTGCAACCAGCTTGCATCTCTCATCGAAATCTACTGTCTGAAGGATCTTAGCCTGAATTGCATCAATTTCAGGATCATAGTAATGCTGATAGTTGGAACCACCCTGGCTTCCGAAAATCTGAGTCAGGTCGCAGTCAAGGGAATTACCCCATGCCATTACCCACATATCAACTTCGCCACCCATTACCTGAGTAGAAAGTACACTGAACTCAAGATCATTTACAACAAGCTCTGCTCCGAGGTTTGTCATATCGTTTGCCATCTGAGTCAGGATCGGTGTAGACGGATGTGTGCTTGCGTCACCGATCGCACAGGTAATCCTCAGCTGCTCACCGTCTGCGTTAACCAGCTTGCCATCAACCTGTGAATATCCTGCCGCCTCAAAATACTCAAGCGCCTTATCCGGGTCATAGCTGTAATACGGCTCTGCATCATCCGGATACTCTGCCAGAGTCGGTGTCATCGGACGCTCAATTACTGTTCCCAACACGCCGTAGTAGGACTGGATCGCCGGCTCTCTGTTCATCAGGCACATCAGACCCTTACGTACATTGACATCCGGCACACGCTCTGCGTTGATACCGATGTAACCGTAACCCGGGTTATCTACCAGAGAGTAAGAAGCAATATCCGTGTTCTCATCCAGGTTTTTCACAATCTCGAGAGAAGCGCTCGGGTCTGTGATATCGATCTCACCGTTTAACACAAGGTCAACCTTATCTTCCTCGTTAACCACCTGGAATTTAATGGTAGGAATCTTCGGTGCGCCTTTGTAGTAGTTCTCATTTGCTGTTAATGTAACAATGTTGTTCTCATAGCTTTCAAAGACATACGGACCAGATCCCATCGGAACTGTATTCAATGCCTTTACTCCCGCCAAATTACCTTTCTCAAAGTCTTTGCCGTAGTAGTGCTCCGGTGTCAAAGGCATCAATGCAAGCTGCATGTCTCCGGAAATATTTGCGGAGTTGAATGTTACCGTACAGGTATAATCATCCACTCTCACGATACCGGAAATGCTGTCAACCTGCTCGATCTCGACCATCTCTGAGTAGCTCTCCGGCAACAGATCTGCAAGTGAAGAACCTGCACTCTCTGTATCGGATAATGTAGGCAGATCTCCTTCGTATGCAGCTACCATTGCGTCAAAAGCTTCGCCCAAAGTAGAACCCTCAAAGCCCCATGCGGCTACCGCAGACGCCACGTCACCTTCTTCAGCATATCCCTCTGCCACACAGTAGTCAACGATCTCCTGTACGAATGCCTCTCCTGCTGCCGGAAGATCTGTCTCGAAGAATGCCGTCTGCTGCTCTTCTGTCCATAATGTAAAGTCGGTATTGTCTGCACCTGCAGCGCCAAGCAGCTTCCAGAGCGGAGCTTCAGAGTTTCTGTACTCCTGCATACCTTCAATGTCAAGTGTTCCGAATGTGCTCACTCCGTCGTAAGCCGGATCAGAGCATACATAATAATTGAAAAGAAGGTCATCGATTGTGACATCTTCTCCGTCGGAGAATTTCATGCCTTCCTTAATCGTGATGGTATACACATACTTTGTGCTTCCGTCGTCAGCGGTCACTTCCTCAACCTCAATGTGACCTGCACTGTCCACAAGCACACCGTCCGGATCCAGATCACAAACCTGTGAGAACACCGGAGTAAATACCTGATTGTCGTATGCGCTGGTGTAGAAGAACGGGCTGAATACGCCGTCTAAAGACTGTGTACCGATAACAAGTGTATCGTATCCGCTTGACGAAGCATTTCCTGAGCCAACGTTCTCAGTACCGTTGTTTGATCCTCCATCATTGTTGCCGCAGCCTGCTGCCAGACCGGCTGTCATAGCTGCAACCAATAAAAGAGAAATGAGTTTCTTTTTCATAAAATTTTCCTCCTTATAAAAATTTATATCAACGCAAAATGCGTTCATACCTTTGCTTATTGTCATACAAATCTTGAAATACCAAAAAAAGTGCAACGGGCTCTTTGCTCATCGCACTCCGTGGCAAACAACTGTATGCCGTACGCGAACGTTTTGTACTTTTCTTATTATACATGTGACCGTCAATTTGTCAATACTCTCTATTTCGATATTTTTCAAAGAAATATTCCCATATTTCCCTTGTTTTTCTAATATGTGTGCAATTTCTTTCACAGACAGAGCACATTTTTGGCATATTCCAACATTTTTCCCTATGAGAATCTATATTGGACACATTGTATTTTTTTCGGTACGCCTTCTATATTTTTTCACTCTCATCTGCTATACTGTCTTCAGAGGAAAGGACATGAAGAGCGGAATGATCAAAAATGAAGATATTTTAAACATGAATTTCTACAAAAAAGAAAAATTTACCGGAAGCTATCTGGGCATGCGCTACCTCATTCAGAAAGAATGTGAAGACGATACCGAAGTTTTCCGTGTCTATATATGGCCGGGCCCGTATAACTTCGCGTCTACCGAAAACGAAAAAAAGACAACCTCTGTCTTTCCGTTCACACCGGAGGGAAAGCAGCAGGTTGTTGACTGGATGAATGAGCAGTGGAGCACCAGAAAACAGGAGTGGCCCTCCCGCTGAACCCCTCTGTTTTTACATAAAAATTCGGCTGCCAAAAACCTTGACAACCGAATCACAAATGCGGATAACAGGACTCGAACCTGCACGGTCTCCCACTGGAACCTAAATCCAGCGCGTCTGCCAATTCCGCCATATCCGCATACTGTTATGAATTTATTCTCATTCCTTCTCATAACGCTTCCAGACTTTGTTTTCCCCGCAGACATGCTTGGTCCCGTCTTCATCAACCACCACATAATCACCTTCTCCGATAAACGTCCGGCCTCTCCGGTGCTTGATATAAGGACAGACAATCTGTCCGTCTTCCCTCTCTATCTTGATCAGGAAATCAGTGACGATCCATCCTTTGGTCACTACGTCAGACCACAGTTCAAAACCGTCCTCTAATCCTTTGCCGACTTCGTATTTCTCTATATCTGCTGTTAAAGCTGTTCTTCTAGTTTTCATAAGTGCCTCCATTCAGACTGCCGATATATGTATCTATTGCCGCACATCCTTTTACTTCTATTGCTATTATACCACAGTCCCCAGAAATTGGAAATCATTTTTTCATGTACAGTCACAGAGCATTCCGTCCTGCATCCGATAGACCACATCCATTTTCTCCAGCAGTCCCATATCATGGGTCACAATGATCACACAATAATTCTCCTCATGAGCCAGACGCACCAAAATATCGATCACATTTTGGCTGTTAGCCGTATCCAAATTACCTGTCGGCTCATCTGCGAGGAGCAGACGGGTATTCATCGCTAACGCCCGGGCAATGGCAACCCGCTGTTGCTCACCACCGCTTATCATATTCGGGAAACGGTGAAATATCTCCTCCGGAAGCCCCACCTGACGGATAAAATCCTTTGCCTTCTCCATGGCTTCCTTCCCCTTCATCCCCCTAAGCTCCATGGGGTACATAACGTTCTCCACCGCCGTCAGAAGCGGAAAAAGCTGAAAGCTCTGATAGATCACCGCCGCCTTTTCCCTGCGGTAGCTGTTCAAATCCATCTCCTTCGTAGAGGTTCCCTCATATAAAATATCTCCGGCATCCGGCAGCTCCAACCCGGCCATTAGAGTCAGTGCCGTACTTTTTCCTGAACCGGATTTGCCAATGAGCGCATAGACCTTTCCCTGCTCAAACTCTGCCGAAATCCCCCGCAGCACCTCGTTTTTCTGGTATTTATTTTCATAGCTGTAGCGCACATCCCGCAACTGTAATATACTCATGATCTATCCTCCGAACCATCCTATTCCTTATCCCGTAAAAGCATCAGCACACTGCTCCGATTTAACAATCCTACCAACAAGCCGCAACCCGCCAGATAACAGCCAAGGCATACCGCCATACAGATTAACTGCCCTGCCGTAAATCCTGCCGCAAGTCCCCATACCAGCCAGACTATGCCAATTCCTGTCAGGCTCAACATTGCCTGCTCTAAGAAAAAGCAGCAGAACACCTTCCAGCGCTCTGTGCCCATGCTCTGCATCAGCGCCAGTTCTCCCTTCCGATTACGCATCAGCAGATAGGCGACCAAAAAACCAATGATGCCGGTCAGCACATAGAGCACCGGGTACAACAGATTCATATATTTGATCTTTTCTTCCAACTGTTTTTTCGTCTTCTGATACTGAGTGTCCTTTAGCACAATGACATTGCGTATTTCTTTCCTCTCCCGCAGCTGGCTGAACCCCTCACTTTGCAGATAGTCTTTAAACTCAATCAGTTTCCCCGCATCTGCCACGGTAAAGCGTATCGTATCCAGTTCATACTCCTTCATCTCTATCTCAAACTTATTCCCGTCACTGTATGCCTCCGAGAGAACCCACGGGCGGAATGCCTCAAAGGGAAGCAGGATATGATTCCCTGCTCCGTCGCCGGCATATGCTCCCACCACCGTAAAGTCCATCTGGGTATAGTTCATAGTGTACACGCTCCCCAAGACCACAGTGACCCGTATCTTATCGCCGAGACTAATCCCCTGCTCCTCCTTCATCTGCTCCGAGATCAGGCAGGGTGTCACCGCACCCTGTCCGTATCTCTTTGCAAACACGGACTCATCGTACCCATCTTTCCATTCCACCTTCGGTCTGTCGCTGTAAAACAACTCTCCCACAGCAGAAAAATCAGTGGTGTACAGAAGACAGGGCTGTTCTTTGGACGCATTGATAAATTTCTCGTAAGCAAACGGCTGGCTTTGAGGGTCCGGCAGTTCTATCTCCGCGACCGTCTCCGTCCTGCCATCCGCATGTACCGGGATTCCCTGATAATAATAGTGGAAATATTCCCGGTAGAGCGTTGTCTCTGCATTCTCGATATAGCCGGAATCCTCCAATTGATGCAGATAGGCGGCATCGACCCCGAGGTTACTGATGCGATTTCCTGTCATATTGGTAAAATATCCCTCAATCTTTGTGTTCTCAGTAAGCGTCTGCCTTTCCAATTCATAATGCTTACCCGTATAGGACAACACACAGAATACCAGCATAAGTACGCCGCTCACCATACATACCACAAAGGTTCGAATGCCTCCCCTTTGGATAGACAACAGTGCAAAGCGCAAAATCACCCCGTTTTGTGCGGAGGATCTCCGCTCTCTCTTTGGTGCGCGTTCCTTTTCCGGCTTTTTTACTCTGGGTGGGCGGATACTGTTTTGCGCAAAAGCCAGGCAGATCCCTACCGCCGCGAGTGTAAGGCAAACCGCCGCCGCGAGAAAATAGCTCACAGATGTTCCGCCTTGTCTGCCATACTCCTTCACAAGTCCCTCTGCCAGATAGCTGTAACGGTTATCAATCCCGTTTCCGATACCAGTCTCAAGAAACTCCATAACCTGCTTTTGAAAAAGCCCACCCACTCCATAGCCTGCCATCGCACCCAGAAAAGATGCCGCCGCTGCAAGCACACCGCTGCTGATCACAAGATATGCATATATTTTACTGCGCTCCGTCCCCAGATTTTTCATGATAACAACGGTTTCCTGCTGCTTGTACACAAAGAGGTATCCAAACAGAATCAGAACCGTTACCGCCGCAAGCACGCAGATTCCAAGAATGATCGACGTGATCTGCTGCAGGGACTCCATGGAATCCATAACCTGTGTATATCCCTGGTCGTATATATCTACCACCATACGGCTGGGCAGTTCCGGTTCCACCTGAGACAAAAAATCGTCTCCGGAGCCGTTTTTCAGCAGAACCCAGCCCGCTTCAAAACCGTAGGTTCCGTCAATTTCCTCCTGAAGCGGTATGTAGATGTTGTTTTTAAATGTCGCCGTGGTTTCTATGACTCCCGTGATCCGATAGTCCACCGCAGGATAATCCTCTTCTGTCCGGTAGCTCTCATAAATATTTCCCGACTCCACCGGCACCAAATGCAGGGGAAGCGCATCCCCTACCCCAATGCTTAGAGCCTTCGCAATATCCCTGGTCACCAGACATACCCGTTCTCCCTGCTCGGCCTCATAGAATTCTCCCTCTGCCAGCTCCACCTCACCTTGCTGGAACACTTTGGCATATTCCGGCAGGTTCATCAGGCGGATTGGAAGCAAACGGTTTGCACCCTCGTAAAATGCCGCCTGCTTTCCGTAAACACTGTCCTCGCCAGGAAGCTCCTCTCCCTCCATGACCTCTTCCAGCTCCGAAACACTGAACACATCGCCGTACCAGTTTCCGTGTACCAGATACTGTTTGTCATGCTCCGGCTGAAAGCTCCCCTCCTCCATGCAAAAATGAACAAGCAGCTTCTCATGTGTTACGTAGCTATAAATGCTTGTTGCCACCTCTCCCATGTACTCCAGCGGACCGTCCTCCCTTTGAAACACCTCGGTAGCATAAACATTTTTTAAAATGTAAATTCCTGCATCCTCATAAGGCGCCGACATATTTTTCGGCTGATATCCTTCCACCCAGCCCAGGCAGCGGCTGGAGGGCGCTGCAAAAAGCACCTTCCTCTCAATTCCTGTCCATGTTTCCGTCTCCTGCAGTCTGTCCAGATACTTCAGATTTGAGGCCATCTCCTCATTAAGGTCCGTCTCGTCCGGATATCCTGCTCCCATATAGGAAAACACAGCAATCGTATCATAGTTCTCTTCACACTCTGCCATCATTGCCCGGTTTGCCGTCCACACACTGATGCCCAATCCCAGAAAAATACTCAGAAGAAAAATGAGTAGAAAGAACAGTGCCGTTTTCTTTTTTGTTCGCAAAATGCTGGTTATGCTGTTTCGTAAAATCATTTCATCTCCACCTTTTTCACAAATATCCGACCGCCCAACATCTTTGTCACAGTATAAAAAATCACGGAATCAATCGGCCACATGATCAGATTTTTGAGTGCTCTCGCCGGAAGCAGCGCAAAAAAAGCATTGCCGTAAAGATCAGAAAGGCAAAGCGTGTTCAAGATCACGTTGCAGATCAGCATGACAGTAAATTTTGCCACCAATATGCGCGGCAGTGTGAGCGGCTTCTTATAGTAAAACAGACCGTACAGTACTCCCGCCAGAACCACCACCAGAGTCATCGGAGGGTAAAATGCCCCCGTTGGCTTCACGATGTATTTCAGCACATCCAGCATGCCGGCAAAAAGACCGCCAACTACCGGACCGAACAGGCAGGATACCACGCCATTCGGAATAGTTGCAAATCCAATCCGTATATAATTGCCGATTTGAATGGAAAACATGCCAAGTATCACAGCGAGAGCTGCCAGCATGGCACAGACCGTAACTGTCCTTACAGATTTCAGTTCTTTCGATGAGTCGGTGAACAAAGTGACGAATTTTTTCATAAAAAAATACCTCCTTTGCAGACTTCTACCACAATCGGAGATAACAAGAAAATCCTCTGATGCAGCGGGATGCGACTCATGTACCGCAAGAAAATCTTTTCGTCCCGCTGACAACTCCCTGTTCAGCAGGCACTTAACGCACATGGGTCTACTCTGCGTAATATTTTATTTTTGACCACACGGCTTGTACCGTACAACGAATGAGGCATCGGGGATTCGAACCCCGGACAACTTGATTAAAAGTCAAGTGCTCTACCACCTGAGCTAATACCCCATAATGATTTGTTCTAAACGGAATTTGGCCAAACAAGCTGGGCTAGCAGGATTCGAACCTGCGAATGCTGGAATCAAAATCCAGTGCCTTACCGCTTGGCGATAGCCCAACAAAACATAGCTGTTGCGCCTATCGCAACAAAAGGGTGGATACAGGGATTCGAACCCTGGACCTCCAGAGCCACAATCTGGCGCGCTAACCAACTGCGCTATACCCACCACACAATGTGCTCGAAGGGATTCGAACCCCCGACCCACGGCTTAGAAGGCCGTTGCTCTATCCAGCTGAGCTACGAACACATTTGTCTCACAGTAAATCCACTATGAGCAAAGAGCGGGTGATGGGAATCGAACCCACGTATCTAGCTTGGAAGGCTAGTGTTCTACCATTGAACTACACCCGCATAAAACCATTTTAAGCCGTGCTGATTCAGCACGAAAATTATATTATCATAACAAACCAGGCTTGTCAATCAAAAAAATAAAATGATTTTACAGATTTTTTATGCACAGGTCACACCATTCCTTTACCCGCACTCCCACTTCTTCCCTGTCAAGATCATCCACACGCAAAATATCCACATTGTCCCTGCCATAAAACCAGTCTCTTTTTAGCGGCAGCAGATGCTGTAGATGGTGTTCAAAAAAATTTCTGGAACGCGTGGCGTCATTTTCCTTATGCCTGCGCAGCACATCATCCGATGCATCCAAAAACAAGATCCTTGCGGGCATACATTTTCTCACAGCCGCAAGCTCCGGCGCCAAGGCTTCTTCTATCTCCCAATCCGCCCCTATTGTTTTCGGATAATTCAGCGTATAAAATTCAATCTCCTCCGCTCCGAAATCCATGACACTGCACGGAAATTTTATGGTTTTTTCCCATCGGACCACTTCTTTTCTCAGCCATAGCTTTTGAATCTCCAGATAATCTTCATACTTGTTTTTATCCAGCTGACGCCTTTTTACTTCCTCCACAATATCACTGTTTATCTCATAGCTGATATTGATGTACGGCGCATGCTCCTGCAAATATTTTACCGCTGTTGTCTTTCCAACTGCCATGCAGCCCTGTAAAGATAAAATCATTGAAACCTCCTGTATTTTTCATTTCTTCAAAACTTCAATATCAATGCCTGCTTCCTCACATTTTCTGATATTCCATTCACCCCACTCATCGTAGAGCTCCAGAAATGTCTTTCCGTATACGGTCTCCAGTCCATTGGTATCCCTGCTGTTCGCATACACTGTGTCCTTACCGTAAGTCTCAATTAGATAAGCGATCATCCCTGCCGCTTCCGCATATGTCAGCTGATTAGGCTTCAGTGTCTCCGCCATTTCGGCGCTCCTCGTCAGCACGGTCTGATCCGTGCTGAGGTATTCCCTTTCCGGCGTATAGCCGAGATACATCTCTACTCCCTCAAGCATCTCCCTCAACTTATCATTGACCGTGTCATATTCGTCATCCCACATCTGATATTGCTGCCAGAGAGCCTCATCCTCCTCCGTCAGGACATCATCCCAGTACAAATCCATCAGTTGGTTGTCACACTCCATATAAGCGATCTCATCGGCAATCCCTTCCGCAAAAAAACCGGTGCCTGTCTCGAACAGTCCGTGCTTCATGGTCAGATAATGGACATATTCATGCAGCAGGTTTGCCTGAGAAATTGTCCAGCCATGAAAAAGCTTGATATGATTTGCCATATAAAATGCCCCCACAGTCTGCGATGTGTCGGAATCGTCCGCAAAGTCTGTGTAGATTGCAACAGGGGGAATCTCACTGTCAATATAGCCGCGCAGCGCTTCCTTCGCCTCGGCAAAATCTGTCTCCTGATATTGCAGTACGTCCGCAAAACCGGACACAAAATCAGAATATCCGATCAGTTCCACATCTGCCAAGGCAGGATACCATATTGTATCATCCGTAAAAACAAGGTATGGGTATACAGCCCGGTCATCGCTCAGATTGTGCACAAACGGTATGACACACTGCGCGGCACAGTAAGACACATTTGCACCGATCTCTTCAAGCCATTCATTTTTTTCTTTTTCAAGCGGTATGTCTTCTCCTGCTTTCGCGGACTCTGCGCACATTTCAAACGCAGTTTCCAGTCCCACCCTGTTGATATAATATTTTTCAAAAGAAACTGCCGCTGCCTGTGCGTATGCGACTGTCGTCTCATCCACATAGACCGGTTCAAAAACCGGCAGGAAGAAATCCAACAGGCATAAGTTTTCCTCATTCTCATAGTACTCTGCCAGTTCCTCATCGGAATAAGCAGGCTGACCTGTCAAATCGGTCATTTTTATGTCCTCACATAAAAATGCTGCAATGCCATACGCCTGACCGTAATTTACCGTCTCTGTCATCGCAGAACACAGAACCGCCGTCATGCCACTGTAAGACTGCACATCCTGCGTCTGAATAAATGCTTTGCCAAACGTCCCCTGCGTTGTCAGAGAGTCCCCCACATACACAGAATAATCCGTTTCCGTATTCTCTCCATCCGCCTGCAGCTCCCATATTTTGCGGTAAAACGCATCTGTCTTATTTACAAATTCTGTTCTGTCCCCTTCGCTCAACACGCCGGCTTCAAAATAATAGGAAATACCGTTCTGCTCCGCTGTATCATAATCCGCTATTTTGGATGCATCCTGCACTCGCTCATTGACCGATTCCCATTCCAGATGCATTGCTGCATCTTTTTTCCCGCATCCAGCCGGCAGACAGAATGCTCCGATTGTCATTGCAGCGACCATTATGCCGGCATGAAACCCTTTCTTCATAGTGTCTTTTCCCCTTGCTTTTTTTGTGTTTTAAATTATACTCCTCTTTTCTGCCTCCAATTCATCCTTCTTTCCTTTATTTATGCCGATATCCTTCCTGCATACCAAATTCCAGAGCAGAAAATACGCCGCTAAGCACACAATCAGATAACTGCACAGCAGACTGATATTCAGAGGCTCCTTTTGCAGCACACGAAGTATCTCATATACCAGTGACACATTGCAGCACAATTTTATTTTCGCACAGATCATTGTGACTTCAAAGACCGGAATGCCGATTCCCAACAATACCATGACCTCATCCGGGCAAAACAACTTAATATTAGCAAGTATCAATACATAGATACACAGATAAATAAGCCAACAGCAGGCAGCCCAAAGTATCCTGACACATTCATCCGCAGTCGCATCCATTACAGTCCATTTTTCGCTGACGCAAAAAATAATCCCCATATGTAAGGTCACATAAGCAGCCATTCCTCCTATGATATAGAGTGTTCTTCTTGCTAACCATCTTCCCCTGCTTCTGTATCTNGTAATGATAAAATTTTTNTCCACTTCCCCCTGTTCTACTACTATAGATGCGCACAGAATGACACAGATTATCATCGGGAACAGTCCGCGTATTGCATCCAAAAAATCCAGATCCGATATCGCTTCTATTTCAAACATCCTATAACACATAGAAGACAAAACCGTCCATTCTGAATAATGATTCTGAAAAAATATGTCCAACACATCAAAGAAATCCAGTAAGATAACGATCAGTACTGACACCCATAATTTTCTCTTATANCTCATCCANTTTCCCCTTTNNCAAAGACAGCTCNTCTACCGGTATCCGTCAGGAAGNTANCNCTCCATCACACGCTCCTTAAACNCCTTGNCTGTCTCCACTCCCTGTTCCGACTGCATGTAAAATTCACACGTCGCATANTCTCCTGNATANTGCNGATNATTANNGTTCACNNTAGCAANATTATCATTATCCAGAGCAAAATAACAGATNCCNNTCTCACTTAGATAGTATGCCTCNTTCGAATAATTTGTCATATCACAGGTATCACAGAANAGAAGGTATTCCTTNNCTTTCTGCATCAGATTNACACCGTANGTCATCAAANATACNCCGTTNTCCCGCGTNTCCAGACGGCCTGCCTGAAAAATNCATTTCGNCTTCTCACCCGCAGTTCCCTCTCCTCGAATGACCTCTATGATCTCCATTTCCTGAAACGTGGCAAAATAAGAGAATTCAATATTTCCGGTTCCCCTGACAATAAAACAGCATTCAAAGCTGTCAAACGCATCAAAATATAACTGCATCTGCTGCTCCGCNGTCNTACCGATTTCCTCNCATCCCATCAGATTACTGTCATATACCATGTCCCCGACACGCACATCTGTTCCTATTAACTGTTCAACACTTGTATATTTTTTCATATTACTTGGCAGATATCCTGCTCTTGCCACGAATGCATAAATTACCGCACAAACAACGACTCCGGCAAAAATGGCACATCTTCTATAAATCAGTTTTTTCATGCTTCCCCTTTATCATGACACCACACTCCAAATATATGATCTCATCCGCAATTTCCTCTAAATCCTCTTTCAAGTGCGAACTGAGAATCACAATCGCTCCTCTCTCTTTTTCGGCTCTGATCAAATCATAAAAAACGTGACGGTTTTTCTCATCCAACCCATTGCACGGCTCGTCCAGCAACAGTACATCCGGCTTCTCCATAATGCTCTGGGCAATCATCGCCCGCTTTTTCATTCCGAGAGAAAATCTGGATATCTTTTTATTTCTGACATCGGAAAGTCCCACGCTCTCTATCGCCTCTTCAATCTCCTTCTTTCCGATCTTCTTATTGATCGAGGCGAGCAAATGCAGATTGTCATACAGAGTCATTCCACTGTACAGGGATGTATTCTCCAGCAGCAGTCCCTGTGAAAACATCATCTTTCCGTTATGCAGTCTTTTTGTATCATTATAGAACAGGCTTCCATCATCCTCATACATCAATCCGGAGATCAGCCGCAGGAGCATCGTCTTTCCCGAACCGTTTTCCCCGCGCAAAACATACACCCGTCCACTCTCAAAGCTGTAACTGATATCCTTCAGCACATAAGCTTCTCCTATTTTTTTACTAATTGCTTTTAACTCTATCCGATTCATCATTTTTTCCTTTTTATAACAGTGATCCGTCACAGTTCATCCATTTTGCCCTTCAGCCATGACAGACCGATTCCGCATGCAAGAAACAGTCCCATAATTGCCCAGAAAATACCGTAATATACATATCCTTTAGATTCTGAAACGCACACATAATATTTGTATGCCGTGTCTATAGATAAATCCAGATGACTGCATATATACCAGAATAACATCTCCATCACATATATCATTGTCACCGGCAGAATATAAAGCAAAACCGTAAACTTCTTCACAAACAAAGAGACCGCATAGGCAAAGCCCGAGATGATCGCTGATGATGCGCCAAATAAAAGACAGTAACACACATTGTATATCTGCGGATGGAAATAGATTAGTCTGCGGAATAAAAGTCCGCGCCCTGACCGGATTGCAGATTCTCCGGTAATTGAATTAAAATAAGCCTCTATATACATGCCCTGACTGTGAATCAAATTCTGATTTCCGTTCTCATTAAATGCGATCCCGTTTAGGATCACATTTAAAATAGACGGCACTGCGATCACAAAAAACACTCCTATCATCCCCACCAGCAGCTGCGANAGATACCACGTCCCTCTGTCCGCCCTTGTCTGGTATATATAATTGGTATTCCCCTTTCTGTCCGTAAGGTTTGCATTCGCATACGGCAGCATAATGACCACAAGCGAGAAATAAACAATGGGAAACCCATACTCACCGCTGTCATTCAGATAATATGCGCTGCTTGCCGCTGTCACATTGTCGATATTCTGTCCCAAAAAAGAACACGCATGCTTTACAAACAAGCCGATCGTGAGTGCCAGCATAACAGCAAATGCGATCCAGAAGAAGCGCCTTTGCAGCATCAGTTTTAAATTAATCCGTATATTTTTCTTCATCGTCAGAACTTATTAAAAATACCTGTCCCTTTCTACAAAATACGATACCATTTATAAGCATAATTATGCCTNACTTTGTCGATTTGTCAACATTTTTCGGAGTCCACTACACTAATTCCCCGCGCTCTCATACACGTGTGTTCCTCTGTGAAATACNCCATATGCGATACACCATAACACAGCCGCGATCACGCATTCAATTCCNATCATNCCGGCAGAGACATCACTCTTTAAGAAATAACTTGCCGGCAGATAAGCCACAAACGCAAACGGNATCACCCATGTGATCAGNAANCGAACTGCCTTCGCATAAATCTCGGTCGGATANTTGGCAAAATCCGCCATCTCNTANGCCACCTGNAAAAANGGTCCNCTGCATTTCACCCANAACGCCAGCGAGGCAAAAAACAGCTTNATNGACGTATAGATCANGGCTCCTGCAAGCAGCGACACCACAAACAGCACCGCATGCACACCGTCTACGATCACGATTCCCTTCGCCAGCGAGCTTGNGACAAGAATCACTCCCGTCAAAAGTTCGCCCANAGCATCCGGCTGAAGCTTTTCTGCGATCACCTGAAAAAAGATATTCATCGGCCGCAGCATATACCGGTCAAAATCTCCGTTGATCACCATCCGCCAGCCCACCAGCCATATATTGTCCGTNAACAGATGGTCAATTCCCCTNGGNAGCTGCGCAAATCCGTAAATAAAGATCAACTGNTCAAACGTCCANCCCTTCAGATTNGGNATCTGCTGAAATACCAGATACAGAAATATNATNCCCATGATCTGCGTAAAGAAAAATCCGAACAGNCCCATCAAAAAGTCNACCTTCGACTGCATAATTGTTTTCAAAAACTGCGCTATCATTACTTTATAGAGACGCAGATACCTCTTGCACTGATTCATGTTTNTCCTCCNNATTTTTCAGCCTCCCAGCACGANNAGNCGCTTTGTCACTCTNTTCCAGATCANACTGCCTGCCACGTAGAGGATCACAACCCACGCCGCCTGCCTGAGCAGCATAAATCCAAGTGTTTCCCCCGTATATTTNCCGAGATAGATCATAACCGGTGTATAGATCATGGAAGAAAACGGCAAAAAGTCAAACACCCTTTGCACTGCNGCCGGNAAAAANCTGATCGGGATCANCTGCCCCGTCANAAATCNNAGCANCGCCTGNTCNGCCATCCTCATNCCAAAAATATACGTAGTAAAAAATGCNANCATNCCAAAGCAGAAATCAAACAAAACATAGATCANAAAGCTCATGATACTGCTCATCAGATACAGCAGAACCNGCNCANCCGTCACNGGNTCAAGNCCNAGCACCGTCACCTTATANATCTCAAGACCGATCCAGATGGCAACTGACGGCACGAGAAAANGGTAGACCNTGTTNCCCGCNGCCATNGAGATCAGACTCATNCGATAGTCNATCGGCTTGATNAGGTTCATNGCNACCGTTCCCTTTACCACATCGTCACTCACATAGCTTGAAATAGANGNCATTACAATTGNGGNGGTCACATANACCATAAATACATAGACNACCATCTCATTCTGTGTCAGNCCNCCCAGCNCNGCCTGATCTGAGCTTGCATAAANNGCCTTCCACAGATAATAGNTGATAAAGGAGCTGAACAGNCTGACCAGAATGAACAGGTAAAATGCTCCCTTGTATGCCATCTGACGCTTCAGCTCATTCAGCGCAAACGGCAGATAGATTTTCAAATACNTTCNCATCGTCACCCCTCCATTACGCCGTGACTGTATATNTCTTTTACAATCTGCGCAAGCTCTGTCTCCTNNATCTGCACATCCTTGACCTCCATCACACTCATGACTGCCGTAAGAAGCTGGGGCACCTGAATTTTATGTTTATCGAAGGTGACGGAAAGTGTACTGTTCTCCTTCTCATAGCTNACCGTGCATTCNTCTTCNCNCACATTNANNAGNTNNGAAAGNTGCAGTTCTCCNACCTTTTCCGGCTGCCGTATCTCAATGGAAACCTTACGTTTTGTTCCATAGGTTTCCTTTANCGCAGTCAGCGANCCGTCATAAATCTTCTTCCCTTCATCGATCACGATGATCCTGCTGCACANTTCNTCNATNTCGCCNATGTCATGCGTCGTCANNACAACNGTCGTCTGATATCTCTCGTTGATNTCCTTGATCGCTTCCCGAATATTGTCCTTCACGATCAGNTCCAGTCCAATCGTNGGCTCATCCAGATAAAGNACTTTCGGGTTGTGCAACAGCGCAGCNCCCAANTCTGCCCGCATACGCTGNCCCAAAGAGAGGGTACGNACCGGCCGGTCAAAAAACTCCTGCATTTCCAGCACCCTGTTCAAAAACTCCATGCGCTCCGCGTATGCATCATCCGACACATTGTAAATTTCTTTTAAGACCGTAAACGACTCACTGAGCGGCAGATCCCACCAGAGCTGTGTTCTCTGTCCGAACACAACACCTATATTCTGCGCGTTCTCTTTTCGTCTTTTATTCGGNTCGATCCCTGCCACCAGACANTCGCCTCTTGTCGGCGACAAAATTCCTGTCATCATCTTGATCGTCGTAGATTTCCCTGCACCGTTGCTTCCGATATAGCCTACGATCTCGCCTTTNTGAATTTCAAACGAAATATCATCCACGGCTGTCTTGACGATCTTTTCATTGGAGAACAGNCCCTTNACTGCACCTTTTAGTCCCGGATATTTCTTCGGCATCACAAAATCNTTGGAAATATGTTTTACCTCGATCATAACCATAATCCTTTCTCATTCAGTCCTTTTCACTCTGTNCATTNGGATTGTAACATATNTNTCNNTTTAGAACAAGTGTTCTTTTCTTNCCAAACCGTTTACCTACATATTCTTTAGACCGCAGCACAGCTTANGATCCGCTTGACTTNTAATGNCTGACCCCAAATCTCCAGAGACCGTAGCTCGGCAGCAAAAACCACATTGCCGCAAGCGGCAGCAATCCGTACAGCCAGNTNTCNCTNCNCCCTAAAAGGTAGAGNAACGGNTAATATTGTACAAGCGCATACGGAATGANAAAGGTGGTAAACAGCAGCATNTTTCTNCCNTAGATNNCAATNGGATATTTCCCGAATTCTCTTGCGCCGTCNGTAAACACATTCATAAACTCCAGTCCCTCTAAGGTGAAGAAACACAGNGCCGCATAGATGAGAAACAGACCGGCAAACACAGCNGTTCCTCCGACCAGCATAAAAACGACCGTTATGATCTTGGCAAATGTCCACTGCACTCCGCTGTGGGTCACTCCGTAAGCAAACATCACGACCGCCTGCAGCATTTTTCCGATTCTTGTCAATTCAAATTTACTTCCCAGTACTTGGAGGATTTCATTTTGCGGACGGACAAGAACCTGATCGAAGCTTCCCTCCCTCACCATTCCTGAAAAACTGTCAAAGCCGCGGGCNATCATTTCCGCCAGTGAAAANTCTAAAAGTACAATGGAAAANCACAGCAGTACCTCAGAATAGGTAAAATCCTTCACTCTCGGAAATCTCTGGAACAGAAAAAAGATCCCCAGAAAAGTCTGAAACGACACCAGAAACTGACCGATGACAGTCAGACAAAAAGAAGTCTTGTACTGCATCATACTGCGAACATTGATTGATACATANTGGCAATACAGCCTNCACGATTTTTTCAACATTTCTCATCACCCTCCCTGCACNGTCACTCTTTTTTCTGCATATCTGCACAGGCTGCTTCCCNCAAGCACAAGTACCGCAAGCCAGAAAATCTGNAGNNCNATNGCCTTTTGCATTTCTTCACTGCTCATACTCCCNCTGTAAATCCGAAGCGNCACATTCTGCATGGATGCAAAGGGCAAAAGTTCCATCACNGCCCTNANCTTTTCCGGAAAAAACGGAAGCGGTATCACCGCNCCTGCAAAAAATTCAACNNNAGAGNTAAANACCATTCNNAGNCCNTGCGGTGAAATGGTNAAAAATGTAAGCACATAGACCAGCATGCAAAACGCCACNGTCACCATCANNCCCAAAATNAAAGTGAGTATNAAAAGANCAAAATGNNCTNCATCCNCAGGCNTNGNAATCCCATACGGNTCCGGCAGNANTGCCGCTACAAATAANATCGGAAAACANCTNANCACCGCTCTNGAAAGGCGNTTNGCAANNNTTCTCGAAAACCACATNTTATACACACGNATCGGNCTGCACAGCTCATACGCNATATTTCCNCTNACGATGGAATCAAAGATTTCATTNTCCANCATCCACGCNNNAAANAAAGCGAGNAANGCCTGCTGCAGCCAAATATAGGATGNCGTTGCAGAAAAAGTCATGGGGAACGCCNCGGCATCTGCCTCATAAAAAGCCCGATACATCATNATCTCCAAAAANCCCCACGCAAACTGTGTCGTCATCCCNGCAATCGCTGCNGCGCGGTATTGCAGTCCCATCGAAAACCTTAACCGAAAATANGCAAAATATTTTTTCACAGANCNCACCTCCCCTAAATATCGTAGGTCCGGTAAAGCTCTGCNATNGTCTCGTCAATATTNGCATCGCCCTTCCTGATNTCCGAAAGTGTCCCGTCAAGCAGGATCTGTCCTTTTCCGATCAGAATGATCCTCTTAGACAGNGCCTCNATNTCCTGCATGTCATGNGTCGTCAAAATGACTGTCGTTTTATGAACCTNATTTTGCTTTTGAATNAATTCACGGACCGCTAATTTNGACACGGCATCNAGTCCGATGGTCGGNTCNTCCAAAAATAAGATCNTAGGCCCNTGCANNANTGACGCCGCAATTTCGCACCTCATGCGCTGCCCNANTGANANCTGNCGCGCCGGNGAACGCAGCAATTCCTGTAAGNTCAGAAGTTCTGTCAGTTCATCCAGATTTTTGTGATATTTTTCATTTGGAATGGAATAGATGTCCTTTAGGAGTTCAAAGGAATCTATGACCGGAACATCCCACCACAGCTGTGAACGCTGACCGAACACGACTCCGATTTCCCGTACATGTTCNATCCTGTTTTTGTAGGGAACACGTCCGTCAACCAGAACTGTTCCGCTATCCGGTGTCAATATTCCGCTTAGAATTTTGATCGTGGAGCTTTTCCCTGCTCCGTTCGGCCCGATGTAGCCTACCATTTCTCCGTCACGGATCGTAAAGCTGACATCGGAAAGAGCATGGATCTGCTCATACTCCCGGTGAAATAGTGCTTTGCAGGCTTCACCAAAACCTGCGTTTCTTTTTGCAACTTTGTACGATTTGCAAACATTCTCCATCGTAATCATTGTTACTTCCTCCTGGTAGTTATATTTCTATCTTGCCAAGTCGGTCCGGTATCGTAATACCGGGTTCACACACCGGCTTACTGACGGCAGGCTTTGCGAGCCGTCTGATTAGACACAAAAAGACAGTATAACGCTCACTCCTGCGAACGCAATACTGTCTTTCTATGCTAAAATGCCATACCGCATAAAATACAATTCTATATTCTATTTTCGCGTTCTGTTATAATAACACGGATCGTCTTCTATGTCAATAATAGACTTTGATTTTTTACAGAAACCGCTGAAATTTCTGGGATTCTACCGCCAGTCGGTTGTTTCTGCCAAACATAAAACGTATAATAAACCCTATCAGAAAGCCAAAAAGTTCAAAATCGGGAGGTAAGCCATGTATGAGATAGACAAGGAAAAATTCGGCTCTTTCGTGGCGCAACTGCGCAAGGAGCAGGGCATGACCCAAAAGGAGCTGGCTCAGAAGGTCTATATATCGGATAAAGCGGTGAGCAAATGGGAGCGTGGATTAAGTATGCCAGATATCACGCTGCTGATCCCCCTGTCCCAGACCCTGGGGATCACGGTCATGGAACTGCTGGAATGCCAACGGATGGAACGGACAGCTATGGATTCCGACCGTGTGGAGGAACTGATGCACAAGGTGATCTCCTATTCTGAGGAGACCCCCGCAGAACGGAAGAAAAGGCGCTGGCAGGAGTCGGCATTATTCGTAGTGAGCCTGGCTGTGGTAGCGCTGGAATTGCTGGGATTGTGGGCACTGGGATACAGCTGGGAGAACATCGGTCTGAACATACTCACCTACGAGCCTCTCCTCTTTTTCTTTTCCGGATATTTCTGCTTTTTTGCCAAGGATAAACTGCCTGCGTACTACGATGCATACAAAATTGATGCATACAGCGACGGCATTTTCCGAATGAACCTGCCGGGAATTCGTTTTAACAACCGGAACTGGCCCTATATCAAGCGTGCCGCCATACGTGGCATGCTGATTTCGGCCATTGCGCTGCCGGTGCTGTATTTCCTCTGTGGATTGCTGCTTCCTGCCATTGTGGAGACAACTTTTGTATTTGTCTGCATGCCACTGTTTTTTATCGCATTTTTTGCTCCCATGTATGTGGCAGCGAAGAGGTATGCGTAAAATATTGGCGCTCCTGTTACAGAAAGACAATGGAGCGCCAACGGAAAACATTATGATTTTATAATCATATCAATAACTTTTTCAACTGATTTATCAATTTTGTCTTCACTCCACCCCAAGTCCCAGCTGCTTTCGGTATATACATCCGAAATCACATAAATTGCCGAAGCCATGCACTTTCTATAGTTTGCTATTGTGAAAAGACCCACACCTTCCATTTCTACACATAGCGCTCCTTTTTCTCTATGTTCAATTACCTGCCCCCAAGTCTCTCTGTATCCTGCATCCGTTGTCCAATGTGTTCCTCTTCTAAATTTAATTTCATTTTTTTTCAACAGAGTCTCTAATTCGTCCGTTAATTCTTTCGAAGAATTGATCCTATCATCGTCAAAACCGTACAATCTTGCAACAGCCGTATCATTATACGCTCCGTCTGTCAAAACAATATCTCCGACATTCATATCCGTCTGCAGTCCGCCAGCAAAGCCAATATGTATTAATTCCTTTACACCGCCTGCGATCAGATCCTCAGCTTGTGTTGCAATTGCCGGAGAACACATATGACCTTTTATAAATCCAATGTTTTCGTTTTCATTGAATACAAAAAGTTTCCCGCCTAACGGATATTTATACTCTCCGCATTTTCTTGCCAGCATGGCATCATATATGCTGTCCGCCAACAAAAATACTCTTTGTGGAACATTCATATGTTCAATATCAAATCCTTCATTTTTCAATTCAAGACGCACTAATTTTTGCGGATCTGTCAAAACATCGTTTATATTCATAGTTGCATCGTCTCCTCTCGCTTCGTTCAAACATCTAATATCAGAAATTCAGCAGCCAAATCCTTATCGTCAACCGATTCCTTCCGCCTCCATTCGGATAGCATAAAACATCTGAATGACAACCGGCTCTGTCTCCATTTCTGATTTCATTTTCACTAATCTTCTTTTCCCAATACGCCTATCCAGCAAGGCCAATACCTTAATCAACAAATTTTCACTCGCAAGACTTTCCTCAATACTCTGATTATCAAACTCCTCAAAAGCTCGGTAAAAACAGCGTTGGTCAAACAACCCCAAGTCCATGGCAACATCATCCATAAAAGGCATTTCATATTTCATTCTGTACTCATACTTCTCGTCGTGTGGATACAAATGCGCTTTATACCACTGATTCCAATAATTACCGCTTAAAATTTCTTTTCCATCCAGTCGAATTGCCGCTCTGCCCTCATGATCTGGCGAATAACTGTAGCTTGTCACAAAGTATTGTATATGTCCCCGCAAAGCCTCTGCGAGATAATCCTCCTCCAGTTTGTGTCTTATCGCACTCCACCTTCTCATCTAAATCTCCTATTCCGAATTCACTCCCATATGATCGGCGAAAGTATTTTTATATTCTGTCTCCCTTACCCTGTAATCATAGCTTAACACTCAAAAAAAAACAATATCAAAACATACTCACCAAAAAGTAACCTGGTGATAAAAAAGTGCGTACTTTTTTCGTTTCCTGTTTTTTGATAAAATATATTTGTCAAAAAACAACACGAACACATCCAGGAGGATTTCATATGTTACTCAAAATGCCAAAATCAATACAAAACAAGAAAATCAACCGTATAAACGAAATACAGGTGCTCAGACAGGAGCTAGAACAGGCAGAAACTGTCATTATCGGTGCAGGCGCAGGGCTTTCCACCGCCGCCGGATTTACCTACAGCGGAGAACGCTTTCACACCTATTTTCAGGACTTCGCCGAGAAATATCATTTCAAAGACATGTATTCGGGAGGCTTTTTCCCATACAAAACCTTAAATGAGCATTGGGCATATTGGAGCAGATACATCTATATCAACCGTTACATGGATCCGCCCAAACCGCTATATCAGGAACTTTACAAGCTGGTAAAGGAGAAAGATTATTTTGTGATCACAACCAATGTAGATCACTGTTTTCAAAAAGCAGGATTTGACAAAAACAGATTATATTACACACAGGGAGATTACGGATTATTTCAGTGCAGTAAGCCATGCCATGAAGAAACCTACGACAATGCAGAAATCATTTGTGAAATGGTAAAAGCACAGGGCTGGAAAATCGGGACAGACCACCGTCTGTATCTTCCTGATGATGTGACGGCAAAAATGTCCGTGCCGGATGAGCTGATCCCCCGCTGTCCGAACTGCGGAGAGCCTATGAGCATGAATCTTCGGGCGGACGATACTTTTGTGCAGGATACGGGGTGGTATCGCGCTACACAAAAATATGAGTCATTTTTGCGGACACATCAAAATTCAAAAGTGTTATTTCTGGAATTAGGCGTAGGATTTAACACTCCGGGCATAATCAAGTACAACTTCTGGCACATGACGCAGCAATGGAAAGGCGCAAAATATGCCTGCCTTAATTACGGCGAGGCATATGCACCCGATGAAATCAAGGAAAAATCCATCTGTATTAACGGAGATATCAATGATATTTTGATGTCTGGCATTCATGCTTTTTAAAGAAATCCACTCTGGGTTCCAGTACTTTAAATTCATGTTTTGCCAGATTACCGACATAAAATGAAATAGGTTTCAAAATATGGTCCCAATTCCACAGTTCCTCTCCTATATTCATATAATCTCTAAACATCTCACAGCCCTCCGGGGCAATGGGATGCACTAAAATTGCCATAACCTTGCAGGCGTAAAAACAGTCCACCACGATCTGTTTTCTTAATTCCATATCGCCCTTGGAATCTGCAAGTTTCACATTATTCACCCAGTGCTTATTGATCGCTCTGATAAAGTCATCGAGCACGTAAGAAATCCGGTGGAATTCATGATTATACATGTAACGCTCGTATTCTAATACGGTGCTTTCTGCCATATCTTTTATCTCGGAAGCCACTTCGCCTTCGGGAATTTTTCCGTCGTAATTATTCTGAATGGCATAAAAACAGGAGCGGATCAGGCGGTTAAACACGTTAGTGATCAAATTTCCCTCTTTCAATACCATATCAGCGCCTGTCTGCTCTTCTTTTTCCATAAATACCTGAGGTTTAAATCCAACACTTTTTGACGATAAGCCTAAGCTCATAAAATGCATGCGCAGCTGATCTTTGGTGTAAAATTTCAGCAATTCGTCCGCCATAGGCGGTTTTATCTCAGAACTGCTACTGGCCTTCGCATTCATATACAGCAAATGGCGGTTTGCTATAATGTGAGACATATGCATCTTTTCCATATCCGGTTTTGTCCCTTTTGGAACCTGAAGCCCGGCAAACAGTCCCGTCTGAGCAATCGCGTAAAAATAGATATTATCCTCCCCGATAAACTGGTAGACCGCCGCCTCATCGTCATCCCACCACTTGGACACCTCATCTTCGCTGCCGATCTGCCGAAGATACGCTTTTGTGAATGAAACAGGTGCCCATAGTGACTCCGGCCACACCCAAAAAGTTAAATCCTTTAGTTCCTCGCATTCAGGAAAGGGCACACCCCATTCCACATTTCCCGACAGTCTAAAAGGTACCAGCGTTTTTCCTGAAGTGTAATGAATATCCAACTTCTCTAATATAGCCTTTGCCTCATCCCTGTCTTCCAAGTTCTCAAATTCAAATACAATAGAATTCTTCTTTTCATCATCGATCATCTTATGGCATGGCAGCTTCACTGATAGCTCTTCTGGATTCTCAACATATTTTCTGGGCACATAAACAAGCGGTTTCTTTAAAAACTCTTCTACCGTTTCCAACTGATACTTTCTTGTGTTGGTATTTCTTCTCAAAAAAACATTGTACTCTTTTATCATATCGATACAGTGGTCCAAATCAAAATACCAATTCTTCACTTCCTTCAGCGTAGGTTTTCTGCCAGACAGACAACTGACCGGATCGATCAGCTCCGAAGGTAAGAACTGATGCCCTAATGAGCACTCATCCGCATATGCCTTGTCGGAAGTGCAGCCCGGAATCGGGCATCTACCCATTACCTGACGACCATTCAGGAACACTCCCATTTCTTCATCATAAAACTGGGGAACCGATAACTTTTTCATATGTTTGTTCCTGTATAATATATCAAATATTTCAGCAGATACCTTCCTTTGGATCTCACCTGCCTCTCCCAACGCCGATGCCCCGAAAAATCCAGACCGATTCCATAATCGGACAAGGTTTTTTTCTGCCTTTCATGGTTCATAGACACATAATCCTCGATGGAACCTGTATACCCTGTTTCTTTCAATTTTCGGTAGCTTTCCAGAATCGGCGATCCGTAACAATCCGTTCCCGAAACAAAAATAACATTTTCTTTTCCAATTCTATCTCTTAGAAATCTGGCAAAAATATCAGCATGTATAAACATGCCCCCAACATGTCCGAAATGCAAATCTTTATTTCCGTATGGCATGCCCGCCGTAATAACGGCTCTCTTGGGAAATACCGGTCTTTCATTCTTCATCAAACGTTTCCTATACATAGCGGTCACCCATGATGTCTGTTGCGACACCACATTCCTTTCTTTTTTTATAAAAAAAACGGCTAAAAACTCTTTTCGAGCTTTTAACCGTTTTGTTCACACTAATTAAAATAATTCTATATTAGGAACACAGCCAAAAAAGCTCATTGTCAATATGAACAATAAGCTGCTGCTGTTGCTGGTTCAAATTCATTTTGGTATTACAAATACAAACCATGATCTATCTCCTGTCAAACTTTTGTGCCATTATACCAGTCATTAAAATAGTTGTCAACAAAGTTTCCTCTCTTTTATGCTTCCTCTCGTTTACAAATTGACATTCTAAGTATAAAGCTATATAATATCAGTAAGATATCTTAGTAAAGAGAAGCGATACCTGACCCCCACTTATTGGGTTGGGCCATCGTTTCTCTTTATTTTTCTTTTCAAATATTTTTATAATCTTACCTTCATATCGTATACCACCAAACCAGATTACTGGCTAGTGGCTAATCTACAACTTCCGGAAGTTCCTTTCTTTGTTTTAAAGCCTTTTTGATATCACGAACATACGCAGCATACTCATCCGCTCCATATTCTACTTCCATGTACCCCCATGGGTATACTCCAAACATAGCATGGTACTCTTCATTCAACCGCTTAAGTTCTTCCGTATCTTTGCCATACCACATTATTTCATCACCTCAGATAATTTCTCTTTTATTGCAAAACATCTATATATATTTGTGTTCCAAGTTAATGTCAAGTCCAAACTCTTTTAAATCCTGCTCCCGTACATCTAACTCGGACTTTAGAATGTCAAGCATTTCATAATAAGCCAACTTCCGCCCTTGTTTAAAGATATCGGACTTATCTTCTCCCTCTGCTACAGCCTCATTAGCATTTCTTATCAGTCTGCCAATAATATACTTTAACGCATCTTCACTCAATGGCTCATTCATGATAATCACCCCTTCTTCTCAATTCATCAATCCTGTCTTCAATTACCTGATTAAAATTACGGATATCCCATTCAGAAAAAATTGTAAATTATATCTCGCAGATTCTTTTCTAGTACAATTATATCAAAGATTCTTTTATATAAACTCAACTGTTTCTCCAATAAAGCTTTGTTCAGACTGAACAGCTATACAACACGGCGAGTCATATACTGGAACAATCTCAAATTCCTCGCCTCTTATTTTGTATTTTCCGTGGATTTTCTGTGGCATTTCGTCCAATTTCAATACCCTATATTTATCTATTTGAAACTCATCTATAACCCTACTCATATTACTCCCCTCTTTTTATACGGTTCCAGTTGCTTTTCATACGATATCAACTGTCTCTGTGTTAGCTCAATCTCATTAGATTCCATTGTTATCCGGGTGGTATTAAAGACCTCTTATCCCTCCATAAATACAACCTTGTGTTCTGCACTCAACTGCAATGGAATTACCTCTTTTTTCATAAATTATTTCATTTCCGCATCGGGGGCATTTAACTACTTTTTGGGGATCGTTCAATTTTTCGTCTAAGACCTCATAGTCCTTTTCAGTCATTGTAACCATAAAATATCCTTTTCTCTGCTTTATTATACCTTACAAACAGTCATTTTGGTATAGTCTTATTGCAAAGTGAATCTGATCAACGACATTAGTACCATAATACCGTTTTTTCTTCCGGAGGTTCTTCCAATTTCGCCAATCTTTCAAGCTCATACAGTACATGTGGGGGCGCCATAAAACTCCCGGCATCTTCATGTTCTAGTATTTCTCCATCTGACAGCCGGATGCTCATAAAACCTCTTGATTCCATCCCTTCCGGATAGTAATCAGCAGAAATCGTACTTTCCGTTTTTCTTATATTCTTTAAGACTACCATAGTATTCATGCTCCTCCCTAACATAGTTGTATTTTTGAAATACCAGCGGCTGGTGATACTCATTTATGTTTCTTTTCTTCCAGTTCTTTTAGTTCCTTTTGAAGTTGCTCAAATTCCTCGTCTGTCATAGATCTAACTATTCTTACATTTTCCAAAAAATCTCTATCATCACAAATATAATTTTCTCTATCTTCGTGATACCGATAACCACCTGTTAATTCAATCATAACAATTACCTACAGCCTTTCTATCGTAACCTTGTATTTCTCTGCTACGTCATTTAAAGCTTTTTCAATTACTGTTGTTTCAGTATATCGCGAATACTTCCGTAATGCAACTTCGAGCTTTTAGGCGTTTGTCCGCATTCGGAAAGTTTATTCAAACCATTTCACTTTCATTACAAAATTCAAGTTCGTGCAGAAAAATGCTGCCGATTTCTTTATTCTGATGCTCATTCTCGATGATGATCTCCTCTAAAGTATATCCCACAATGTCGTCATATTGCTTGAAATACCCCATGGCAAACCCAAGTGCAGCATTATTTTCCTCCTGTTCATTTTCATTTATATATGCTTTATTGGAATAACAGTGTTTTATTCTTAGTGTCTAAAAGCGCCTCTCTTCCAATAGGAAAAATTGCATGATTGGCTCCATGACCGAAATCATCACAATAAGCAACAGGAATATTATATTTTTTTCCAAATCTTTCGAGTACTTCAAATAACAGCGATGAAACATCATCCGAATAATGTCCAAATAACAACCCTGTAACTTGTTCCATTAACCGACTTTGACCTATGCAAGTTAAAAACATACTGACATCTTGAATAGACTGAAATTGATCCAATTCCTCAATAAATAATATATAATTTTTGTCTGTTTGGTAGGGGAAAAATCTATTTCCTAAAGTCAAAACAAAATTAACCAAATACCCACCAACAAGGACTCCCTTGCAGCATCCCTCCGTTATAGTATGCCAATCGCTATTGCTGGTATAATCAGTCACATTCCCTTCTACCAAGTGTGAAATAAATTGTCTCCTGTCATATTCGCTGATATTATCAAATAATCCTGGTGTCTGACCATAGTATGTCGTTATGCCGGTTTGAGCATATATAGCATTAAGTATAGATGTTCCATCACTATAACTCAAGAAAATTTTCGAGGTATCCTTTATTTTTTTATAATCTATATACGGAAGTAAATCAACACTTCCATAACCTCCGCCAAAGAATATCATCTTTACGTTTTCGTCGTATACCATCTCATTCAAATCATCGACACGTTCTTCTACGCTCGCAATATATTTATAGGTATCTTTGAAAATATTCTTTCCGAATTTGATTTGAAATCCCAATCTTTCAATGCCTTTTGCATACTTTTCGTAATCATCTTTATCTGCTACCCAACTTGGTGATATAATTCCAATGGTATCGCCCTGCTTTAACGTATTCACAAGTATTCTCCTTTTTTGACATTACTGACTTTAAGCTGCATGGATTGATTGTCTATTCTACCATCCTCATTCTGTTTAAAACCTCAATTTCAATGACTGCACTACTGACTCAATATCTATCTTTTCCTTTTTTGGTTCCTGTTCCTCTGTAGGAAAAACAAGAACCTCCTTAAAAAAATATTTCTCGCTGCAATTCCTTTCTTATAACTCTATTATACTTCCTGGTACTTAAAAGTACACCCCAAATTGCCTATGTTTCTTTTGCGACTTTAAACAGACCTGAGTGACATTAGAGATTCTACTAAATCACAGCAGGTTAACGTACATGTAATTATACAATAATGATGTTACGCAACAACTTCTTAACTGAAAATATCAAAAGACAGGAGGCATGACTGCATCGCTGACAGTCTGTATTTTTAACACGTGTTTTTTATACGTATTTATTTTATACGTATTGACTTCATACGTATTGGACACTATAATAAAAAATGTAGGGGAGGTAATTTAAGATGCCAAAAAAGCCGCGTGAAATGGAAAAAATTATTCTTGCCGATGGATGGGAGCTTAAATCGCAAGAAGGCTCGCACAGGCATTATACACATCCCGTAAAATCTGGAAAAGTTACAATTCCGTTCCATTGTAAGGACATCCCCAAAGGCACCGAAATTTCTATCCTGAAGCAGGCAGGATTGAAATAATCCCATTGCTTTTAGGAAATTCTTTTTAGGAGGTATTTATATGTTATCAGCTTATCCCGCCTGTTTTATCAAAGAAAGCTCCGGATACTCAGTTATTTTCCCGGATTTAAACCATCTGGCTACCTGCGGGCACACTTTAGATGAAGCGCTGGTTATGGCAGTTGACTGCCTCGCCGGATATCTCCACTGGCTTCAGAAAGACGGAGAATCCGCGCCTGCCGCTTCTCCTATTGATAAGGTCAATCTTACTGAATTCATTGAAGAATCAGAAATACAGCCAGACGAAGCATTCGTAAACATGGTTACCGTAGACGTTGCCGAATATGCCAAAACGCATTTTGAGAAATCGGTCAAAAAGACGCTTACTATTCCAGCATGGCTTAATAAAGCAGCTTTGGAACAAAACATTAATTTTTCCCAAGTGTTGCAGGATGCTTTAAAATCACAGCTTCATCTCGGATAAAAAGAGGGCTAACCGCCCTCTTTCGTCATATTGATTATAAATCTGTAAATTTCACGCAATACCCAATAGCCTTCTTGAAGCTTGACATGAATCTCATCCGAATTCATCTAAAATTAATTCCCCAAACCAATATTTTCTTTATCCCCCATATAATTTCCACTATCGGGAAAACCCTGCTCAACTCGTCGCTGAAACATTTCCGAAAATCCATAATTTGTTAAATCTTTAACTGGTATAAATCTGACATCATGTATCGGATTTTCATCATATTCATTTGTTGGCAAGGTAATGACACCACCTTTTCTTTCTATTGAAAAAGTTATATGCAACACCGTATTAGAACTTGTTCCCACATCGCATATGTATAAAAGCTTTCCAACCTCTACAATAAGTCCTGTCTCTTCTTTTATTTCACGCTTCAATGCCTGTTCTAAGGTTTCTCCCCGTTCAAGCCGTCCACCCGGCAAAGACCAGTCCCTCGACTCACTTAGTTTTTGCTTAACAACTAATATCTGCTCATCTTCAATCAAAATACCAGTGACCCGAACATTAAAGTTATAATTTTCATTCATATATTCTTACCCTCCAATAACCTAGATTATCATGGATAACCAATGCTGCTGACCGCAAATAAAAATGAGCCTATTTTCCAGGCTCATAAACCATTTTTTATACAATTTCAAAAATCGGGGTGACAGGATTCGAACCTGATTATAAAATCGCTATAGCCCTTGTATATGCCGGGTTTGAGAAATGCGTGACAAATTTCATGACAAATTTTTCTTCTCAATGACTATCTTTCCATTCTCGAAAGATACCAACACGCCCTTATCCTTTGATGTCACACCCAACTCTTTTACCATTTCAGCCGGAAGACTGATTTTGTAATTGACAGAGTTCTTTCCAGAGTTGCCCCCAGCTTTTCCAATGATTATGTTTCTTTCTACCACTTTCAAAACCTCCTTTTATTGGTTACCTATATTATAAATTACTGGTTACCAAAAATCAATAAAAATATTTAAAAAAGTGCTTGACTATTGGTTACCAGTGTGATAATATATAATCAAGCAAAGGGCAAGAGCCTAAAAACAGAAAGGTTAAAATGGTGAAGGATATGGCAGTAACAAGAGCATGGAAAGTATATGGAGCAGAGGGACACAGACAGAGAGAAAGTTTTAATCCGTCCTATACATACGATTGGACAGATGGCGACAATGTAAGAAAAATCGAGGTTGAGAACTCTGACAAGACAGGTACAAACGATTATAGCATTATCCGTATCACAAGGAACACAGCGGAAGAGTGTGAAAGAGAACTTGACGGACAGATTTCAGACGGTATCTTTGAAAATTCAAGAGTTGGAGAAGTGGTTGAGATTTAACCACACCACCCACCCGGCGGGGTTGCGCCGGGAGAAAGCGAGGAAAACATGACAGTTAAATTTAATGTTTATCAGGCAAGAAACGGAGCGATCTGCATTTCAAGTGGCTCATCCTATACCAAATTGTCAAAAAAGCAAATTGAAGAATTGAGAATTTGCGTTTATGATATAGAAGATTTTGATTATGAAGATTTTAAAAGACATTATGAAAATGAGGGCGGTGAAATTTAATCACCGTCCTCATGTGCCTATGCTTTTACAATGATCGCATCAAACCCTGCTTTCTTAAGCCGCGTCTGCATCCGGTCAGCATTGTCTTTTACACTGTAAGCACCGACCTGTACACGGTAGAGCTCCCGTTTGGTTCCGACTGTGGTCTCTGCTCCGGATGCTGATGCGTCCGGAGCTGCCGTGACATTTTGTAAGGGCTGTGCCGTCTGACCGGTAATGCCAAAGACGATCGCGTCTGCCATCGACTTATAATCATAAAGCTCCACATCGTCTTTATCATCCACAAAGCAGCATTCGATCAGCATAGCAGGAGCCTTTGTCTTCCGCAGAAAATAGAGTTCTGCGTTTGTCTTTACGCCACGGTTTTTAAAGCCGAGTTCTGCAATGGCGCTGCAAATCTTTTCCGCATACGGTTTTGCCTTACTGTCCGCACTGTAAATATATGTTTCCACACCAGTGGTTTTGCCGTTTCCGGTCGCATCGCCGGCGCCTGCGTTAAAATGGATGGAGACGTCCAGATCAGCGTTATGTAAGTTGCAAGCCGTCACGATCTTCGTCAGCACATCTGCCTGACTTGTCCCATTTTCGCAAGTGCAGTCATATACAATATGCCCCAGCTGGCGGAGCTGGCTGATGACCTCATCTTTAACTCTGCGCGCTTCTGTCGATTCGCGAATGATTCCTACTGCTCCGCAAGCTACTTTCCCGTCGGGGTTATGCCCCGCATGCACATTAATAATCATATTATTATTTTTCTCCTTCCTGTGCCCCGATGTTCGCGGCATCTGTTAATCCCTCACCGATAATGTACGCAATCAGCGTGCCGCCTGCCATGATCAAAGCCGTAACCTGCACCGCCGTATTATCTGATACATTAAGCATAGCCATAAGCTGAGTTACAAAACCTACAACCGCCGCCCAAAATTTTCTACTTGTCAGTTTTCTTTTCCAATTAATCTTATTCATATTGTTCTCCTTTCTTATAAAAGCGTAATCATAGCACTTACAACTGCGGCTATTAACGAACTTATTATCGTTGTAATAACAGACATTTTGATTTGTTTACTATCTTTTACCGGCTCTTTTTCCATTTCGTCGATCCGGTTAATCTGCTTTTCCAGAAGATTCCCCTGCCGCTCAATAGCTTCTAGCATGTTTTGCATATTGGCAGACATGCGCTCCATGGATGCGGTCAATTTATGTATTTCTTTGACATTCTCTTCCAATTCCTCAATACGCGCATTTTGCCGCTTGTCCTCTTCTGATAGTCTCCGGTTCTCAGTATCCATCCGTCGGGCAAATTCATCGTGTACTTCTTTTGTTATGTAATTCCCATCCATAAGCATATCTCCTGTTGTTTTGTTATAAGATTATCACGTTTTTTACAATGGTTTGTACCATTTTATTGCCCAAATGCGCGCTGCTCAACCTCTGCGATTCTGTGTTCGATTTTTAATTCGTCCATGTGATCTCCTTTCATTCTTCTTTTGCTACAGATAATATATTTTGAGTTGCGCACCGCTAAATTTTAGCGTATTTGCCGTGTCGTTGTAATAGAGCATTATTACTTTACCACTACTCGCTCCCGCGCACCAATATGCAGGATAATACGCCCCTCCCCAACTCATTTGGCTATCAACCACTCTAACAGCACCGCCTGGTCCCCCCCACTCGATTCGAGTAATTCCGTTCGGATTGATAGTCAAATCTTTAGTTCCACAATTAGCGGTTTTAAGAGGGACTTCTGGCATCTGCCATGTGCCATCCTGCCTAAAATACTTCGTAGTAGTTGTTTCGTTTGGGAGTTTCGGGACTAATCCGTCTGAAGTTTTGCTCACCGCTTCGATTCCGATATTCTCCCTTACATTCGCTTTTTCTGCGTCTGTCAATCCCTGCGACGCTACCGTTGACACGGCTTTAAAGTTGCCGACATTGCCCAATCCGATATTTGTTTTTGTTATATTTACATTTCCAGTTCTATATTCAGCTTCCGCGCTTCCTTTTACGCCAGTTACGCCCCCATCAAAACTTGGGAGCTGTGAGCTTGGCACTTTTCCGTCACTCCCAAGACTTGCCACGCCATTCGCAACGCCTTTTTCTGATTGTAGAACCACATTTTGCGTAACAATATTACTCGCTTTCTCTGCGCTTGCTTTTGCCTGTTCACTGTAATATTTCGCATTGTCTGTATTCTCATTTTCTCGTTTTCCTGTGCCGCCGTGAGCATAGCTTTCTGCTTTTAGCGCGCTGTTTTTTGATTCTTCTGCGTTTTCTGCAGCATTATCTGCGCTAGACTTTGCCTTTGCAACTTCCACTTTGATGTCTGCAAGATAGTTTGGTCGCAGATGCCTTTCCTCAATGCTGCCCTCTTTGACCGCGAATGTCACTCTTCCGTCTGGATACACAGTATATGCAATGGTTCCGCTGTCTACAAACTCATATTGTGTTATTAGTGCTGACAAGTCCACTTCTTTCACTTCGCCGTCGGAAAGGGTAATT